>CAJJYX010000001.1 GCA_905197435.1 uncultured Bacteroides sp.
CGCTTCACGCAGGTAAGCCGAATTCTTGCCTTTTCCCTCTCCTTTATTATAATTGAACGGAGCAATCTGGGCATAGTAGAAGGGGAATTCCCCTATTCCCCATTGTTTGCGCCAGTCGCTCACCAATGAGGGAAACAACTGCATATATAAATAAGGTGCATCCACACTCCAAAGACGAGGCTTGTCCAGCGCCATTTCTCCGATGGTGAGCCGGCGGTCTTTCGGCAGTACCGGCTTGCCGGCCGTTTCACAGCGTGCCACTTCCTTGCCATCGGCATCCCGGAGGATATGGCAGAGGCGGTAATCTTCCGTTTGCAGACCGGAGTTTTCAACAGTGGTCTCTATCGTCAGCGTGGCCTTGTCAAAAGGCGCGGCCAAAGTGCTGTGCACAAAGGTGCCGAACGGCTTCACATGCAACGGCGCCGTCTTATTCAGCCACACGTGCCGGTAGATGCCCGCACCTTCATAAAACCATCCCTCCTCAAGCGTGGCATCTGCACGGACAGTTATCAGGTTCTCTTCTCCGTAATTCAGGTATTCCGCAATGTCGTACACCTGCGTGGCATAGCCGCTCGGCTCGTGTCCCAGATAGAAACCGTTTATCCAAACACGGGCATCGCGGAAGATACCGTCGAATTGAAGATAAAGGTGCTTACCCAAATCCTCCTGCGGCACGGTGAATGTCTTGCGATACCATCCCACCGAAGTCCCGGGATATTTATAGCCCACTGTCTTATAGCCATGGCTGTGACTGGCTTCTTTGGCGTATGGCAAATCGACGACCCAGTCATGCGGAAGATTGACCGTTTTCCAATCCACGCCCCACTTCTCCGGATTGAACTTGGGAGAATAAGGACCCTCGTTATGGATAGATGCCGCCTTGGTCAGATAGTTGAAATACTCTGTTCCACAACCGAAATCTTTCTCCGGCGAGGAAGCATTGCCGAAAGCAAACAGCCAGCCGTCATCCAGCAGAATACGTTCGCGGACGGATTGGGCAGAAAGAGAAATAGCGGTTCCTAAAAGGAAAAGGATAGCGAATAAGTGCTTCATATCGGTTAACCATAAAATGTGTTTACAAAGATAGGGCGAAAAGAATCCGTACAGTGATACTTTTATATCTTTTTCCGGTACTTCATGCTGCCGATAGGAAAAAACACGCCGGACAGACAAGGGTGATAGGAGAAAAGTTCTTAAATTTGAGGCGCGCTCCGGAGAATAACCGGATGGTACAACTACCGGAAAATATATCAAACAGAAAACTATGAATAATATGCAAGACAAAAGATTCGGATATTTCGATGACGAAAACCGCGAATATGTCATTACCGACCCCAAGACACCCTGGCCGTGGATTAACTATCTGGGCAATGAAGACTTCTTCTCACTCATCTCCAATACAGCCGGAGGCTATTCTTTCTACAAGGATGCCAAGTTCCGCCGCATCACCCGCTACCGCTACAACAACGTGCCGATGGACAACGGAGGACGCTACTTCTACATCAACGAAGGCGGCAACGTATGGTCGCCGACCTGGAAACCCTGCAAGGCTGCACTCGACAGCTACGAGTGCCGTCATGGCATGAGCTACACCCGCATCACCGGAGCAAAGGACGGCATCGAAGCCAGCCTGCTCTTCTTCGTTCCACTGAAGACCTGGGGAGAAGTGCAGAAGCTGACACTGCGGAACACCTCCTCCAAAGTGAGAAAGCTCAAGCTGTTTTCCTTCGCCGAATGGTGCCTGTGGAATGCGGCTACGGACATGGAGAACTTCCAGCGTAACTTCTCCACGGGAGAGGTGGAAGTGGACGGTTCTGTCATCTACCACAAGACGGAATACAAGGAACGCCGCAACCACTATGCGTTCTACAGTGTCAATACCCCCATAGACGGCTTCGACACAGACCGCGAAACGTTCGTAGGGCTCTACAACGAATTCGCCGACCCGGAACGGGTGGTAGACGGCAAGCCGGGCAACAGCATTGCCCACGGCTGGAGCCCCATCGCCTCTCATTATCTGGAGATAGAGCTGCAACCCGGTGAAAACCGCGACCTCATCTTCCTGCTGGGCTATGTGGAAAACAGGCAGGAGGAGAAATTTGAAGCCATGGATAATGAACAGTGGATAACGGATAACGGGAAGCTGCAACAGTCGGTACCGTCCTCACCTATCGTCAGCAAGGCCAAGGCCAAAGCGATGATTTCGGCTTTCGATACCACTGCCAAAGTGGATGCCGCCTTTGCTGAGTTGAAAGCCTACTGGGACCGTCTGCTGGACATCTATGTAGTGAAAACCGGTGAAGAGAAGCTGAACCGTATGGTGAACATCTGGAACCAGTACCAGTGCATGGTTACCTTCAACATGTCCCGTTCCGCCTCTTTCTTCGAGAGCGGCATCGGTCGTGGAATGGGATTCCGCGACTCCAACCAAGACCTCGTGGGCTTTGTGCATCAGATACCGGAACGCGCCCGCGAACGGATCATCGACATAGCCTCCACACAATTCCCCGACGGAGGATGCTACCACCAATACCAACCGCTGACCAAACGCGGCAACAACGACATCGGCGGCGGTTTCAACGACGACCCCATGTGGCTTATCTTCGGTACGGTGGCATACATCAAGGAATCGGGAGACTTCGGCATCCTGGATGAGCCCGTCCCCTTCGACAACAAGGAAGGCTCGGAAGTACCTTTGTTCGAACACCTGCGTGTTTCCTTCAACCATGTCATCGAGAACCTCGGTCCCCATATGCTGCCCCTCATCGGACGTGCCGACTGGAACGACTGCCTGAATCTGAACTGCTTCTCCTGGGACCCGAATGAATCATTCCAGACCACGGAGAACCAGACGGAAGGCAGCCGGGCGGAATCACTGATGATTGCCGGCTTGTTCGTAGTGTGCGGACGCGACTATGTGGAACTGTGCCGCCGCCTGGGCAAAGACGATGAGGCCAACCGGGCACAAACCTACATAGACAATATGGTGGAGGCCGTAAAGAAACATGGCTGGGACGGCGACTGGTATCTGCGCGCCTACGACTACTTCGGCCACAAGGTGGGTTCCAAGGAGAACGAGGAAGGACAAATCTTCATCGAATCGCAAGGCTGGTGTGCCATGGCAGGCATCGGACTGGAAGACGGCATGGTAAAGAAAGCACTGGACTCCGTGAAGGAACGCCTGGACTGCGAACACGGCATTGTACTCAACAACCCGCCCTTCACCCGGTATGTCGTAGAATACGGGGAAATCTCCACCTATCCTGCCGGTTACAAGGAAAACGCGGGTATCTTCTGCCACAACAATCCGTGGGTCATCATCGGCGAGACCGTGCTGGGCCGGGGTAATCGTTCCTGGGAGTATTTCCGCAAGATATGCCCGTCGTACACCGAAGAGCACAGTGCCCTGCATAAAGTAGAACCTTACGTATGCTGCCAAATGGTGGCGGGCAAGGACGCTGCCAAGCCCGGTGAAGGCAAGAACAGCTGGCTGACGGGAACGGCTGCGTGGATGTGGTATGCCATCACGCAATTCATACTCGGCATCAAGCCTTCCTATGAAGGTCTGGAAATCAATCCTTGTATCCCGGCAGACTGGAAAGGCTTCAATGTGAAACGCAGGTTCCGCGGTTCGGAATATCATATTACCGTGAAGAATCCGGACGGTGTGTGCAAGGGCATCAAGTCCGTCACAGTAGACGGCCAGCCGATAGAAGGCAATGTAGTGAAACATCTGCCGGGCACGCATACAGTAGAGGTAACAATGGGGTAACCCACAAAATACGATATCATGATAAATCCAATTTACTCTCCGGCGCCCGAACGTTATGACAACGGCATGAAATTCCGCCGTTGCGGGCAAAGCGGCATCCTGCTGCCGGAAATATCACTCGGATTGTGGCACAACTTCGGCGACGTGAACACATTTGCCAATTCCCAGGCGATGGCGCACTATGCCTTCGACCGCGGAATCACGCATTTCGACCTTGCCAACAATTACGGGCCTTCCTACGGCTCAGCCGAAGAAACCTTCGGAATGATTATGAAGAAATCCTTCATGCCCTATCGGGACGAACTGTTCATCTCCACCAAAGCCGGACACGACATGTGGCCCGGTCCCTACGGAGAATGGGGTTCCCGCAAGTACTTGATGAGCAGCCTCAACCAAAGTCTGAAACGCATGAACCTGGATTACGTGGACATCTTCTACTCCCACCGCTACGACCCGAATACTCCGCTTGAAGAGACCCTGCAGACTCTGGTGGATATCGTACGGCAAGGCAAAGCACTCTATGTAGGCATCTCCAAATATCCGAAAGAAGCGGCCGGGTTTGCCTACAAATACCTGGAAGAACGAGACGTGCACTGCCTGCTCTATCAAGGCAGGTACAACCTCTTCAACCGTGAACCGGAGGAAGAAGGTATCCTGCAGCAAGCCAAAGAGAACGGAACCGGCTTCATCGCTTTCTCCCCGCTGGCACAGGGCTTGCTGACCAACCGCTACCTGAACGGCATTCCCCAAGATTCGCGCATGGCAAAGGGTGCTTTCCTGAAGAAAGAGGTGCTGACCGATGAAACGCTGCGGAAAATCAAAGCCCTCAATGAAGTGGCCGGCACACGCGGGCAAACCCTTGCCGAAATGTCACTCGCCTGGCTATTGAAAGACGACCTGGTGACAAGTGTCATCATCGGGGCAAGCTCCGTCGCACAACTGGCAGACAACCTGAAAGCGATTGAAAATACAGGCTTCTCTGCCGATGAACTGGAGAAGATAAAGAAGATAATCCAATAAAGCAAATCAGTATGAAAAGCATCCTTATTCTATGATGTGCATTACGGAAACCTGTCACAGAGCAAGGCCATTCTCCTTCCCCTTTAGGGGAACGAAGGGTCTTGCTCTTTTTTAACACTCCTCAGCGTGAACCTTTTATATCCTATCTTGTTTTTTCTCACAAAAGCCTAAGGTACCATAGGGCAGGAATTTATATTAAACCTAAACAATTATAGAAGTATGAAGAAATTTATTCCCCTATTATTAGCGGTCTTTGCAGTGACGCTTGCATCTTGCGAAAAAGACCCTGACATGGATAAGCTGGACAATAACTATCTGGTTTATACCAACTATGACAAGAAGGCGGATTTCAAGACCTTTGCAACTTATTACATGCCGGACAGCATTCTGGTTATCGGTGATAAGAAAGACGCCGAATACTGGAAAGATGAAAGTGCCCAGGAAATTCTCAGCGCTTATGTTACTAACATGAACAACCGTGGCTACGTCCGTGTAGATGACCGGGAAGAAGCCGACCTCGGATTGCAGGTAAGCTACGTCAGAAGTACCTATTACTTCACCGACTACGGACGTCCCGAATGGTGGTGGAACTATCCCGGCTACTGGGATGCTCCCTACTGGGGTAATTGGGGTGGATGGTATTATCCATACGCCGTGAACTATTCCTACAGCACCGGTTCCTTCATCAGCGAATTGCTGAACCTGGATGCACCGCAAGGCCAAAGCGAAAAACTTCCTGTTCTGTGGACCAGCTATATGAGTGGCTTGCTGAGTGGTTCTACTTCTGTCAATACCAAACTTGCCGTGCAAGGCGTGAACCAAGCTTTCACTCAATCAACTTACCTGACCAAAAAGTAGTAACAGACTGCGAGCTACAGGTGACAAGTGACGAGTTACCGGATACAAGGTGACAAGAATAATACTTATGGCAGTATCCTTCCCGGACTGGGAGGTTGCCATTGAACCAAAAAACAAGAACAAAGTATGAAAACAATAAAATATCTTTCCTTGAGAGTATTTGCGATTGCCGCTCTTGCTCTCGTCTTCGCCCTACCGACGAAGGCACAAATGACCGATAACGGTTATGCCAACATCGACTGGCAGTATAACTTTCCTCTCAGCAACAACTTCGCCGACAAATCAAGCGGTTGGGGTATGAACTTTGAAGGCGGTTACTTCCTGACAGACAATTTTGCATTGGGAGCTTTCCTGAACTACCATAGCAACCACGAATATTTCAGTCGCCGGACACTTCCAGTAGGTGAAGGCGGCAGTCTGAATACCGACCAGCAGCATACTGTATTCCAGTTGCCTTTCGGTCTGGCCTCCCGCTACGTATGGAACCGTGGAGGTGCATTCCAACCGTATGCCGGTGTAAAACTGGGTGCTGAATATGCACAGTTGAAATCATCCTTCAACGTATTCGAAACCAGCAAGAATACATGGGGATTCTATGTATCTCCCGAAATAGGTTTCAATGTGTATCCTTGGGCTTATGGACCGGGCTTGCATTTCGCAGCCTACTACAGCTACGGTACGAACAAGGGAGACCTCCTTACGTACAGTGTAGACGGTTTGAGCAACTTCGGCCTGCGCGTCGGTATTGCATTCTGATGAACAAACACTTAAAGCTTAACAGATAAATTAATTGTTTCTAAATTGAAAAGAAAGGAGCCTCTCCTGCGCGAGTTGGGGAGGCTCCTTTCAATTTAAGCAGGTCCTTACTGTTTTTTCCTTTCCAGCATCGCTTTATATACCGCCTCCTGAATCCTCGTCCTTATATCCAGTCCCATCAGTTTGTTATTCCACACGTCAGGGTAGATGCGGTTACTCAAAAAGACATAAACCAAACCATTCTCCGGGTCTACCCAGGCACAAGTACCCGTGAAACCGGTATGACCGTAGACAGAAGCAGGTGCAGCCTCTGCGCACGGGCTCTTTTGAGGATTACGCCGGTCCGGTTTGTCAAATCCCAGCCCACGGCGGCTTATCCTTGAGACGGTGGTAGTAAAGACTTTGCAAGTCTCCTTGCTCAAATAACGCTTACCGTCCAGCTCGCCCCCATTCAGCAACATCTGATAGACTTTTGCTACTTCTTCGGCCGTAGAGAACAGCCCGGCATTACCGGAAACGCCTCCTTGGAAAGCAGCGGACTCGTCATGCACGAAGCCCTGCAAGGTCGTCTTACGCAAGAAAGGGTCTGCAGATGAGGGTACGATATCTTCCTTCCTCAAGAAACGCAGAGGGAGATAGCCCGTACGCTTCAGTCCCATCGGAGTATAGAATTCCTTGGCAAGGTATTCGTCCATAGACATGCCGGTACGCGCCTCGACCAACTGCTGCAACAGGATAAACCCTACGCAACTGTAGCGGTAACGCTTATCCCTAAGCGGAGTGTCCGCTATCTTCTGCAAATATTCCTGTTTGAAGGAACGGTTCAACCAAAGGCTGTCGGATACTTGCATGGTATATTCCGGCGTCTCCACCTTCGACGTCAGTCCCCGGCGGAAACGGAACTTAGGGTTGGCCCATGTCTGTCGCCCGATACGTACGGAATGCCGGGCATCGGGACGTGCCTTGAACAAAGTACCGGTGTAACTGTCCTTGTCGATCGCTTCTTGATAGAACAGCAAGGTGGAGGGCAAGCCCGACTCATGCATCAGCAATTCGCGTACCGTAATATTTTTCTTGTCCGTATCCTGCAGGAAGGGCAGATAATCCGACACCCGGTCTGTGAGACTGAGACGTCCGCCATCATACAACTTCATCACGGCAAGCAGTGTGGCCGTGGTCTTTGTCAGTGAGGCGATGTCGTACACATCCGTTTTCTTCACGGGAAGCGCCTTGTTTCCTGCCTTGTTCCAGACATGAGTTCCGAAAGCTTTATTATACATTTCCCTGCCATCCTTCAGCACCACCACCTGGCAACCGGGGTAGGCCCCTTCACGAATGCCTTCTTCGGCAATCTTGTCTATTTCCGCCAGCAGACGGGAACTCATGCCATGTTCTTCGGGAACAAAACGGGGGGCACTTTGCGGAGTCAGCATCACTCCCGTACCGGCAGCGAACAGGCTGCCTATACTGGCAGACAAACGTCCCACCGAGCAGGCGTTGCCATAGACAATCCGGGCAACCTGCTGCTGTACCCCGTCGTTGGAAGAATGTGCCAAAACCACCGCTTCAGCAGAAGCGACTCCGTGTTTTATCTGCAACACCTCCTTGCCGGGAATAAAGAACAAATAAACCACCGGCACGTCAGGAGCAAACTCTGCAAAGAATTTCTGATAAGGCGTCAGGCGATGTTCAGTGACGCAGACCAAAATGCGTTTGTACCCGGCCAATGCATTCCTTAAGCGATTTCCCTCAGCCTCCGGCAGATTCTTGCCTAAACGGAACTCCACGGGGCGGGTATACTGCGACAGTTCTTTGAGGAACGGCTGGATTTCCTGCGCTTCCCCCACATTGAGCACGGCTACTTCCCCGATGGAAGG
Organism: uncultured Bacteroides sp.; assembly: GCA_905197435.1. GTDB lineage: Bacteria > Bacteroidota > Bacteroidia > Bacteroidales > Bacteroidaceae > Bacteroides. Next base: position 8,284 of record CAJJYX010000001.1, read on the forward strand.
GTCCAACGGGAGTACCTCATTCCGGTTGCCCAGCACAGTTATGGCAGCCAAGTCCAGCCGACGTATCAAATCGTGCGTCTTCGGTGCATTGATACGGGTCCCCAAGCCGGAAAGCTGCACATGGGGTTTCTTGTCCAGGCCAAGAGCATATTTATACTTCAGCACTTTACGGCATTTCGCCTCTATCTCCTGCTCTGTCAGTTCACCTTTTTTCACCGCGGCAAGCACAGCCTCCACTTCCTCCTTGATGCGCCGGGGGACAAGAAGTAAGTCATTGCCGGCCTTCAACGCCTGCAAGCAGACACTCTCACTGCCCGATACCCCTTTCATGGCAAGGGCATCCGTGAAGACAAGCCCCCGGAAACCAAGGTCATTCACCAGCAGACCGGAGACTACCTTACGCGAAAGCGAAGACGGTATCCCCTTTTGTGATTCGATGGCCGGAACCTCCAGGTGTCCTACCATCATTCCTCCCAATCCGGCACGAATGGCTTTTTTGAAAGGATAAAGCTCTATACTGTCCAGACGGGTACGGGTAAAAGGCAGCACGGGCAGCGCCTCATGAGAATCCACGTCCGTATCCCCGTGTCCAGGGAAATGTTTGCAAACAGAAAGCACACCGCCATCTTCCAACCCTTTGGAATAGGCAATGACTTTATCCGCCACATTGAACGGGCTTTCACCGAAGGAACGGGTATTGATAACCGGATTCTTGGGATTGATATTCACGTCTGCCACAGGGGCAAAGTTCACTTGTACTCCCAATTCACGGCACTGACGGGCCACCTCACGCCCATATTCATAAATCAATGTATCGTTCTGTATACAACCCAGCACCATGTTTTTCGGAAAGCTCGGAGTACCACGGAGGCGCATGGCCAGCCCCCACTCGCCATCAAAGGTAATCATCAGTGGAATTTCCGCCATCCGCTGCGCCTCATTGGTCAGCATCACCTGGTTTTGCATCAATCCGCCGGAGAACAGCAGGCCGCCTACTTTGTAATCTTCCACCACTTTACGAAGCAGTTCCTTATTGGCCTTGTCCCGATGGGGGGCAATCGTGTAGATGAAAAGCTGTCCGATGCGCTCTTTCAAAGTCAAGCGCTGCATGACGGAATCCACCCACTGCTTGCACCGTGCGTCACTGTTCAAGAGGCGTACAAGCGAAGGTTCGTTCAGCGGCAACGGGGCAAATGGCATCGGGCCAAGCTGCGCCTTCAAAGCCGGACAAAGGCAACATAATATAATAATACAGGCAAGCAGATATATTCTCTTCATTCTCTATCGATAAATTGTTTTCAGGGGATTTGCGGAATAATACTTTTATAAATCAATTCCTGGATATCCCTCCTTATGTCCATGTCCCCCAGCTTCGTATTCCATACATTGGGGCACAGACGATTACTGAGGAATACATACACCGTCTTGTTCTCCGGATCCACCCAGGCGCAAGTACCGGTAAAACCGGTATGTCCATATACCGCCTCCGAAGCGGAAGGGGCACAAGGGCTGCGCTTCACAACAGATACATCCGGCTTGTCGAATCCAAGGCCACGGCGGCTGATGGCGGATTTCCCCGTCGTAAACAGACGGCAGGCAGCCTCACTCAAGAAACGCTTTCCGTTGAATTCACCGCCGTTCAGCAGCATCTGATAGATTTTTGCCACTTCTCCGGCCGTAGAGAACAATCCTGCATTACCGGACACTCCGCCCATGCAGGCAGCTGTCTCGTCATGTACATATCCGCATATATCCTGATGGCGCAGAAAGTCATTGGATGCCGTAGGCATGACTTCCGCCTTGGTGAACTTCGTCAAAGGCAGGAACAAGGTACGCTGCAAGCCCATCGGAGCATAGAACTCCCGGGCAAGGTACAAATCCATCGGCAACTCCGTCACCTTCTCCACCACCTGCTGCAGGAGCACGAAGCCGAGGTCGCTGTATACATAGCGCTTGCCGCCCAGCTCGCACTTGGCTATCCGCTGAAGGATAGAACTCTTGAAACCCTTGTTCAGCCAGAGACCATCTGCCATGTGCAGGGTATAGACCGGTGTGTTCTTATCGGACACCATTCCCTTCCTGAATTTAAAATCGGAACAGTAATAGCTGTGCTCACTTACCCGAGTACGGTGCCATTTGTCCATCCAGCTCTGGGAATACGGGCCATGCACAGTATTCGGGTCTATCATATCCAGGTAGAAACGGATATAAGGAGGGAGGCCCGATTCATGGAACAGCAATTCCCGGATAGTGATGTTCCGTTTGTTTCCATTACGCAAAAGGGGCAGATAGCCGGAAACCTTGTCATCCAGTTTTATTTTGCCCTCATCATACAGCTTCATGACGGCAAGCAACGTAGCCGTGGTCTTGGTCAGTGAAGCCAAGTCAAAAAGGTCCGAAGGACGTACGGCAGTGCTGTCCTTATCGGAATGGGTGCCGAAGCCTTTCTCATACACCGGCAGTCCGTCTTTCCATACCAACACACGACAACCGGGATAAGCCCCCGCTTCCAGTCCCTTCCGGGCAACGGCATCAATGCCTTGCAGCACATACGACTTCATGCCGCAATCTTCAGGAATAACCTTTCCCGGTTTCATGCCCGGCTCAATGACACAGCCTGTGCCCGCCGGAAACAGCTTTCCGATACTCATCGACATCCTGCCGTTGGCAGGCTCTTTGGCAAAAAGGACATCAGCCACGTATTGCTGCAAATCCGCCTCAGCCGAATGTGCCAGCACCACGGCACTGGACTTGGCCAGCGCGGGCATCAAAGGCTGCAATGTACGGTAAGAGGTGAAAAAGGTATAAACCAACGGTGCACGCAGATTCAAGCCTTCCAGAAAGGCTACGTCACGGTCGCTGATATAAGTCGAACCGGCAATGCTGATGACCACCCGGCGGAACGCGGCCAACCGTCCCAGTACTTCCTGCCGGAGAGTATCATCGGCATTCCAGGGCAAATGGAAACGGCAGATGCCTGCATTCTTTTTCATAGCTTCCACAAAGGGAGCATCCGCCTCCTTCTCTCCGATGCTGAGCACGGCAATATCCCCCTCCACCGGTGCCAATGGGAGAATATCGAAATAATTGCTCAGTACAGTCACTGCCGAACGGCGCAGTTTGACTGCCAGCGCTCGGGCTTCTTCCGTATTGATGCGATAGCTCATTCCGCTGACCTGAAGTTGCGGCTGGCGTTTTCGCAACCCCATCATATATTTGTATGTCAACACTTTGCGGCATTTGGTATCCAGTTCTTCCTTACTCAGTTGCCCCGATTCCACAGCATCTGCCAGTTCCCGCACGGCATTCTTCGTATTGAACTGTACCAGCACCATATCATTCCCTGCCAGCAACGCTTTGGTAGTTACCTGCGGAACGGCGGACACCCCCTTCATGTCCAGGGCATCGGTAAACACCAGCCCCTTAAATCCGAGTTCATCCTTCAACAGTCCGGTCACTACATTCCGCGACAAGGAAGAAGGAGTCACCCCGTCCGAATCCAATGCCTGCACCTGCAGGTGTCCTACCATGACACCGCCCAACCCGGCACGTACCATTTCTTTGAAGGGATAGAGTTCGACACTGTCCAAGCGGGCACGATCGTAGTTTAAGACGGGGAGTGCCTTGTGAGAATCCACATCCGTATCGCCATGTCCGGGAAAATGCTTGCAAACGGAAAGTATGCCTCCGCTTTCAAGTCCACGGCTGTATGCCACGACCTTTTCGGCCACACGGTGCGGGTTCTCGCCAAAGGAGCGTATATGTATCACCGGGTTAAACGGATTGGTATTGACATCCGCATCGGGTGCAAAATTAACGTGTACACCCAATTCGCGGAACTGGCGGGCCACCTCACGCCCGTATTCTTCAATCAGGCCATTGTCTCCGATACATCCCAAAGCAGCATTACGGGGATAGTCCGGAGCGCCCTTCAGCCGCATCGACAACCCCCACTCTCCATCAAAAGTCACCATAACAGGAATCTTGGCATTCTTTCGGGCTATATTCGTCAGGATAGCCTGCTCCTCCGGAGTTCCTTCGGAAAACAACAAGCCACCCACCTTGTATTTTTTCACCAACTGGCGCATCTGCTTCTTCGTGGCCTGGTCTGCCCTTGCCGGAATGGTGGCAACAATGAGCTGCCCCACTTTTTCATGTACATTCATACCGGAGAGCACGGAGTCCACCCATTGCCGGCACCGGCTATCCGCAGGCGAAGGAAGGAACGGGCCTCCCGTCTGGGCGCGAAGTGAAGATAATCCCCACACAGACAATACTGCAACCCATAAAAGGAGGGTGAGCTTTTTCATCATTTCATTTTTCAGTTAAAGTAAGTACCATTTCTCCTACGTAAATGCCACTCTTGCCGGTGTGCAACACGGGGACACTCTTGCCGTCCGCATTCAGATAAACGGCGGGCTTTTTCATAAAGGTATGCGAATGCCCGCCCAGAATGACATCGATGCCATGTGTCTTACTCACCAGGCTCTCATCGGAAGCATCATCGGGACTTGTACCGCGGATGCCCAGATGGGACATGCAAATCACGACATCGCAATTCTCCTTCTCCCTGAGAAGACCGGCCATTTCCTGAGCCGCCTTTATCGGGTCGTTATAGACAATACCTGCACATTTATCCGCCTGCACCAGCCCCTCCATCTTGGGAGATAACCCGAAGATGCCGATTTTCACTCCTTCACGCACCAGGGTGATATAAGGCTTCACCAGTCCTTCGAGCACCGTACCCGTCACGTCATAATTGGAACAGACTACGGGAAAATCGGCCATACGGAACAATCTCGCCATATTCTCAAGGCCGAAATCAAATTCATGGTTGCCTATCGTCATGGCGTCATAGCCCATGAGATTCATCATCTTGACTTCCAGCTCGCCTTTGAAGAAATTATAATAAGGAGTACCTTGTGAGATGTCTCCGCAATCCAGCAGCAACATTTCCGGATGCTTGCTGCGGAACTGCTTTACAAAACCGGCACGGCGCACCACCCCTCCCATTCCGGCATACTCGTCGGCCGCCTCGGCACTGATGGGTTCTATACGGCTGTGCGTATCGCTGGTGTGCAGGATAAACAACTGCTTTCCGGATTGACCGGACGCTACAGAGTCGACAGATACCAAGCAAAGGGGTTCTTCGGTAACAGCACTCCCCGTCTGTTGCGCCGATGTGGGGAGCATGAAAAGCAGCAAGGCTGCCAAGGAATATATATGTTTCATAGGACTTCAGTTTTTTAAATGCTTACTCTTTAACAATCACTCTTCCTTCCATACGCGAAGTCACCTTCTTGCCGTCTGCCGTCTGCTTCTCCACATACTTCATGAACAGACCGCGCAGCGTAGCCCCTTCCGGGCACTCCCTTTTATCCGCTTGCATGAGAGCCGTCATTCCGTCATTCCCGTCAGCCAGGTAATCAATCGTGGCAACGGTATAGTCACGGTCATCCTCCACCGGCTCACCGGCAACAGAAGCTTGCAACAGTTTGCCGTCCTGGCTGATTTCCAGTCGGATGCCGCTTACTCCCTCACCCAGTCTCGCCGCTATATTTTCAAACAAGTGCTTCATGGCGGAGCCTTTCATCGTCAGTACACAGAGCGAATTTTCAAAAGGCAGTATCTCATAGATGTTTTCGGTAGTGATGGCCCCTTCCGTCAAGGAGTTTCGGATTCCCCCGATATTGACCAGCCCCATATCGGCCGGTTTGCCCAACACTTCCACCGCGGCATCGCGCAGTACATCTGCAATCAGATTGGATAAAAGGCTCTCGGGTCTGAATCTGTCCATCGACATCTCTGCCGTTCCCACCACATGATACATAATACTGTCCATCCGGGCTTTGTAAGGCGCCAGCAGAGCCACAGCTTCGGCATCCGGTTCGGCGTCCCAGACAGAGTCCATGGGAATTCTGCCTCCCTCTACCTTGGTCACTTCGTAGGAAGAATGGCAGGAGACCAATAGAAGCGCAACCGCCAACACCGCCCCCGAAAGGAGACTGAAAGTTTGTTTCTTCATATTCATTTAGTTTTAAATTGCTACAAATATACTTTTCTTTTGTGATTGAGCCACACAATTAACCGATTATTTAGACTTGCATTCAGCAGAAAGAAACGCTCAAAAATCATCCCAATCGGTAAAAAAAGCTTGAAGCACTTGTGTATCTGGCAAATAATTCGTTCCTTTGCACCGCTTTCGCGCAATCGCTGTCAGGACACCAAGAGAGAAGCCTGGTATGTTGCGTTGTAACGATGAAACAATTTAATAATAAAAACAATGGATTTAATTAAAATTGCAGAAGAAGCATTTGCTACCGGAAAACAGCACCCGAGCTTCAAAGCAGGTGACACTGTTACAGTAGCATATCGTATTGTCGAGGGTAACAAGGAACGTGTACAGCTGTACCGTGGTGTTGTTATCAAGATTGCCGGACACGGAGACAAGAAGCGTTTTACAGTACGTAAGATGTCAGGAACCGTAGGCGTAGAACGTATTTTCCCGATTGAATCACCGGCTATCGACAGCATCGAAGTGAACAAAGTGGGTAAAGTTCGTCGCGCCAAGCTGTACTACCTGCGCGCTCTTACCGGTAAGAAAGCAAGAATCAAAGAAAAAAGAGCTAACGGTTAATTCCGGACTCCTATTTCGAAATAAAAAAGGGAAGCTGACAATGTCGGTTTCCCTTTTTTAGCAATAGACCTCCCATACCATCAAGCAACACCCTATCGAATGCAATTTTTCTTTTACAGATGCTTTCGGGAATCCAGCGTTCTGTAAAGCCATTTTGTTTCACTCACATACTGAATGGCATTCACTATACGACTGAATGCCATTCAGTATACGAGTGAATGCCATTCAGTCGTATACTCATTACCCCCCTCTTCAGAAGGTATTCCTGAGGCGGTATGGCAAGAAGAGCCCGAAACGGCAGAATGATGGTAATTTTTAGCGACTAATACTCCATAAAAAATCCTCCTTGCACAGCCCGGTCAACGACCCTGCAAGGAGGATTCTTATTTATGCCACCCGACGGATGGATTACTTGATATCTCTCAGCTCCCAGCCCAACGCACTGGCACCCAGCACAGCAGCATCAGAGTCCTTCAACTCGGAAGCCAGCAATTTAGTCTTGCCTTTGTAGATATTCAGGACATTGTCATCAATGGCTTTCTGGATAGGCTTGAAGATATAGTCGCCCGCCTTTGCCAGACCGCCGAACAATACGATAGCTTCCGGACTGGAGAAAGCGATGAAATCAGCCAAAGCCTCACCCAAAATGGTTCCGGTAAACTCAAAGATGTCCTGAGCAATCTTGTCGCCCTTCACGGCAGCATCATACACATCCTTGGAAGTAATGCTTTCTGCCGGAATGTCGCGCAACAAACTGGGTTCGGTACTCTTGGTCAGGAACTCACGGGCAGAGCGTGCCACACCCGTAGCCGAGCAGTAAGTTTCCAGACAGCCGTGACGTCCGCATCCGCAGAGACGACCGTTTTCACGACGGATGATAGTATGTCCCAATTCACCGGCAAAGCCGTCATGACCATAAACCATCTGGCCGTTGATAACAATACCGCTACCCACACCGGTGCCAAGGGTAATCATGATAAAGTCTTTCATGCCGCGAGCTGCGCCGTAAGTCATTTCACCGATACCGGCAGCGTTGGCGTCGTTTGTCAGAGCCGTGGGGATGCCCAAGCGCTCCTCAAACATGGCAGCCAAAGGAATTACGCCCTTCCAGGGAAGGTTCGGGGCAAACTCAATGGTACCGCTGTAATAGTTTCCGTTAGGAGCACCGATACCGATACCTTTTATTTTGTCTACACCGCCATTGGCGATAATGAGCGGCAGCAAATTCTTGCATACTTCATCCACATAAGCTTCAGCCTGCTCATAAGCTCCGGTTTTGATGGAACTGCTTGCAATAATAGTTCCGCGTGCGTCTACAATACCAAAGACGGTGTTTGTTCCGCCTATGTCAATGCCCACCACATAGGGCTTCTCCATGTTTGAATTCATGATATTACGTTTGTTTAAAGGGTTAGTTAATCGTATACATGGTTACAAAAATCACAAAGAAAAACGACACTGCAAAATCTTTTTTTAAAAAAGTTTGCAAGTTTTGCAACTTTTCGTAGCACGGCTGCGTCTAATAGTGAAAATTAAGAAGAGTAAAGCAAAAAAACAAGGAAAACTGTGATACAACTTAAAGACATTAACAAGACCTATTACAACGGGGCACCACTGCACGTGCTCAAAGGTATCAACCTCGACATCCAGAAAGGTGAGTTTGTTTCCATCATGGGCTCATCGGGGTCGGGAAAGTCCACTTTACTCAATATACTGGGTATCCTGGATAATTACGACACGGGAGAATACTACCTGAACGGTACCCTCATCAAGAACCTCAGCGAGACAAAGGCAGCCGAATACCGCAACCGCATGATCGGCTTCATCTTCCAGTCCTTCAACCTCATCTCCTTCAAGAATGCAGTGGAGAATGTGGCACTCCCCCTCTTCTATCAAGGGGTGAACCGCCGCAAGCGCAATGCACTGGCACTGGAATACCTGGACCGCCTGGGACTGAAAGAGTGGGCGCACCACATGCCTAACGAGATGTCAGGCGGACAGAAACAGCGTGTAGCCATCGCCCGCGCCCTCATCACCCAACCGCAGATTATCCTTGCCGATGAACCTACCGGCGCGCTCGACAGCAAGACTTCCGTAGAGGTGATGCAGATTCTGAAGGAACTGCACGATACGGGTATGACCATCGTGGTGGTGACCCACGAAAGCGGTGTTGCCAACCAGACGGATAAGATTATCCACATCAAGGACGGTATCATAGGCAGCATCGAAACGAATTTGAACCATGATGCAAGCCCGTTCGGGAAAAACGGATTCATGAAATAAAAGAAAAAACATATGATAGATCTTTGGCAGGAAATATACGGAACCATCAAACGCAACAAACTGCGCACGTTCCTCACAGGCTTTGCCGTGGCATGGGGCATCTTCATGCTCATCGTACTGCTCGGAGCCGGAAATGGCCTCATACATGCTTTCGAACAGAATGCGTCGGAGCGTGCCTTGAACTCCATCCGCATCTTCCCCGGCTGGACCACCAAATCATACGACGGCCTGAAAGAGGGACGGCGCATCCAACTGGACAACCGTGACATGGATGATACGGAAAAGCAATTTACCGAGAATGTCATAAGCGCCGGTGCCACCGTGCGTCAAGGTAACGTAAACGTCAGCTTCGGACAAGAATATATCAATATCTCCCTGCTGGGCGTATATCCAAACTACACAGAAGTGGAAACCGTGAAAACAGCGGACGGACGTTTCATCAACTACAACGACCTGAAAGACAGACGTAAAGTAATCATCCTCCATAAGAAATCTGCGGAGATACTTTTTGGCAAAACACATACCGAACCAATCGGGCAATTTGTCAACGCCGGTGGAGTGGCCTATCAGGTAGTGGGCCTCTACAATGACCAGGGGGACCGCGAGGCAAACGAGGCGTATATCCCCTTCTCCACCTTGCAGACCATCTATAATAAAGGAGACAAGTTGAATAACATCATCTTCACGACCAAGAACCTGAGCAGCATAGAAAGCAATGAGGCCTTTGAAAAAGAATACCGCAAAGCCATTGCCACCAACCATCGCTTCGACCCCACTGATGACAGTGCCATATGGATATGGAACCGTTTCACCAACTATCTGCAAACCCAAAACGCGATGAACATCCTCCGCACGGCCATCTGGGTTATCGGAATCTTCACACTGTTGAGCGGCATTGTCGGCGTGTCGAACATTATGCTGATTACCGTGAAAGAACGTACCCGGGAATTTGGCATCCGTAAAGCACTGGGAGCAAAGCCCTTCTCCATCCTTTGGCTGATTATTGTAGAAAGTGTGACCATCACTACCCTATTCGGCTATATCGGCATGGTGGCAGGCATCGGGGTGACAGAATGGATGAGCACTGTCTTCGGCAATCAGACGATGGATGCCGGCATGTTCCAGCAAACCATGTTCTCCGATCCTACCGTAGACCTCAACATTGCGATCCAGGCTACCCTGACCCTCATCATAGCGGGCACGCTGGCCGGATTCTTCCCGGCAAAGAAAGCAGTAAGCATCAGTCCTATCGAAGCACTTAGAGCAGATTAAAGATTATGAGAATAGACATAGATACATGTGAGGAAATCCTCATCACAATAACAAGGAACAAGACGAGAAGCCTGCTTACGGCATTCGGCGTATTCTGGGGCATCTTCATGCTGGTGACACTCATCGGTAGCGGTCAAGGTACACAGGAAGAGTTGAGATCCCAGTTTGAAGGATTTGCAACCAACTCGGGCTTTATCGCCGTACAGAGGACAAGCGAAGCTTACAAAGGTTTCCGCAAGGGACGCTGGTGGGACCTGGAGATGGAGGATGTGAACCGTGTACGCAGTGTGGACGGCATAGCGCTTGCCACGCCTTCAATTGCCCTCTGGGGACAAGTCGCCGTCTACGGAGACAACAAGTATGACTGCAGCGTGAAAGGCTTGTATCCCGAGTATGAACAGATAGAGCATCAAGAGATGACCTACGGGCGTTTCATCAATGATGTCGACATTAAAGAGTCACGAAAAGTGTGTGTAATCGGCAAACGTGTTTACGAAAGCCTCTTCAAGCCGGGTGAAGACCCCTGCGGCAAATATGTCCGGGTAAATGGCATCTATTACCAGGTTATCGGGATGTGTTCATCCGAAGGCAATGTCAATATACAAGGCCAGGCATCTGAAGCCATAACATTGCCTTTTTCCACCATGCAGCAGACCTACAACCTCGGAAAGAAACTGCATGTAATATGCTTCATCATGAAACCGGGAGTAAAAGTGAAAGACGTGCAGCCCGAAGTGGAACGCCTTATAAAAGCGGCACACTACATTGCTCCCGATGATAAACAAGCCATCATGCTTCTGAATGCAGAAGCTATGTTTTCCATGATGGACAACCTGATGACCGGAGTGCGTTTTCTAATCTGGATGGTAGGTTTGGGAACTTTGTTTGCCGGAGCCATCGGTGTATCGAATATCATGATGGTAACCGTAAAAGAACGCACGACAGAAATAGGCATACGCCGTGCCATCGGTGCCCGTCCCAAAGACATTCTACAACAAATCCTTTCGGAAAGCATGGTACTGACCACTATAGCGGGTATGGCAGGCATTTCTTTTGCCGTACTTGTACTGCAGATACTTGAAAAGGCTGCCAATGACCCTGGAGTCATCAAGTCCCACTATCAGGTTTCATTCGGACTGGCTATCGGGACTTGCATCCTCCTCATCGCTTTGGGAGTGCTTGCCGGACTGGCACCCGCCTACCGCGCCATGGCTATCAAGCCAATTGAGGCAATCAGGGATGAATAAAACCCGTTAAAGAGAGCATAAGACAATGGCTAAATCAACCGTAAATAATTAAATCGTAAATATAAGATGAAAACAAAGAAGTTTCTGAAAATCGCATTATTGGTAGTAATAGCTGCCTTATTCATTTGGACATTCGTATTTCTGTACCAGAAGTCCCAGCCCAAAGTAACAGTATACGAAACAATAGTTCCGGAAGTGACAGACCTTGAAAAGACTACCGTAGCCACCGGCAAAGTGGAACCGAGAGACGAAGTCCTTATCAAACCGCAAATCTCCGGTATCATTGCCGAAGTATACAAGGAAGCAGGACAGAGCGTGAAGCAGGGGGAAGTACTTGCCAAAGTGAAGGTAATCCCCGAACTGGGACAATTGAACTCTGCCGAAAGCCGCGTACGATTGGCAGAAATCAACGCTGCCCAAGCTGAGACAGACTTCGCACGTATCCAGAAACTATACAACGATAAACTTATCAGTGCCGAAGAGTATGAAAAAGGGGAAGTAAGCGTGAAGCAAGCACGCGAGGAACTGCAAACAGCAAAAGACAACCTGGAAATTATAAAAGAAGGCATCACCCAAAACAGTGCCTCTTTCAGCAGTACATTGATTCGTTCCACCATTACCGGTCTGATTCTGGATGTGCCCATCAAAGTAGGTAACTCGGTTATCATGAGCAACACTTTCAATGATGGGACCACCATCGCTACCGTTGCCAACATGAACGACTTGATTTTCCGCGGCAACATTGACGAAACCGAAGTGGGACGTGTGCACGAAGGCATGCCGGTGAAACTGACAATCGGTGCCCTGCAGAATCTTTCGTTCGATGCCACGCTGGAATACATATCCCCGAAAGGCGTGGAAGAGAATGGTGCCAATCAGTTTGAAATCAAAGCAGCCGTTGCCGCACCGGACAGCGTACAAATACGCTCCGGCTATTCTGCCAACGCAGAAATCGTATTGGACCGCGCCCTGAAAACACTTGCCGTACCGGAAAGTACCGTTGAATTCAATGGTGACAGCACCTTTGTATACGTAATGACGGACAGCGTACCGGTACAGAAGTTCGAACGCCGACCCATCCAGGTCGGTATGAGTGACGGCATAAAGATTGCCATCAAAAGCGGCATCAGTGCCCAGGACAAGATTCGCGGTGCAGAGAAAAAGGATTAACGAACGGAATAGCTTAAACAGATATATGATATGAATAAAAAGATATTCTTATACCTCGCAATATTCGGCAGTGTCTCAGTGCAGGCACAGGAACGCTGGTCTTTGCGCCAATGCATAGACTATGCCATCGAGCACAACATCAGCATCCGCCAGACAACCAACACCGCCGAACAAAGTGCTGTCGAAGTAAACACAGCCAAATGGGCACGACTGCCGAACCTGAATGCCAGTGCCGGCCAAAGCTGGAACTGGGGACGTACGCAGACCGCTATCAAGAACGATGCTACGGGCGACTATTCTACAGTATACGTAAACACCAGCAGCCACAGCACCAACATGTCGCTCAACACCAGCATCCCTATCTTTACCGGTCTGGAAATTCCCAACCAGCAGGCTCTGACAAAACTGAACCTGAAAGCTGCCATTGCCGACCTGGAGAAAGCAAAGGAAGACATCTCCATCAACATCGCTTCGGCCTATCTGCAAGTGCTCTTCAACCAAGAACTGCACCAAGTGGCTCTGGGACAAGCACAATTGAGCAAAGAGCAATATGCCCGCATCAGCCGGCTGGCAGAACTGGGCAAGGCTTCTCCGGCAGAATTGGCGGAAGCCAAAGCACGTGTGGCACAAGACGAAATGAATGTAGTGCAGACAGACAATAACTATAAGTTGGCCTTGCTTGACCTTAGCCAGCTTATCGAACTGGAAACACCTGAAGGGTTCAACCTGGAATCTCCGGCGGTCAACCTGGATTTGATTCCTCTCACGCCTCCGGATGAAATATTCCAAACAGCCATGGTGAGCAAACCTTCCATACAGGCTGCACAGTTCCGCCTGGAAGGCAGCAAGCACAATATCCGCATTGCCCAGAGCAACTACTACCCGCAGTTGAGCCTAAACGGCAGCCTCGGCACAAATTACTATTCTACCATCGACCGTACTTTCAGCCAGCAGATGAACGATAACTTCAACAAATATGTAGGTCTCAACCTCAGTGTGCCTATTTTCAACCGCCTCTCTACCCGCAACCGGGTACGCACGGCACGCCTGCAACGTGAGAATTATGCCCTGCAACTGGATAATGCCAAAAAGACACTTTACAAGGAAATCCAGCAGGCATGGTACAACGCCACTGCTGCTGAGAGCAAATACAACAGCAGCCATACTGCCACCGTTGCCAGTGAAGAGTCTTTCAAGTTGATGAGCGAAAAGTATGAAAACGGGAAAGCAAATGCCGTGGAATACAATGAAGCCAAACAAAACCTTATGAAGTCACAATCGGACGAACTGCAAGCCAAGTATGATTATTTGTTCCGCACCAAAATTCTGGACTTCTACAAAGGAGAACCTATTGAATGAAAAACAAAGTATAATTTTAGTTGTTGTGTTTGATTCTCCCCTCTCCCTGCTTCATATAAGTGAGAGGGGAGTTTTTATTCTGCGTTTTTCAGACAATATCGAATAAGAAACTGCTTAATTAGTTACCTTTGCAGCACAAAAATTGAATTGTCAGATGATTAATACTAAGATAAGAATTGCTGCTTCAGTAAGTGTTTCACTACTTCTCCTCACATCGGCAATACTGTACCTTTGCCGCGGAAGCCTGCTGCAACATGTAGCAGACCGACGCATCGACCGACTGGAGCAACGGTACAAGCTGAACATTGCCTATGACAAGCTGACAATGAATGGACTGAACACAATTTCCCTATGCGGTCTTACCGTTGTCCCCGAGCACCGCGACACTCTTCTCCACCTGCACTCCCTTGAGGTCAGCATCAGTCTGTGGAAACTGTTATGGGGAGACATCAACGTAAGAAATGTACAAATGGATGGCCTTAAACTGAACTTCATGAAACAAGGCTCCACGGCAAACTATGACTTCCTCTTTCTACCTCCCCATACAGCACAGTCTGTAGAAGAGGCATCGTCTCCAACAAAAGAGCATCTGTCAACAGATTATGCCCGACACATCCATGCAATACTCAACCTTCTGTTCGGCTTGCTTCCCGGCGACGGAAACCTGACGCATCTATGTATCAGTGAGCGTAAAGACAACAACTTCGTAACTCTTCACATTCCGGAATTTCGCATTGACAAGCACCATTTCCGCTCCGAGATATCCATCACAGAAGATACTCTGACACAGCGATGGAACACAGAAGGAGAAATCAACCCTACTGACAGAAGACTCCGTGTCAGCATACATGCTCCCCGGCTGACAGTGCCTTACATTCACCGCCGTTTCGGTGCTGAAGTACAGTTCGACAGCCTCAAATTCAGTCTGTTCCAAGAAAAAACAGACGGGAAATCAAGCAGTCTTACCGGCCAATCGGAAGTATCCGGGCTGCAAGTGTATCACAATCGCCTGTCCCCTACTTACATCAATCTCGACCACGGGAAACTGGACTTCCATCTGAATATCACGCCGCAAGTAATGGAATTGGACAGTACCAGCCTTGTACGTTTCAATACCTTGATTTTCCATCCTTATTTTAAAGTCGAACGAACCCAACCGGATAATAGAGGATGGCATTTCACTGCATCCGTACATAAACCGTGGTTCCCGGCCGAAGAATTATTCAGTTCACTGCCAAAAGGTTTATTCGGCAATCTTGAAGGTATCCGCGTTTCCGGACAATTGGCCTATCAATTCCTGCTGGATGTGGATTTCTCCCAATTGGACAGTTTAAAACTGAAATCGGAATTAAAGGAAAAGGATTTCCGCATTCTGAGCTATGGAAAAGCTGATTTAGGCAAAATGTCCGAGGAGTTTGAATATACAGCCTACGAAAACGGGGAGCCCGTACGCACTTTCCGCATTGGCCCGTCTTGGGAACACTTCACACCACTGGACAGCATCCCGCAACGGCTGCAGATGTCAGTCATGCAAAGTGAGGACGGGGCATTCTTCTATCATAAAGGATTTCTACCCGATGCCATGCGCGAAGCGCTTATCTACGACCTGCAAGAGCACCGTTTTGCCCGCGGTGGAAGCACTATTTCCATGCAACTGATAAAGAATGTTTTTCTGAACCGAAACAAGAACATTGCCCGTAAAATAGAAGAAGCATTGATAGTCTGGCTGATAGAGACCGAGCGGCTGACCTCTAAAGAAAGGATGCTTGAAGTATACTTGAATATCGCCGAATGGGGACCAATGGTTTACGGTATCCAAGAAGCAGCCGACTTCTACTTCGATAAACGTCCCTCCCAACTAAACTTGGAAGAATGCATATTTCTTGCCTCCATCATTCCCAAGCCTAAGCACTGGCGTAATTCATTCACTGAAGAGGGCATGCTAAAAGAAAAACAAGAAGGCTACTTCCGACTGATTGCCGAACGATTGGTAAAGAAAGGCATTATCAGTGAAGAAGAAGCAGCCCACGTAAATATAAAGAATATTGTACTGAAAGGAAATGCCAGGAATTTTATCTCAAGCTATAGCATTCCAAGATAAAATTCCAAGCATTTCAGAAGGAAGCATGAAGTGCTTCAAGCACCTGCATATCTACACTATCTCCTTGTCCTTTCCGAAGAGCGGGAAGATCTACTGCCGGAAGAGCTGCGAGTAGTACTTGAAGAACTGCTTCGGCGGTTTCCGGAACTCCGTACATTGGAAGCATCCTTTTTTCCCCTACTCTCCGTTTTTACCCTGCTGCGACCGGAACTCTTATTGTTATTTTTAGTTCTTGTGGCTTCTACTTTTTCTTTACCCGGATTTCTGCCACCACTCACACTGCTGTGCCGCGTACTGTTGCTACGTACACCCGTGCTGCTACGCCTTGTAACATATACATCATCCTTACCTGCCGGACGTCTGTTCGAATCTGGGCGAATGTTCACTGAGCCGAAGTCGGAACGGCGACTGGTATGGTAGGACTTGCCATTCCGGATGCCCCATGAACCCGTATAGTGCGGATGATGATAACGCCCGCGATAATAGCTGTCATGATAATGCGTACGATAGTGTCCACCGCAATATGTACGGTAATGATATGGCTGCGGGAAATAAAAATGATTATGGTTGGCGTAAGTGATGTAAATCCTAAAAGACCAACGCCCACCACTTACATAAACCGGACGATAAAAATAGGCTGCCTGCATGAAACGACTGTACTGTTTACTACTCAATACCCAGTGGAGGTCATCATTACGTACATCCAGATAATCGTAATAGCGGTCCAAGGCCCATTCCTCACCCCGAAGAACATCATCCATCAGATAGCGTATACCGGAAATGAAATCATAGTTAATTTCGTACACATCATTATACTGTTCTGTATCCAGATTCAGTTCATAGGCCATCTTGTCCGTAAGAAAACGGGTTTCTTTACGCACTTTGCTATTGCTCATCGCCGCACTGCAAACAGCCGTACTCATCATAGCTGCAAAAAATATAAATATAATCCGTTTCATAATCCCTCCTTTTTTAATTCTTCTTTTCATGATATTCTTTGATAAAGGTATTTATCTCTTTCTTATCCGACGAGAAAGTCAGCTTATCTATTGCATTATAAAAATTCGGTTTATCGGTAATTTTAGGATAAATCTTCTTCATCAACTGCTTCTTTTCACTGTCGAAACGATAAAAATCCATCAGACGGATGCACTGGTCTGTAGTGAACCAAGACGTGAGTAAGGCATGGTTGAGCACTTCCTTACGATCAGAGTCAAAACTCTGTTTCTTCATCAGTTCCATGAACTGTTCGAAAGCAGGGGGTGACATCACCTGTCCACGCTGTCCTTCTGCCGACCAGTCACCAGGTCTGCCGGGCTTGTGATGATTAGAATCGTCCCGGTTTCCGCCAGATTCTTTGCCCTCCGGAATGAAAATGTCTTTCACCTCATTAATGGAGCAATGCACACGTTCATCATATAGGAGTTTCCCTCTTCGGGGATTCTCCCCACGGGACGGTGCTTCATAAACCTCCACCCGACAACTGCCGTGCAAATTGGCAACAAAACAACTGAAAGTAGGCAAACAAACCTGCTGCCCGTCAACCAGCACCACAATTTTGCGATGTGGGCTTTCTATGCGGATTCCATCTATTGTTGCCGCTTTCATTGTGGGCAACGTTGCCAGAACCAGACAAACACTCAGCATTAAATGACGTATCATGACTTTTCTTTTTTATTATATGACAAAAATAGGAAGAGGAAATTCCTCTCCCTAATGATTGTCTCTATTTATAAATAGGGAATTTCCTAATGACCGGGATTAATTCCTAATCTTGATTCCATCTTCCTCCAAGACAACCAGATGTTTCTTGTACAAGTCTCCCACAGCCTTCTTGAAAGTCTTCTTGCTGACACCGAAAGTTGCATAAATTTCTTCTGCCGGGCTCTTGTCGTTCAAAGTTGTCTGCCCGCCCTGTTCACGAATATAGTCCAGCAAAGTAGCCGAGAAGTCTTCCACCTTGGCCTGTCCCGGTTTCTGGAGAACCAAGTCTATCTTGCCGTCTTCACGTACTTGCTTCACATAGGCTTTCAGCGTCATGCCCGTGTGCAATGGACGAAATATCTCACTCTCATATAGCAATCCGCTATATTCATTGTTAATGATTGCCTTAAATCCCAAGTCCGTCTTCTGCCAAATCAAGATATCCACCTCTTGTCCCGGCTCAAAAGCAGCTTTCTCTTTGGAAAGATAACGGTCTACCTTGGCCGATGCCACGATACGGTAGCTTTCTTCATCCAAATGGGCATGAATCACATACTTCTTTCCTACCTGCATCTTCATCTTCTGTTCGCGGAAAGGGACGAAAAGATCCTTCATCAATCCCCAGTTGAGGAAAGCGCCATACTGGTTTACCCACGCCACCTCCAGGCAGGCAAACTGCCCCACCTGCACCAATGGCGTCAAGGTAGTGGCAACCAGGCGCTCTTCATTATCAAGATATATAAAAACGTTCAGTTTATCTCCCACCTTACAGTCTTGGGGAACATAACGCGATGGAAGCAGAATTTCGCCTTCCTCACCACCGTCAAGATACATGCCAAAGTCAACTTCTTTCAGCACTTCCAGCGTATTGTACTTTCCTAACTCAATGCTCATAATCTTTTGCCTTTTTGGCAAAGATAAGGATAAAAAACGAAAAATCAGGCAGACAGGAACAGGAAGGTTGTAAACAAAGGGGTTAGAGAAGAGAAAGAACGACAGACCGACGGTAGAACAATGCAGACGCAAACGCCGCCGACCGTAGAACAGGTGACAACGGATCAACCATCCGACACACAAAATCTGCTGTTACAAATCTATTTTGAGTTACTCCGGTATTAAATCAAATGCCGAGGTCCTTTCTATAGATAATAGATAAGAGAAATATGAATTCCTAATTTGTTTTCTCGCTAAAAAGTTTTGCCATACAAAATTATTCATATAGCTTTGTATTAACAAGATTGTTAAACCTAATTGTTTATTGATATATGGCAAAAAATGGACCTATCAAAACCGATACCGAAAGCCGTATTTTACAGGCTGCGGAGGAGGAATTCCTGCTCAAAGGACTGGAAGGAGCTCGAACAACCGCTATCGCAGAGCGAGCAGGCGTCACCCACGCCATGCTACATTATTACTTTCGTACCAAAGGAATGCTTTTCGAACGAATCATTGCGAAGAAAATGCAGGAAATCGAGAAAATCATGCTAACAGTATTCGTTTCGGGCGATATGCCTCTTATGGAACGAATCAGACTCGGCGTAGAACAACATTTTGACTTTGTAGCAAGTAATCCCGACCTTCCTCATTTCGTCATTCAAGAGATCTATTCGCATCCTGAACGACATGAGATCATGCAGTCGCAGATATCGGCTATCGCGGGAAAACTGCTTCAAGACTTACAACGGCATATTGACAAAAGTGCCGCCACACAAGCCACCGTATGGATAGATGCCCGGATGTTGATTCTCGACATCGTATCACTCAACTTGTTTACATTCATAAGCTATCCCCTCGTCAAGCCGATGCTCGGCGATCTGACAGCCGACAAGGATTCTTTTATGAAGAAGCGGAAAGCGGAAAATGTGGAAATTATTATGCGACGCTTAAAAAGAACAGAGCCATGAAACGAACCCTGACAGTGTTATTTTGCACCATGACCCTCGCAGTATCTGCCCAAAAGCTCACTTTGGATGAATGCATCGGCATGGCACGCGAGAATTATCCTTTGATTAAAAAGTACGAACTGATTGAACGTACCGCACACGTCAACTTGTCGGACATCGGCAAGTCGTGGTTGCCGCAAATCGGAGTCTACGCACAAGGTACCGTGCAGAATGACATACCTGGTTTCCCCGACAATATGCTCCCGATGCTGGCAGAATCGGGTGTTGACATGCCGGGTATCCGCAAAGACCAGTACAAGGTGGGGATAGATGTAAACCAAACCATCTGGGACGGAGGAAAGTCGAAGGTCGACCGTGAAGTGAGCCAAGCAGACGCACGGGTGCAGATGGCAGTAAATGACGTGGAGCTGTATGCCGTGGAAGAAAGGGTGCAGGATTTGTTCTTTGCCATATTGTTGATAGAGGCACAAGTGAAACAAAACGAGCTGACGGCCAAGTTACTGCAAAGCAACCTCAGCCGGTTACGGTCGATGTTCACCAACGGTACGGTCATGCAAAGCGACGTGGATGTTGTAGAGGCAGAATACCTGACTGTCTCACAGCGCATTGTTCGATTACGGGGGAATGCCGACAGCTACCGCCTGATGCTGGAAGTATTCATCGCTTCGCCGTTGACCGGGAAAACGCTTGAATGTCCGTCCGCCGAAACTATTGCCGACTTGCAACCCGACCGTCCGGAATTGTCACGCTTCAATGCCGAACTCATGAAAATAGAGAGTCAACGTAAACAAATCAAGGTATCCACCCTTCCGAGAATAGGGCTCTTTGCACAAGCCTATTACGGTTATCCTGGATATGACTACTTTCACAGCATGATGTCACATGAGTGGACTTTCAATGTTATGGCCGGAGTTAAAATGTCGTGGTCGATAGATGCTTTCTATACCCAAAAGAATAAGCTGTCCAAGCTTTCGCTGGCGGGAAACCATATAGAAACTTCACGGGATGTATTTCTGTTCAACACGAACCTGGCATCCATTCAAAAACAAAGCGACATCCAGCAACAGCAAGCGGTTCTGGCAGAAGATGCAAGAATCGTGGAACTGCGTACTTCCGTAAGAAAGGCTGCCGAATCACGTCTGGCAAACGGTGTGATAGACACCACCGATCTTTTGGGAAAAATTACCGACGAGGCAACGGCTGCCCTCAACGCCGCTTACCATAAAATAGAATTGGTCAAGACTGTATATCAATTGAAACATACACTTAACAGATAGATAATCATGAAAAAGATATTTTTATTCGTGTCTTTTGCAGGTATGCTTGTTTCCTGTAATTCCGGTTCCGATTACGATGCCACGGGTATATTTGAAGCAACGAGTGTTACCGTTTCGGCTGAAACATCCGGAAAAATCATTTCGCTCGACATAAGAGAAGGTGATACCATTACTATCGGCAAGACCGTAGGAGCCATAGACACGACGACGCTCGTACTTCGCCGTAAGCAGCTCCAAAGCCAGATGGCTTCGATAGAAAGTTCACGCCCCGACATTGCCAAACAAATCGAAAGCCTGCGGCAACAGATTGCCCAACAGCGCACGGAATGTCATCGTATAGAGAACATGCTCAAAGATGGTGCCGCCACACAAAAACAGGCTGATGACGCAGAGGCTATGCTTAAAATTCTGAACGGACAGTTGGAGGCGACACTCTCCACGTTGAACAAAAATACTGCTTCAATCAGCGAAAACGCCCTGTCGGTCAATTACCAGATAGAACAGATAGACGACCAGATTGAAAAAAGCCGCATCGTCGCTCCCATTACAGGAACAGTACTGACGAAATATGCCGAACCGAAAGAATTTGCTGCGACAGGCCGACAATTGTTCAAGGTCGCTGATATGCATGATGTATACCTGCGGGCTTACTTCACCTCTTCACAAGTCGCTTCATTACGTCTTGGACAGCAAGTCACAGTCATAGCCGATTTCGGTGGCGACAAGCATTATGAATACCCTGGCAAAATCTGTTGGATTGCCGAGGAGAGCGAATTCACCCCAAAATCCATACAAACGAACGATTCGCGAGCCAATCTGGTGTATGCCGTAAAAATCTCTGTTTATAATGACGGCAGACTGAAATTGGGACTATATGGAGGCGTAAGATTATGAATGCGATAGAAATCAACGGCATTTCCAAATCCTATGGAGCGGTAAAAGCTCTCGACGGAATAACGCTGTCAGTTCATAAAGCCGAGTTATTCGGGCTGATAGGTCCCGACGGAGCCGGTAAAACCACCCTTTTCCGCATCCTCACGACGTTACTGAATCCCGATTGCGGCACGGCATCGGTTGCCGGACTTGACGTGCGGCAACAGTATCGCGACATCCGCAATGTCGTGGGATATATGCCCAGCCGGTTCTCGCTCTATCCCGACTTATCAGTCTCCGAGAATCTCGATTTTTTTGCAGCTTTGTTCGGAGTGGATGTGCGGACAAATTATGAACTCATCGCACCAATCTACAATCAAATCGCTCCGTTCGCCGGACGTCGGGCAGGTAAACTCTCCGGAGGCATGAAACAAAAGCTGGCTCTGTGTTGCGCCTTGATCCACAGGCCTGCCGTCCTTTTCCTTGACGAACCGACTACCGGAGTCGATGCCGTGTCGAGAAGCGAGTTCTGGCAGATGCTCGCCGAATTGAAGGACAAGGGCATTACCATTTTCGTATCGACACCCTACATGGATGAGGCGCAAGCATGCGACCGTGTGGCATTGATTGACAAGGGGCGTATTCTTGCCATCGACACACCGACGAGACTCAGTACAGGTTCCGATAAAAATCTTTATGAAGTTTCGGCACGTGAGATGTGGCCCCTGATGCTTGCATTGAGGAAACTGCCGCAGGTGGCGGACTGCTATACCTTCGGAGAGGCACACCATGTCGTGACAAAAGAGGGATTCGACCCTTCCGCTACTGTCGAAGCGCTGGAGCGTTCCGGCCTGCACGATGTGAGTATATCCCCGGCAGAAGGGAACATAGAAGATTTGTTTATTAAACTGATGCGCAATGGGTAAGGACGGCAATAAAGTAATATCGGTAAAGGGACTGACCAAACGGTTCGGTTCATTTACAGCGGTAGATCACATCACGTTTGATGTGACAGAAGGTGAGATATTCGGTTTTCTTGGGGCGAATGGTGCAGGCAAGACCACTGCCATGCGTATGTTATGCGGATTGAGCTTTCCGACGGAAGGCAAAGGTTCGGTGGCCGGATTCGATGTGATGACACAGAGTGAGCAGATAAAAAGGCATATAGGATACATGAGCCAACGTTTTTCACTTTACGAGGATTTGACAGTGAGCGAGAACCTGCATTTCTTTGCTGGAATCTACGGCATGAAATCCGATATGGCAAAAAAACGGATTAACGAACTACTTGAACAGCTTCGTTTCACCAAAGAACGCGACACGATAGTCGGCAGCCTGCCTCTTGGCTGGAAACAGAAACTTTCATTTGCCGTGGCCACCGTACATCGCCCGAAAGTGGTCTTTCTCGATGAGCCCACGGGCGGAGTAGACCCCATCACACGGCGTCAGTTTTGGGAACTCATCTATTCTTCCGTGAGCGAGGGAATAACCGTATTCGTTACCACGCATTACATGGACGAAGCCGAATACTGCAACCGACTTTCGGTGATGGTGGACGGACAGATAAAAGCACTGGATACCCCCAAAGCCCTCAAATGCCATTATGAGGTAAAAACGATGGATGAGGTATTCCGCATTATTGCACGTGGTGCGACACGCTCGGATTAACCTAAAAAAGCTATGAATATGATATCATTTATACCATTCATAAAAAAGGAGACGCTCCATATCTTGCGCGATTCGCGTACCATGATTATTGTACTGCTCATACCGGTGATACTCATGGTTCTGTTCGGATTCGCCATATCGACAGAAGTAAACAATGTCAATGTGGTGGCTGTCACGCCCGTGCAGAACGACTATATACGAGAGATATTATCGCGTGTCAGTGAGAATTCCTACATAACTTTCAAAGGATGCATTACGCCCGGCGATATTGATGCCACACTCCGGCAAGGGAAAGCTGATGCGGTGATCGTTTTCAGTAATGACACACCGACTCCCGACATCGAATTGATCATGGATGCGTCGAAAACCAACACCGTGCAATCAGCAGCTGCATACGTGCAAGGAATCGTATCCGCCGGAGGGCAGACCGCTGTACCTATTATAACACGGACACTATATAATCCCCAGATGAAAAGCGCATACAACTTTGTACCCGGAATCATGGGAATGCTTTTCATGCTGATATGTGCCATGATGACCTCTGTGTCGATTGTCCGCGAAAAAGAGACCGGAACTATGGAAGTGCTCCTCGTTTCGCCCGTCCGCCCCATGCGCATTGTGATAGCAAAGCTCGTTCCTTACTTCATCCTGTCATGCGTTGTTCTTACAACCATATTACTGATTGCTTACGGGCTGCTTGACCTGCCGTTATCCGCTACCGTGATTAACGTGGTATGGGTGTCATTGCTCTATATCGTCCTGTCGCTTGCACTTGGCATACTGATTTCCACCACGACCGAGCAACAGGTAGTGGCACTTCTGGTTTCGGCGATGCTGTTCATGCTCCCGGTAATCATGCTCTCCGGTATGTTGTTCCCGGTGGAAAATATGCCGCTCGTATTGCAATGGGTGTCCTGCATCGTGCCTGCACGATGGTATATCGATGCCATGCGCAAGTTGATGATAGAGCAATTACCCATAAGCGGGGTGCTCGATGATGTAATGATTATGGTGGGAATGGCCACATTGATTATTACCGTTGCCATCCGAAAATTCAACGATAAACTCGAATAATGATGTATACACTATTCATATTATTAAAAAAGGAGTTCATCCAGTTCCGGCGTAATAAGTTCATGCCGAAATTGGTTGTCATATTTCCCGTCATGGTAATGCTCGTCATTCCGCTTGTCACGACGATGGATGTAAAAAATGTGAGTGTGGCCATTGTGGATCTTGACAGATCCGAAACATCGCGGCGTATTATTTCCGATATGCATGCATCTCCCAACCTGGCACTTTCCTTCTATACCGCGATGTACGACGATGCCCTACGTGCAGTTGAGAAAGGCAACGCCGATGTAATACTTCAAATTCCTGCAGATTACGAAAAGGAGCTCGTCGGTGGCAATTCTCCCGTCATAAGCCTTTCGGCTAACGGGGTCAATGCCACGAAAGGCCAGCTCGGGGCGCAATATCTTTCACGATCCGTAATGAAGACCCTGAGAACACTGAGTATGGAACAGGGTATTACCTTGCCCGAAGAGAGCGTGTTCATTCAGAACCGCTATAATCCCACACTCGATTATCCGTTTTACATGGTTCCGGCTCTGATGGCCATATTGGTCATCATGATATGCGGATTCCTGCCCGCCCTCAATCTGGTCAGTGAGAAAGAGACGGGAACCATCGAACAAATCAACGTCTCGCCCGTAGGTCGCCTCACGTTCACGCTCTCTAAACTGATTCCCTACTGGATCATCGGGCTGGTAGTGCTTTCGCTTGCCATGATGATCGCATGGTTTGCCTACGGACTTGTTCCGGCAGGTTCTACCCTGACGGTATATGCAGCGACATTGCTTTTCAGCTTTGTCATGTCCGGGCTTGGTATAGCTATCGCCAATTGTTCCTCCACCATGCAGCAGAGCATGTACATGATGTTCTTTTTCATCATTATCTTCCAACTCATGAGTGGACTGATGACCCCGATAGACTCTATGCCACAGTGGGCACAATACATCACATACGCCATTCCACCACGTTATTTCATCGAAATCATGCGTTCGGTCTATCTGAAAGGCACTTCGTTCATCGAATTATGGACGGATTTTGCCGTCCTGACCGGTTTTGCGGTAATCATGTGTGTGATAGCCATGCTCACTTATAAAAAACAGTCGTAATTCATCCTCAAAACCTATCATTCAAATACTTCTATGCACCTTCAAACAGAAACTCATAATGTGAGCTATACCCTGCTCATTGTGCTGCAGGCATGTTAGTATATGAAATAAAAATTACCGCTATGCTTAAACCTCCAATAGAGTACGCAAACATGACACTGGCTGCAATAATGATACATCTTTAAATCTCTGTTTGTTCATTCCTTATGCTCCCGGACTGGAAGATGGCACCTTTTTTAGATATTTTTCCTCTAAAAGCCTTGTGGTATAAAAAAAACTCTTTATCTTTGCACCCGCAAACGAAAAAGGTGCCATAGCTCAGTTGGTAGAGCAAAGGACTGAAAATCCTTGTGTCCCCGGTTCGATTCCTGGTGGCACCACTTTTCAAAAGCAATCGGAATGTAGCGCAGTTGGTAGCGCACTACGTTCGGGACGTAGGGGTCGGGCGTTCGAGTCGCCTCATTCCGACTACGAGGCTTAACTTTCAACAAGTTAAGCCTTTTTTGTTCCACAAAATCCAAGAAACGCAGCACTTCGCAAATCTTGGGACATGGAGAAGTTCTATATCTGCGTAAAAGAAGAAACGCCCACGCTCCAGAACTATAAGGAAGCCGACAACAAGACATACAATAAGAATAGATAGAGGATAGTCCCCAAATGCACTTCTTTTATTTCTAAGATTATTATCTTCCAGAACAAATTAAGCCCATCTTTCAAAGAAAAATGCACAAAACATACATAAAACAAAGAAAAAACTCTCCTTTTTGCATATTCTTTCCGAAATAATCCCTAATTTTGCGCCACTCTTAGAATAATTATACAGAAAATGAAGAAAAAAACCAATCGGTTAGATGCCATCAAGATGATTATCTCAAGCAAAGACGTCAGTTCTCAGGAAGAACTGTTGCAAGCTTTGGGAAAGGAAGGCTTTGAACTGACACAAGCCACCTTGTCACGCGACTTGAAACAGCTGAAAGTAGCGAAAGCAGCAAACATGAACGGGAAATACGTATATGTGCTGCCCAACAACATTATGTATAAACGTTCGAACGACCAGAGTGCAAGTGAAATGCTGATGACAAGCGGTTTCGTTTCACTTCAATTTTCGGGTAATATTGCCGTCATCCGCACCCGTCCCGGATATGCCAGCAGCATGGCTTACGACATCGACAACCGGGAGTGTCCCGTCATTCTGGGCACCATTGCCGGAGACGACACCATCATGTTGGTCGTACACGAAGCGGCGTCACACGATGAAGTGCGCAACTTCCTGTCGCAAATCATCCCGAACATCAAATGACAGATAACAACAAAAAACAAGAAATTAAATAAGAAATGGATTCGAAACAAATTGATGTGATGGTGGCTGATGCCTCACATGAAGTTTACGTAGACAAGATTTTGGATACCATCCGGGAAGCAGCCAAAGTACGCGGAACGGGCATCGCAGAACGCACACACGAATACGTAGCTACTAAGATGAAAGAAGGAAAGGCCATTATTGCCTTGTGTGGAGACGATTTTGCAGGTTTCACCTACATAGAGAGCTGGGGCAACAAGCAGTATGTAGCAACTTCCGGTCTGATAGTACACCCCAAATACCGGGGTCTGGGACTGGCAAAACGTATCAAAAACGCCTCTTTCCGCCTGGCACGCTTACGATGGCCCAATGCCAAAGTTTTCAGCCTCACCAGTGGGGCTGCCGTCATGAAAATGAATACCGAGCTGGGATATGTGCCCGTCACCTTCAACGAACTGACCGATGACGAATCCTTCTGGAAAGGTTGCGAAGGCTGTATCAACCATGATATATTGGTAGCCAAGAACCGTAAATTCTGCATTTGCACAGCAATGCTTTACGACCCGAAGCTGCACGAAGAAGATAAAATATAAAAATACTAAGGATATGGAAAAGAAGAAGAAAGTAGTAGTCGCATTCAGCGGAGGTTTGGAACAGAGTATGAGTATCTGATGCGCAAGGCGGATAAAGCTCTGTATCTTGCCAAGGAAAAAGGATACGAAGTATATGCAGCTTGTGCCAACACGGGCGGATTCAGTGCCGAGCAGTTGAAGACAAATGAAGAAAATGCCTACAAGCTGGGTGCCAAAGAATACGTCACCATTGACGTGACGCAGGAGTACTACGAAAAAAGCTTGAAATACATGGTATTCGGCAATGTCTTGCGTAACGGTACCTATCCTATTTCTGTAAGTTCCGAACGCATTTTCCAAGCATTGGCCATCGCGCGCTATGCCAACGAGATTGGCGCTGATGCCATCGCCCACGGTTCTACGGGTGCGGGTAACGACCAGATTCGTTTCGACATGACTTTCCTTGTAATGGCTCCGGGTGTGGAAATCATCACGCTGACACGCGATATGGCACTGAGCCGTCAAGAAGAAATCGACTATCTGAACAAGCATGGTTTTGCCGCCGACTTTGCCAAGCTGAAATACTCCTACAACGTAGGTCTGTGGGGTACCTCCATCTGCGGTGGCGAGATTTTGGATTCTGCACAAGGGCTTCCCGAAAGCGCCTATCTGAAACATTGCACCAAAGAGGGCAGCGAGCAGTTGCGCCTTACTTTTGAAAAAGGTGAACTGAAAGCCGTGAATGACGAAACATTCGACGACCCCATCAAAGCCATCCAGAAGGTAGAAGAAATAGGTGCGGCATACGGTATCGGCCGCGACATGCACGTAGGCGACACGATTATCGGTATCAAAGGCCGCGTAGGTTTCGAAGCCGCAGCACCCATGCTGATTATCGGTGCCCACAAGTTCCTGGAGAAATACACCTTGAGCAAATGGCAACAATACTGGAAGGACCAGGTGGCCAACTGGTATGGCATGTTCCTGCACGAAAGCCAATATCTGGAACCGGTAATGCGCGACATCGAAGCTATGCTGGAATCCTCGCAACGTAACGTAAACGGTACGGCTATTCTTGAACTCCACCCGCTCTGCTTCTCTACCGTAGGTGTAGAAAGTAAAGACGACCTTGTGAAAAACAAGTTCGGCGAATACGGTGAGATGCAGAAAGGATGGACGGCAGAAGATGCCAAGGGCTTCATCAAAGTAACCTCCACGGCACTGCGCGCTTATTATTCAAATCATAAAGACGAGAAGGAGGGCATATGATTAAAGTCGGAATCATTGGCGGAGCCGGATACACGGCAGGCGAACTGATACGCCTACTGCTCAACCACCCAGAGGCGAAAATTGTATTCGTAAACAGTTCGAGCAATGCCGGCAACAAAATTACCGATGTACACGAAGGACTGTACGGTGAAACAGATTTGGTATTCACCGACCAGCTCCCGCTGGAAGAAATCGACGTACTGTTTTTCTGTACGGCACATGGCGACACGAAGAAGTTCCTCGAAAGCCATAACGTACCCGAGGAACTGAAAATCATCGACCTCTCCATGGACTACCGCATAGCTTCTCCCGAACACGACTTCATCTACGGCCTGCCGGAACTGAACCGCCGTGCCACTTGCAAGGCAAAGCATGTAGCCAATCCCGGCTGCTTTGCCACCTGCATCCAACTGGGACTGTTGCCGCTTGCCAAGCACCTGATGCTGAACGGCGACATCATGGTGAATGCCATCACCGGAAGCACGGGTGCCGGAGTGAAGCCGGGCGCAACGAGCCACTTCAGTTGGCGCAACAACAACATGAGTGTCTACAAAGCTTTCGAACACCAGCACGTACCTGAAATCAAACAATCACTCAAACAGTTGCAGAACAGTTTCGACGCGGAGATTGACTTCATCCCCTACCGAGGTGACTTCCCGCGCGGCATCTTCGCCACCATTGTCGTAAAGACCAAAGTGGCTCTGGAAGAAATCGTCCGTATGTACAAAGAATACTACGCCAAAGATTCCTTTACCCATATCGTGGAGAAGAACATCGACCTGAAGCAAGTGGTGAACACCAACAAATGCCTCATCCACCTGGAGAAGCACGGCGACAAGCTGCTCATCATCTCCTGCATCGACAATTTGCTGAAAGGTGCCAGCGGTCAAGCCGTCCACAACATGAATTTAATGTTTAACCTGGAAGAGACCGTAGGATTACGGTTGAAACCTTCTGCATTCTAAGAGAAATGAAACTATTCGACGTATATCCTCTCTTTGACATCAACATCGTCAAAGGAAAAGGCTGCCATGTATGGGACGAGAACGGTACCGAATACCTCGACCTTTACGGTGGCCATGCAGTCATCTCCATAGGACATGCCCACCCGCATTATGTAGAGATGATCAGCAAACAAGTTGCCACGTTGGGGTTCTATTCCAACTCAGTGATCAACAAGCTGCAACAGCAAGTGGCAGAGCGTTTGGGAAAAGTCTGCGGTTATGATGACTACTCGCTGTTCCTCATCAACAGCGGTGCCGAGGCCAACGAGAATGCCTTGAAGCTCGCCTCCTTCCACAACAGCCGTACCCGTGTGGTATCCTTCTCAAAAGCATTCCATGGACGTACTTCGCTGGCAGTGGAAGCAACGAACAATCCTAAAATCATCGCTCCCATCAACAATTGCGGTCATGTCACCTACCTCCCGTTGAACGATATCGAAGCCATGAAGGCCGAATTGTCCAAAGGAGATGTCTGTGCAGTGATTATCGAAGGCATACAAGGTGTAGGCGGCATCCAACTGCCGACAGACGAATTCATGCAGGCACTCCGCCAGGCTTGTACGGAAACGGGCACAGTCTTGATTCTCGATGAAATCCAAAGTGGCTACGGACGTAGCGGCAAGTTCTTCGCCCATCAATACAACGGCATCAAAGCCGACATCATCACCGTGGCCAAAGGCATCGGCAATGGTTTCCCGATGGCAGGCGTACTCATCAGCCCGATGTTTACACCGGTATACGGGCAGCTTGGAACTACTTTCGGCGGAAACCACCTGGCTTGCAGCGCAGCCCTTGCCGTACTGGACGTGATAGAGCAGGAAAACCTGATAGAGAACGCAGCCCAAGTCGGCAATTTCCTGATAACAGAATTGAAAAAATTCCCGCAAATCAAGG
The DNA here is from genome assembly GCA_905197435.1 of uncultured Bacteroides sp. Classification (GTDB taxonomy): domain Bacteria; phylum Bacteroidota; class Bacteroidia; order Bacteroidales; family Bacteroidaceae; genus Bacteroides. The sequence goes on from CAJJYX010000001.1 coordinate 38,998, forward strand.
AAGTTCGCGGACGCGGACTGATGATAGGACTGGAATTTGAAGAGCCCATCAAGGAGTTGCGCCTCAGACTGCTGAAAGAGCAGCATGTATTCACCGGCGTAAGCGGTACGAATGTGATCCGTCTGCTGCCGCCCCTGTGCCTCAGCATGGACGAAGCTAAGGAATTCTTGGAACGCTTCAAAAAAGTACTTTAATATTTGATACAAATAATCAGCCAGCAAAAGGAACGACCGAAAAGCAGAATACCTTTCTCTTTCGGTCGTTTTTTGTAGAAAATTATCTACCTTTGCCAACAAGACAACTCTTTTAACAACAAGAAGATATGAAAACAGCAATTATCGGCGCAGGAAATATGGGTGGTTCCATCGCCCGCGGACTGGCCAAAGGGACAATCATCCCTGCCGATGACATCATTGTGTCCAACCCCACTCAAGGCAAACTGGACAAGCTGAAGGCAGAATTTCCCGCTTTACAAGTGACCAATGACAACCAAGAGGCTGTGAACGGTGCAGATATGATAATCTTTGCCGTGAAACCATGGCTGATGAAGCGTGTGGTAAAGGATTTGCAACTGAAAGACCAACAGATTCTCATATCCGTTGCCGCCGGTATCTCTTTCGAAGAATTGGCACACTATGTAGCGGACAAGGAAATGACCATGTTCCGCATCATTCCCAACACAGCCATCAGTGAGATGGAAAGCATGACACTCATCGCCAGCCACAACGCCACCAAGGAACAGGAGCAGTTGTTGCTGGACATCTTCAACCAAATGGGGCTCGCCATGCTCATTCCCGAAGAAAAGATCGCAGCAACCACTGCCATGACCTCCTGTGGCATCGCATACGCATTGAAGTACATACAGGCAGCCATGCAGGCCGGTATTGAATTGGGCATCTACCCCAAAGACGGCATGCGCATGGTGGCACAGTCTGTTAAGGGAGCAGCCGAACTGATCCTGAACAACGACACACATCCCAGTGTCGAGATAGACAAAGTATGCACTCCCGGAGGAATCACTATCAAAGGAATCAACGAGCTGGAACATGAAGGATTCACCTCCACTGTGATTAAAGCCATCAAAGCGAGTATTTAATATGCTAATATAATTAATGTGCCAATATGCTAATGACCTGCGGCATAATGGTGCATTTCAATAACCACCCATTTAAAACAAATCTAATTATGGACGAGCAAATCAGACAAATAGCCGAACGCCTGCGCGGGCTGCGAGATGTATTGGAACTGACCGCCGACGACATCGCCCGCGACTGTGACATCGCCGCAGAAGAGTACCGCCTTGCCGAAACCGGAGAATTCGACATTTCCGTCAGCATGTTGCAGAAGATAGGACGCCACTACGGCATATCGCTGGACGCACTGATGTTTGGACAAGAGCCCAAGATGAGCTCCTACTTCCTCACACGTGCCGGAAAGGGAACCAGTATAGAACGTACCAAAGCATACAGATACCAATCACTGGCTGCCGGCTTCATCAACCGCACAGCCGATCCGTTCATCGTGACCGTAGAGCCCAATCCGGATAATGCGCCGATCCATTACAACAGCCATGCCGGTCAGGAATTCAACCTCGTATTGGAAGGGCGCATGATGATTAGTATCGGAGGCAAAGAGTTAATCTTAAACGAAGGAGACAGTCTATACTTCAACTCCAAACTGCCGCACGGCATGAAGGCGCTTGACGGCAAGACTGTAAAATTCCTGGCAGTAATCATGTAACAAGGTGATAGAGTGATTACGCATTGCCATATCATTACATTACCACATTAGTACATTCAATCATGGTAGAAAGATTTTTATCACAGACGTCCTTCACTTCTCAAGAGGACTTCATCAAGAACCTGAAAATAAACGTGCCGGAGAATTTCAACTTCGGATACGACGTAGTGGATGCCTGGGCAACCGAACAACCCGACAAACCCGCATTGCTATGGACCAACGACCAGGGCAAATGCCGGCAGTTTACTTTTGCCGACATGAAACGATATACAGACATGACGGCCTCCTATTTCCAAAGCCTCGGCATCGGGCACGGAGACATGGTGATGCTGATACTGAAACGCCGTTATGAATTCTGGTTCAGCATTGTGGCACTGCACAAACTCGGCGCAGTGGTGATTCCCGCCACTCATCTGCTGACCAAGAAAGACATCGTATACCGCTGCAACGCCGCAGACATCAAGATGATAGTCTGTGCCGGCGAAAGCGTCATCACCGACCATATCACGGCAGCCATGCCGGAGTCTCCTTCCGTGAAACGCCTCGTAAGCGTCGGACCGGAAATCGCCGAAGGATTCGAAGACTTCCACAAAGGTATCGAAGCCGCCGCTCCTTTCGTGAAACCGGAACATCCGAACACGAACGATGACATCTCCCTGATGTACTTCACCAGCGGCACCACCGGAGAGCCCAAGATGGTGGCACACGACTTCACTTACCCACTGGGGCATATCGTCACGGGCAGTTTCTGGCACAATCTGAAAGAAAGCAGCCTCCACCTCACCATTGCCGATACCGGCTGGGGGAAAGCCGTATGGGGAAAGCTTTACGGGCAATGGATTGCCGGTGCCAACGTATTTGTATACGACCACGAAAAGTTCACTCCGGCGGACATCCTGAAAAAGATCCAGGACTATCACGTAACGTCGCTTTGCGCGCCACCCACCATTTTCCGTTTCCTCATCCACGAAGACCTTACGAAATACGACCTCTCCAGCCTGGAATACTGCACCATCGCCGGAGAAGCGCTGAACCCTGCCGTATTCGATACTTTCAAGAAACTGACGGGCATCAAGTTGATGGAGGGTTTCGGACAGACCGAGACGACCCTTACCGTTGCTACCATGCCCTGGATGGAGCCGAAGCCCGGCAGCATGGGATTGCCCAATCCGCAATACGACGTAGACCTGATAGACAACGACGGTCGTTCTGTGGAAGCCGGCGAACAGGGACAAATCGTAATTCGTACGGATAAAGGCAAGCCGTTGGGATTGTTTAAAGAGTACTACCGTGATCCGGAACGTACACACGAAGCTTGGAATAATGGTATCTACTATACGGGAGACGTTGCCTGGAAAGATGAAGACGGTTATCTTTGGTTTGTAGGCCGTGCAGACGATGTGATCAAGAGCTCCGGCTACCGCATCGGCCCGTTCGAAGTGGAAAGTGCATTGATGACCCATCCTGCCGTAGTGGAATGTGCCATTACCGGTGTGCCCGATGAAATCCGCGGCCAAGTGGTAAAAGCTACAATCGTATTGGCCAAAGAGTACAAGGCACGTGCCGGAGAGGAGCTTGTCAAGGAGTTGCAGAACCACGTGAAGAAAGTAACGGCTCCCTACAAATATCCGCGTGTCATCGAGTTCGTTGATGAGCTTCCCAAAACCATCAGCGGGAAAATCCGCCGGGTGGAAATCCGGGAGAACGACCAGAAATAACAGATGACACCCGTCATCCGAATCACAAGAAGACATCCGGATGGATGAACAGGAAGGGGGTAAAACTGAAGTCCGTCACTCTAAGGCTGATTTTTGTTTTATCCTCTCTTTTTTACAGGATGCTATGGAGATACGGCAACCTTCTTTCTGCCTTCTCTGTACTCAGTCTCAATTTAAATCCTTATCTTTGCTACGGTAAAAATAAAACCTATAAACGATGGAAATCAAAATTCAGTCATTAGACCATATCCACGAAGCCGCCCGCCAGTTCATTGCTGAAATGGGTGACAATACAGTCTTTGCCCTCTATGGGAAAATGGGAGCGGGAAAAACCACATTCATCAAAGCCGTTTGCGAGGAGTTGGGCGTTTCTGACGTCATCACCTCTCCCACCTTCGCCATTGTCAACGAATACCGTTCCGACACAGCCGGGGAGCTGATTTACCATTTTGACTTCTACCGCATCAAGAAACTGGAAGAAGTGTATGACATGGGTTATGAAGATTATTTCTATAGCGGTGCCCTCTGCTTCATAGAATGGCCGGAACTGGTGGAAGAACTCCTGCCGGGCAACACCATCAAAGTAACCATCGAGGAAGTGGAGAACGGAGAGCGGAAAGTCACCTTGGAGGACTTTGAATAATTACCTTCCTCACTTTTAATTCTCATTTTATTAATTCCTAACTTCCTCATGAGCCAATACATCGTTCAAGGAATTTTCGCCGTAACAGGCATCATCGCCCTGCTGGCTGCCCTATCGGACTGGGACTGGTTTTTCACTGCCCGGAACACCCAATTTATCGTGCAAAATGTAGGACGGCGGCAAGCCCGCTGGTTCTACGGTGTGTTGGGTGTTATTCTCATCGGCACATCCATCTTCTTTTTCCTGAATACGCCACCGGCCACATAGAAACAAAAAATCGTGGATGAGCCCATGCCCATCCACGATTTCCCTATACTCTTGATACAGGCTATTCTTCGTCCAGAGATTCCGTATATTCCATCTCACCTTGCACGATGAAAAGGATTTCTTCCGGATCATAGTCACCCATTTCATCCTTATGGGCTTCCTTGACTATATAGTCCACGATTTTTTCCAAATCAATTTCGATGTACCCATCCGCATCCGGTTGTGCCTCAAGGATGCCGCTTCCGGAATAGTACTCGTCAATCAAATCGAGAAAATAATAGAACTCGTCGTCAGAGAACTTCTCTTTCAACTCCTGCGGCAAATAATTCTTGATGTATTCGATGGTCTTTTCGTCATCGACATCATTCTGCAAAAAATCGTCTTCTATTCCCATACTTATATCATTTAAAGGATTAAATATACTTACCTTATAACAATGCTTCTATCTTGGTCACATAAGTAGGCTTCGGAGCAGAACCTACCTGCTTGTCCACCAGTTCTCCATTCTTGAAGAACAAGACTGTAGGGATGTTGCGTATACCATATTCGGCAGCTACGTCACCATTTTCATCTACGTCACACTTACCTATGACTACTTTCCCTTCATATTCAGTAGCCAATTCATCAATGATTGGTCCCACCATCTTACAAGGGCCGCACCAAGGAGCCCAAAAGTCCATAACAACAGGTTTTCCCTCTGCCAGAATTTCTTTAAAATTGCTGTCTGTAATTTCTAAAGCCATTTCTTTAAATATTAAATGTCACTATAATTATTGATTCACTGTCAATTGCACTTTATCAATCTTCCATTGACGAGCTCATCTTCGCTTTTGGAGCAAAGATAAATAATTTCTTCCAACTTCCAATGGAGGCTTTCATAGATATTCATCAATCTTTCCTTAGAAATTTCCAATAAATGGGAACTCAAAGTCTTCTCTGGATATCCTCGTTACTGTTCCGCTGCCCCTTACTGCGTATATCTCCACCGAAAGTATAGGATACGCCGACACGGAAACTGGTGAAGGAGAATTGGTTATCTGCAATTATCTTCAGACCGTTGGATATGGTTTCCAGTTTGGAATGGCTGACAAATATGTCATTGATGTTCAGGCTGAGACTGAGCTTATTGTCCAACAACCGGTAAAGCAGACCTGCACTGACGCTGTAAGTGGGGCTCATCAGATAGATGCCCTGATACTGACGGGAAGAATAAGAACCGGACAACGTAGCAAGAAATGTCTTCTTCTCATTGAAAAAGAATGTATTGCGCAGACTGGCATTATAAGCCCAACCCTTCTCCTCGGGAGAGGTGGTAGCGGCGCTGGAGGTAGTCCGGCGATAGCTTACCCCATGCTGGGCGTAAGTTTGCAACCACTTGGTACGGAAGGTATACGAATTGTTAAGCCCGAAAGCATGTGTCTGCATGAAGTTCTCCCAAAGGAAAGAAGACACATTCGTTTCAGCATCCAAGTCCACAACCTGAAAGAAAACATCGTCCGAATAAGAATAATAAGCGGAAACATTGAAGTTGTTCTTCAGCGTGTATCCCAATTCTGCATTGTAAGTGTAGCTGGGTTTCAAGTCCTCACGTCCGCAGGCATAAGTATATTTATTCTGATAGAAAGGAAAAGGATTGACCATGTTCTGTGACGGGCGGGAAATGCGATTGGAGAAACTGAAGTTCAATGCATGCCCGCCAGCAGGTGAATAGAGCAGATAGACGGTAGGGAACAAGCGGGTATAGTCATGCTTGTCTTCCGTAGCTTTCGCTTCGGAAATGCCGGTAGTGCGCGTATGCTCCACGCGCAAGCCCAACTGCATGGAGAAGCGCTCGGAAAAATCACGGCTATAGTCGGCATAAAGGGCATAGATCTGCTCTTTGTAACGGAAATAATCATCCTGCACCAGCGTAGGGTCTGACGTATCATACTTGATACCGTTGCGGGTGTTGGTGAAGGAAGCTTTGGCACCTGCCGTTATCTTGTACTTCTCAAAAGGAAGGGTAAAGTCAAGTGCAGAGGAAAATACATCCACCTTACGATGTTGCAGATAACTGTAATCGAAGTTTGTGCCCGGAACCTCCACTCCATCAGGCAGGAGGTTTTTCGAGAGAAAGCCCATATTCTCGTCCCGGTTATCACGCAGATAATCCACATCCCAAGTCATTTTCTTGCCTTTGTCATCCCAGACCTTATCGGTATGGAAATTCAAATTAAGACGTTCTGAACTGAAATCCTTGTTACTGTTGGAGTACAGCAGAGAGTCCAGACTACCAGTAGAGGCACCGTAAACTTCCGTCCATGAAAGGGCATTGTTTGGTTTGGGGGCACTATGGTTATAGATAGCCTGCATACCTACGGTCCAGTCCCGTTCCAGCGACACGTCCACACCTCCCTGAAGGTAGAAGTTATTCATATAATTGGTATAGTCCGTGCGGCTGTTCCAAGTGTTCTGCGGGAAATAGCGGTAATTTTTCTCACGCGTTTCGTATTTTCCCTGCGTGGCACCCCCATTGAGGAAGGAAGATATGCGCCCCCTGCTAAGATTCAGGCTTACACCGCCATATCCGTAGTTATCTTTTTCACCGGTGTTGTAAGAAGCGGAAGCCGTACCGCCCAGATAATCCTTGGGGCGCGACTTCAAGCGGATGTTGATGATACCTGCATTTCCGGCAGCATCATATTTGGAAGGCGGTGTGGTAATCACCTCCACCTTCAGTATCTGGGAAGCATCGTAGGAACGGAGGTAATCTATCAATTCATCTCCCGACAGTTTCGTCTCACGGTCGTTGATATAAATCTTGATTCCTCCTTTTCCTATGATGTCGACTCCGCTTTGAGACACGCGCAAGCCGGGTACATCGTGAAGGAGATCCAATGCATTACCGCCTACGCTGGCAATAGAGGCTACCGTGTTATGCGCATCGAACACCCCTCTATCCACCAGCCGCTTGATGACGGGACGTGCTGCCGTAACAGTAACTTCGTCCAGCAAAGCCGAAGAAGGCTTCAGCGTCAATTCACCTACATTTTTGTTTTCTTGCAGAACAACGGGCAGATAGAGGTCTTCACTCCCGATAAGGGTAATGTGCAATAAGTATTCCCCCCGTGGTTGGTCAAAAGAGAAACAACCTTGTGTATCGGTCAGCATACCGGTGATATAGGTACTGTCCTTTACCTGCTTCAGCAGTACATTCGCCACTTCCACCGGGTGGTGGTTCTCGTCCTGCACACAACCGGAAAGCCGGTAAGTCTGGGCGGAAAGGGTAGTTGCCATGCTTGCCAAAGCCAACCACACCATCACTCTTTTTCTAATGCTGTTCAGTAGATTCTTTTTCATTATGCGCTTGATTTTAATGTTTCACTCTTCATACTTCTTGATACAAAAGTAGGGATAAAACATGCCTCAAACGGTCTATATCGGGGAATAAAAAGTCTATATTCCCAGACTACAACTCACTACATACCAGCACTTTAGTTTTACGATAGTCTATATCAGGCTTTTCTCTGTCTATATGCTGCCTATAAACTCTACAATGCCTTCTTTCTCTCCCATCCCCAGCTTCTTGCGGATATTCGTTTTCCGTTGGTAGATGGTGGGGATGCTTTGTTGCGTCACCACGCTAATCTCTTTCGTCGAGAAGTCCGCACAAAGCAGACAGCAAAGCTGCTTTTCCTTATCAATGAGCACATCGCCGAAACGGCTGTTCATTTTTGTGTAGAAGTTATCATAAATCCGGTCTATGATGGGGTATAAGTCCTCCCACACCAGCAAGCTCTCTACCGGCAGTTCATGGCTGGTAATACAGAAAATGCGACGAAGCAGTTCCTGGTTTTGCAAGGTGGGTTGTTTAGCCACCAGCCGAATCATGCCCAATTGCTGCAACAGTATTTTACGGAAAAACTGCCCGTCCTCCTCTTTCGACTGGCTCTTTGTCGCATCTTCCAGCAACCGGGTCAACGTTTCCGCCCGTTCCTCCGCTTCAATCAGCCTATTGCGCCGGTTGCGGATATAAAGGAATGCACCGCCACCAACAAGTACCAGTACCAACAGTGCCAACAATAGATTCAACTGTGCCTGCTTCCGCTCCACCGTCAGTATCAGGTTGGCTTGCGAAAGTGTCTCTTTCGACTCGTCCTTACGCCGGACAGTACTCTGCAACGCAGTAAGAGCATTGGCTACAGAATCATTATAGCGCGCCACGTCCAGCACATCAAACGTACGGTGACGTGTATAATCTATCAATGCCCTATATACCGCCACCATATTTTCTTCCGTCAGGAACCTGTTCCTGCCTTCACTGCGTTCCCTCTCCTTATCTAAATAATATTCTGCCGAATCAATCAGCCCTTCTTTCAAGAATACCTCCACTTTTACCAAATCTCCCATACGCAACTGCACCGGATCGATGACATACTGCTCCATGCGGCGAATGGCGGCTATCGCGCCCGAAGGTTCATCAAAAGAATAGGCCTGCAACTGGGCATAATTACGCAAATAATACACTATCCGGTTAGTATCTCCCGACTGTACTGCCAATTTGATGCTACGCTCCATATAGTAGGCTGCAGAATCATTCTTATTCAGTCCCATGGCAATACCCATGGAGAATAAGTTTTCGGCCCTTACGTCCTGGGCTATAGCAGCACGGAAAGTCTCTATCGCTTTATCATAATCTTTCCAGACGTACACATACCAATATGCTTTATCACTCAGCATATCTACCATTCTCCCGGTATCCTGCAAGGCTTTGGCAAGAGCGATACCGCTGTCAATGGCGGCTATACACTGTTCATGTTTTTTCAGCCAGTACCAGTACCAGGCCTTCAACTGGTAGGAAAGCAAATTCTTCACTGTGTCGTTGCAAAAAGCATAATAGCCGGAAGCAGGCAGCAGCAGGGAATCTTCCGTCATCGAGTTTTGCCACTTATAGTGCACATAAGCATTCAGCCATCCATACAACAACCGGTCTTCACCCGAGAGCTGCGACGGTTTCTCTATCTGTGCCAGCAAAACATAAATGCTGTCCACATTCATTTCCACTTGTTTTTCTGCCAGATGCAGCAAATGTACATCATTCATCTGCCGGCAGGAAACAAAGCACAGCAATGCAAGCAACAGTCCCACGAAGGGTAATCGGTTCATATATAAGAGATGTATTTGTTTTTCTATCATCTGTCTGCAACCGCAGCTTCCAGTTGCTTCAAAGCCTGCTCCAGCACCGAACGCGGGCAGCCGACATTCAAGCGCATAAAGCCCCTGCCCGGTTCACCGAACATGGTTCCGTCATTCAGCGCCAGATGCGCCTTGTCTACAAACAGCCGCACCAGTTCCTCTTGAGCCAGTCCCAGCCCACGGCAGTCCAGATAAATAAGGTAAGAAGCCTGCGGGCGTATCATGCCGATGCCCGGAATATGCTCCCGGAGGTAGTTCTCCGTGAAGTCGATATTCCCCTTTATATAGTCCAGCATCTGTTCCAGCCACTCCTCGCCATGCATATAGGCGGCAGCCGCACCGATATAAGCCAGTAAATGCCCCTCGCAGAATTCGCCCGCTTCCATGAACTCCCGGAAACGACGGCGGATGTCCTCATCGATGATAATGGCATACGAGCTTCCCAATCCCGGCATATTGAACGCCTTGCTGGGTGCCATGAAGGTGAGTGAATTCCGTGCTGCGGCCTCCGACACTGTGGCAAACGGATGATGCTTATAAGGCGGTAAAGTCAAATCGGCATGTATCTCATCGGAAATGACGAATGTATTGCTTTCCTTGCAGATGCCGGCTATCTGCTTCAGCTCCTCCACCGTCCACACACGTCCGCCCGGATTATGGGGATTACAGAGAATCAGCACCTTGCATCCTTGTATATCCTTGCGGAACCGTTCAAAATCAATCTGGTAATGTCCGTCCTTCAAGTCAAGCGGAGAATAGACAACTTCACGCCCCATGCGCTGCGTCACCAGGAAGAAAGGGTGATAGACGGGAGTCATCACCATCACCCGGTCACCGGGCTCAGTGAAACACTGCAGTGCAAAAGCCTGGCCACGGACAATGCCGGGCACAAAAGTCAGCATCTCGCGAGTGACGTTCCAACCGTGGCGACGACTGAGCCAGCCACAAATGGAAGTGTACCACTCCTCGCACGCAAACGTATAGCCCAGCACCTCATGCTCAAGACGTTTCCGCAAGGCTTCCATCACAAACGGAGGTGTGCGGAAGTCCATATCCGCCACCCACATGGGGAGGAGGTCTTCGCGTCCCCATACACTCTTCACGCCGTCCCATTTCACGGAGTCGGTACCACGGCGCTCTATTACTTCATCAAAATTGTAGGTCATATACTTGCTTTTTTATTGTAGTTTCACAAATCCAACGCATCAATTTGTCTTGTTTTCATACCACCTGAAAGAGAATTCACAACTATCTGATTATCAATATGTATAGATACAATCTATTTCAGTCGTATACTGAGCCCTATTCAGTCGTATACTGAACCTATTTCAGTATACGACTGAATAGGGCTCAGTATACGATTCATTACCGTTGCCTTATTTTCGTAAACAATAATCATATCGGGAAAAATATGAATACTGCCACATCCCACACTGCATGAGACAAGATGATGGCGGCAAAACGGTTCGGGAAGAAGCGATAAAGCGCTCCCCATGCCGCCCCCACCACCAAAGCCGCCATGACCAGCATGAAATTGCAGGAACCGGCATGCACCAGTGCGTAAATCAAGGTAGCCGCCACAAAACCCACGTTCGGGTTCCACCGCTTGGAAAGCGTGCGCTGCACATAGCCGCGCCAGAATATCTCTTCTGCCGGTCCTATCAACAACAGCAACAATGCCGCCAGCAACCAGGGAGATTCCCCCTCCTTCATTCCATAAATGGAGTCCACCTGCGGGCGGGCAAAGTCGAACATCCAAGACGAAGCCTTGTCGCCCAACCAGAAAACACCCCACAAAGCAACAGCAATGCCGATTCCCAGCAAGACATTCGGCATGTTCCATCTCACCTCCCGCCACCAGCCGGGATTGAACAACGTGGCAAGCCCCGACAGCATGAGCGCCGAGCCCGTCATCATCCACCAGAAATTCACGAAAGGCGCCGTCCGGGGCGAGAACATGACCGTCCACAGCACGGCAGCCAGCAGAATGGTAAAAATCAACTTCTTCATGACATCAGACCGGCTACGACAAACGACAAGGCAAACAGCAGACTGAACAACAATTGGAGTTTTGCCGTCATTTCATCCAGACTGGCTATGCCACCTTCCCCCTTTCCGGGAAAACGGGACACGACACGTACATTGCCAATGGCAGGAACCAGCGCCGGCATCACCAACAGTGCCCATAAAGGAAGAGTCCCCGCAGCTATCAATCCTGCTATCCAGCCGAAAGGGAAAAGGACTTCGGCACAATAAACGTACATCGACGGCTTTCCTCCCAGTTTCATGGCCAGTGTCTGAATCTCGGCACGGGCATCGGTACGCATATCCCGTGTATTGTTGGCATGCAGAATAGCCACTGTAATCAGCCCCACCGGCAAAGCTATCCACAAGACATTCCAATCGACAATGCCCGTAGCCGCATAACAAGTACCCAACGTCGGCAGCAAGGCATAAGCCAGGAAGATGACCACATCCCCCAACGCACGATACTTGAGCGGCGGATAAAGCAACGAACAAGCTGCACCGCCCATACCGATATACAGCAACGGCAGACCGGTACGCCACAGCAGTCCGATGCCGGCAATGAGGGCAACTGCCAGCAATGACACCGACAGGCGGTATATCTCGCGCGGAGTAAACATCCCGTCAGTCAATGTCTTGGCACCAAAAGTATCTTTTGCATCCACCTTGCGTTTATAGTCAAAGTAATCACTCCAGGTATTTCCGGCAGCATGAAACACAATGATATTCAGCAATGCCCAGATGCCGTTTGCCCAGTTTATATCCTGCCGCATCCAGTACAGATATGCCAACGTCACCACCACCGGCATTGTCGAGGCGGGGAATGACCACGGACGTACGGCTATCATCCAATCCTTGAAAGAATGCTTCTTCATTTGTTATTTATCATTTATTTGCGGGCAAAAGTACGAAATATCTTTGCTTTTTAAGTAATTTCGCGCACAAGATAAAAGAAACCCTTATGATAAAAGCTCTGTTTTTTGACATCGACGGCACTTTAGTCAGCTTCAAGACCCACGAGATTCCCGTTTCCACCATTGAAGCGCTGACCGCAGCCAAAGCCAAAGGCATGCATATCTTCATTTCGACCGGACGTCCGCGCATCATCATCAACAACCTTTCAGCCCTGCAGGAACGGAATCTGATAGACGGCTACATCACGATGAACGGTGCCTATTGCTTTGTAGAAGACACCGTCATCTACAAAAGCCCCATACCGACAGCAGAGGTGGATGCCTTGACAGCCTTCTGCCACGAGCGCAACATCCCCTGCATCCTGGTGGGAGAACATGACATCTGCGTGAACCAGCCCGACGAGATCGTGGAGGAGATTTTTCACCGCCAACTGAAAGTTGCCCCCATCGAGGCCAAGCCCTACACCGCCAACCACGCCGACCGGACCTTCTTCCAACTGACTCCCTTCATCAACGCCGAGGAGGAGCAGATAATCCAGCCTGCCGTCCCCCATTGCGAAATGGGCCGCTGGCACCCTGCGTTCGTAGACGTGACAGCCAAAGGGAACACCAAACAGAATGGCATCGACCAGATTATCCGCCACTTCGGCATTAAGCTGGAAGAAACCATGGCTTTCGGCGACGGAGGGAATGACATCAGCATGTTGCGCCATGCCGGCATCGGTGTGGCCATGGACAATGCCAACGACAACGTGAAAGCCGTTGCCGACTACGTGACAACCAGTGTGGACGAAGATGGAATAGCCCATGCTCTGGAACAATTCAAAATAATCAGGAATTAAAAAAGATGGAGGGAGCAAACGCCTTCGTGCCCGACACCCGGAACAAAGAGTTTCAAGATGCCTTGAACCTCATCCAGTATACCCGTCAGTCCGTTTTCCTGACGGGCAAGGCGGGTACGGGCAAATCGACCTTCCTGAAATATATCTGCGCGAACACAAAGAAAAAGCATGTGGTGCTTGCCCCTACCGGGATAGCCGCCATCAATGCCGGGGGCAGTACCCTGCACAGCTTCTTCAAACTGCCCTTCTATCCCCTGCTGCCCGATGACCCGAACTTCAGCCTGCAACGGGGACGCATCCATGAATTCTTCAAATATACCAAGCCCCAACGCAAACTGCTGGAAGAGCTGGAACTGGTCATCATTGACGAGATTTCCATGGTGCGCGCCGACATCATCGACGCGGTAGACCGCATCCTGCGCGTCTACTCCCGAAACCTGCGCGAGCCCTTCGGCGGCAAACAGATACTGCTGGTAGGCGATGTGTTCCAGTTGGAACCCGTCGTCAAGGGAGATGAGCGGGAAATACTGAACCGCTTCTACCCTACCCCTTATTTCTTCTCAGCCAAAGTGTTCGGCCAGATAGACCTTGTCTCCATCGAACTGCAGAAAGTCTACCGGCAAACGGACAGCAAGTTCATCAACGTGCTGGACCATATCCGCAACAACACCGTCGGCTCTGCCGAACTTCAACTGCTCAACACCCGCTACGGCACCCAGATAGAGCAATCGGAGGCCGACATGTACATCACTCTCGCCACCCGCCGCGACAATGTGGACTACATCAACGACAAGAAACTGGCGGAACTTCCCGGCGACCCGGTCACCTTCCACGGTGAAATCATGGGAGACTTTCCCGAAAGCAGCCTTCCCACCTCGCAGGAGCTTGTATTGAAGCCCGGTGCACAAATCATCTTCATCAAGAATGACTTCGACCGCCGCTGGGTGAACGGCACCATCGGAGTCGTCAGCGGTTTCGACCCTATCGAAGAAACCCTCTACGTCATTACCGACGACGGCAAGGAATGCGACGTCAAACGGGAATCGTGGAGAAACATCCGCTACAAATACAACGAAGAGAAGAAGCAGATTGAAGAAGAGGAGCTGGGCACTTTTACGCAATATCCGGTACGCCTGGCATGGGCCATCACCGTCCACAAAAGCCAGGGACTGACCTTCAGCCGGGTGGTCATCGACTTCACCGGCGGTGTGTTTGCCGGCGGACAAGCATACGTGGCCCTCAGCCGTTGCACCTCGCTGGAGGGCATCCAGTTGAAAAAGCCCGTCAGCCGTGCCGATGTGTTCGTCCGTCCGGAAATTGTCAGTTTCTCCGAACGTTTCAACAACCGCGCCGCCATTGACCGTGCCCTGAAACAAGCACAGGCAGACGTTCAATACGTTGCCGCCGCCAAAGCTTTCGACAAAGGAGACTTCGGCACTTTCCTGAATGAGTTTTTCAAAGCCATCCATTCCCGATACGACATCGAGAAGCCGAACGTGCAGCGCCTCATCCGCCGGAAGCTGGACATCATCAACCGCCTGAAAGAGGAAAACCGCGCACTGAAGCAAGCCGCATTGGAGAAAGAGAAAGCCCTCGTGAAATATGCCCGCGAATACATCATTATGGGTGACGAATGCCTGAAACATGACATGAAGGAGGCAGCCATGAAAAACTATGAGAAAGCCGTCACCCTCTGTCCCAAATTCAAAGAGGCATGGAAGAAGATAAAGAAACTGGAGAAAGAGATGCTAAAAAGGTGAATCTCTTGTTTATAAGCTGGCTATTAGTTATTTTTGCGTGTATTGTAGAACTCAAATCCATTGCCGTCATGCTTTTGAAACTTTATGAAAAGAATAACAGTCCTGCCGATTTGCAGCAAGTAATCGACCTGCTGAACGACGGGGGCATCATCATCTATCCCACCGACACCATGTATGCCATCGGTTGCCATGGCCTGAAGGAGCGAGCCATCGAGCGCATCTGCCGTTTCAAGGACATCGACCCCAAGAAAAACAACCTCTCCATCATCTGCTACGACCTGAGCAAGGTCAGCGAATATGCCAAAGTGGACAACGGCACTTTCAAACTGATGAAGCGCAACCTGCCCGGAGCCTTCACCTTTATCCTAAACGGAACCACCCGCCTGCCCAAGATATTCCGCAACCGTAAGGAGGTAGGCATCCGCATGCCCGACAATCCCATCATCCAGGAGATAGCCCGTCTGCTGGATGCCCCCATCATGACGACGACATTGCCGCATGATGACAAAGAGGATATTGAATACAGTACAGATCCGGAACTGATTGAAGAAAAGTTCGGAGATATCGTCGACTTGGTAATCGACGGCGGTATCGGCGGAACGGAAGGCTCCACTGTTGTGGACTGCACCAACGGAGAAGCGGAAATTATACGCCAAGGGGCAGGCTGGCTGGACGAGGGATAAGCTTCACGCACTCTCGCTGCCGTACTGCTGTACACTTGCTGCTGTATCACTGCATCCCTGTTGCAGAGGTACTGCAAAGCTGTTGCAGAAGCGCTGCACTCCTGTTGCAGAAGTACTGCAAGGCAGCTTGCAGTGACACAGCACAAAGAATGCAGCAACTTTGCAGTAAGCATACAGCAGCCTTGCAACAAGAAGACAGGCTTTGCAATGGAAGGGGCTAACTCTGAAATAAAGCAGGAGAAGAAAACAAAAAACGCATTGACAGCCTGACTTAAACCAGTCTTACTGCCAATGCGTTTTTTCTGTTTTATCTGCTATCCGCTTACTTCAGCAAGCTTTCCGCATCCAGATGGTCTGCCTCGATATCCTTGAAGTAACGGTAAGTACCCACCTTCAACTCTTCGGTAGCTGCATCGTCACAAACGATGATGCCCTTTTCGTGCATCTGCAAGGCACTGATGGTCCACATCTGCATCACCGGACCTTCCACAGCATGGTAGAGGGCGCGCGCCTTGTTGTGTCCGTTTACGATAATCATCACTTCGCGGGCGCTGAGCACAGTACCCACACCGACAGTCAGGGCTGTCTTGGGAACCTTGTTCACATCGTTGTCAAAGAAACGGGAATTGGCTATGATGGTATCGGTAGTCAATGTCTTCTGGCGAGTGCGTGATGAAAGGGAAGAACCCGGCTCGTTGAAAGCGATATGCCCGTCGGGACCGATACCGCCCATGAAGAGGTCGATGCCGCCGTAGGACTTGATTTTTTCTTCATAACGTGCACACTCCGCATCCAGGTCGGCAGCATTGCCGTTCAGGATATTGGTGTTCTCGGGCTTGATGTCGATATGGCTGAAGAAGTTGTTCCACATAAAGGAGTAGTAGCTTTCGGGGTGTTCCTTGGGCAAGCCTACATACTCGTCCATATTGAAAGTAACCACATTCTGGAAAGACACGATGCCTTTCTTGTTCAGGTCGATAAGTTCCTTGTACATGCCCAGCGGAGAAGAGCCGGTGGGGCATCCCAGTACAAAAGGTTTTTCAGGTGAGGGATTAGCTGCTTTGATTTTGGCAGCTACATAGTGTGCCGCCCACTTTGACACGGATTGATAATCCGGTTGAATGATTAGTCTCATTGTTATTGTTCTATTAGGTTAATAAATTAGGGGTAAATTATTTCCTGTCTTTCTTCAAACGCTCCGCCATGGCACGCGCCAGGTTTTCGCATTGTTCGTAAGTGATGTCTTTCATGGCCTGCTTCATCTCTACCGGACTACCCACGATTTCGAACTTGCTCTTTTCGGCAAATTCGCCCATACGCTTCACGGCAGCACCTGCCCAGCAGAAGGAGCCGAAGTATCCCAGATAGCGTCCCTTCACTTCGCGCACCAGAATCTTGGAAAGCAGGGATTCTACTTCAGGGTAAATCTGGTTGCTGTATGTGGGACTGCCGATGATAAGTCCGCGATACTTGAAGATATCGGCAATGATATAAGAAGGGTTGCTCTTGCTCACATTGTGCATCACAATGTTCTTGATGCCCTGTGCAGAGAGTTCTGCCGCAATGGCCTCCGCCATCTGTTCCGTGTTGCCATACATGGAGCCGTATGCAATGACTACACCTTCGTCGGCAGCATAACGGCTCAGCTTGTCGTAGATGCCGATAACCTTGGCTATGTTTTCCGTCCACACCGGTCCGTGCGTGGAGCAGATGGTGGAAATGGGCAGGCTGCCCAGCTTGGCCAGCGCTTTCTGCACCGGAGAACCATATTTACCTACGATGTTGGAATAGTAACGCACCATTTCATCCCAATATTTGTCCAGATTGATGCGGGTATCCAGGAAACCGCCGTCCAAGGTGCCGAAGCAGCCGAAACCGTCACCGGCGAAAAGGACTCCCTCTGTTTCGTCAAAAGTCATCATCGTCTCGGGCCAGTGCACCATCGGAGTCATATAGAAACGGAGTTTATGATGCCCCAAAGCCAGAAAATCCTCGTCCTTCACCATATATTGTTCGCCCGTCACGCCATAAAAGCCCTCTATCATGCCGAAAGTCTGCTTGTTGCCCACGATGACAATATCGGGATAATGCTGCTTTATCAGGCGGATAGAACCGGAATGGTCCGGCTCCATATGATTGATGATAAGATACTGGATAGGCCGCTCGCCGATGATGCTTTTTATTTTGCGCAGATATACCTCGAAATAGCATATATCCACCGTGTCAATCAAAGCGACAGTTTCATCGTCTATCAGGTAAGAGTTATAGGAAACTCCATACGGCAACGGCCACATACCTTCAAACAAATGTTTATTGCGGTCATTCACTCCCACGTAGTGGATTTTTCCTTTTATCACTGTCTTTGGGTTCATAATTATTCTTTATTTAGATTGATTCCACATTTTAAGTCGTGGCAAAAATAATTCTTTTTTCTCACATTTCATACTTCTTTCCCTGATATGCACCGAGTTCTTTCATTCTTTTTTGAACCCGGTGATTAAATTCATAATTTTTCAGTCCCCAGTCGGGGGCTATGAGCAGTTCCTTAGGAGACTGGGAGACGAAACGCTCCAACACCAGGTCGGGGCGCAGATGCTCGACATAATCTATCACAAGGTCGATATATTCCTCCACACCGAAGAGATGGAAATCTTCGGGATGTTGCCTGTACTCCAGAGCCATGCGGGTACCCCGTATCAGTTGCAGTTGATGCATCTTCAAGGTAGTAAGCGGCAAACGGGACAGTACTCCGGCTTGCGCAACGATGCTTTCGTGTGTCTCGCCCGGCAGTCCGAGAATGACATGCCCACCGGTCAGGATTCCACGCGAAGCGGTTCTTTCCACTGCATCGGCAGCGGCATGGAACGTATGTCCGCGGTTGATGCGGCAGAGTGTCTTGTCATCGGTACTCTCTATTCCGTATTCCACTAAAAGGAAAGTATGCCGGTTCACCTCTTCCAAATAATCCAGCAGACTGTCCGGCATACAGTCCGGACGGGTACCAATGACCAATCCCACCACCTCGTCTGCCGACAAGGCTTCTTCGTATTTCCGCTTCAGGTCTTCCAGTTCGCCATATGTATTGGTATAGGCTTGGAAATAGGCGAGGTACTTCATCTCCGGGTATTTGTGTGCAAAAAACTGTTTGCCCTCCTCCAATTGCCGGGTAATGGATTTCTCCGTATGGCAATAATCGGGATTAAAGGTCTGATTGTTACAATAAGTGCAACCGCCTACTCCTTTGTTTCCATCCCGGTTGGGGCAGGTAAAACCGGCATTCAGCGATATCTTCTGTACCTTATAGGGGAAATAGCGCTTCAGAAAAAGAGGGAACTCATTATAGAGCATAGATTTGTTTTCCATACATATTCTTTATGTAAGTGGCAAATATAGGATTTTTCCATGGGATGAACCTGCAAAAGGAGGAATACTTTCCAGTCTATTTGTTAATGAACATAAACGCACCGCGTTTTCACCTGTACTAAAAAATGTTTCGTTCATTGATACATAGTCAATTAATCGAGAGATAGTACATCCAAGCGCAATATCATTAAACACAATTTAGTGATTAGACACTCTTTTTACACACAATTTCCTCTGTTTATGCACATCAAGAATGAAATAAATTCATAGCTTTGCATACAACCTTAATGAATCAACCTATAAATACTATACCATGGCAACAATTGCATTGGACATAGGTGGCACAAAAATAGCCAGCGCCATTTTCTTTCCGGATGGAAGCATGATGTTTAACCGCAAACGACTCCTGAAAGGAAGAACCGGACACGAAGTGGGCAAGCTTGCCGCAGACATCCTCGCCAAGCTCCTCACCGTAGCACGCAGAAGTCGCATACACATCGACGGTATAGGTGTCTGCATACCCGGTATCGTTTACTCTCAAACCAATCGGGTATGGGCCCCCAACATACCGGGATGGGATAACTACCCACTCTATGAAGAGTTGCGCAGTGTAACGCCACCGGGTATCGAGATATACATTGACAGCGACCGTACCTGCTATATGTACGGGGAAATGTGGCAAGGTGCTGCCAAAGAATGCCACAGTGCCGTATTCATTGCCGTGGGAACCGGCATCGGCGCCGGTATCATCATAGACGGGCATGTATTGCATGGAGCCAGCGACATTATCGGCGCTACCGGCTGGATGGCACTGCAACCTCCCTACCGGGAAGAATACGACGCGTGCGGATGCTTTGAATATTACGCCTCCGGCAATGGAATCGGAGCACGGGTACGCGATGCCGTACGCGCCAACAAAGCCTATAAGGGAAAACTACGCCAAAAGCCCATCTGCCGCATATCGGCTTATGATGTGTTCAGTGCCTACAATGAAGACGACCCCATCGCAACTTCCGTACTGCACAAAGCCGTCGAGATGTGGGGCATGGCTTCCGCAAACCTGGTCAGCCTGATCAACCCGCAGAAGATAATATGGGGTGGAGGCGTGTTTGGTCCTGCCAGTATCTTTATAGATGACATTTACAAGGAAGCCTGCAAATGGGCGCAGCCGCTCAGCATCAAACAGGTGGAATTTGTACCTTCTCAATTGTCCGGTAATGCCGGACTGATAGGAGCAGCGTTTCTTGCCATCAAAAATCATTTGTATGAGTAACAGTTATCACAAGAATCTCGTTTTCACGGCAGCGTGTATCGGGATGTGTTTCTTCGGAGTCTCCATGATTACATTGGGAGCAGTGTTGCCATCCCTCATAACCAAACTGAATCTGAGCGGATTGCAGACAACCTCACTGGTCACTTTCCTGCCTCTCGGCATGTTGGCCGGTTCCCTGATTTTCGGTCCCATCGTAGACCGGTTCGGACATAAAGCATTGCTGGTGCCCAGCTGCATCATCGTACTGCTGGGAATGGAAGGGCTTGTCTTCTTTGAGAGCGTGCCACTGCTGCAAACTTCCATCGTCGGCATCGGCCTGGGCGGAGGTATCCTCAACGGAGAAACCAATGCATTGGTATCCGATATCTCAGGAGAATCCGAAAAAGGCTCACGTCTCAGTTTTCTGGGCATGTTCTACGGACTGGGCGCATTGGGCATACCGATGCTATTGGGCTCCCTTTCCAAACATTATTCATTCGAAACTATCTTGCAAGGTATCGGTGCAGTGATGCTTGCAGGCATTATATTCTGCATTCCCGTGCGTTTCCCCGCCCCCAAGCAGGCACAAGGTTTCCCGGTAAAGGAGGGATTGGGACTGCTGAAAGAAAGCAGCTTGCTGCTACTCAGCCTTATTCTCTTTTTCCAAAGCGGCATCGAGGGAGTCTGCAACAACTGGTCTACAAGCTACTTCGGACAAATGACAGAGATTCCCGCCAGCCAAGCATTGATGGCACTGACCTGCATGGTAGCGGGACTGACCGTGGCGCGAATGTTGCAAGTGGTAATCTTCAAGAAAATAAAACCGGAAAAGGTATTGCCATACAGCCTTGCGCTCACTGCCATAGGATTCTGTTTCCTGATGTTCTCACCCGGCTTTGTACGCGCAGCATTCGGCATGGTGCTGATAGGCATGGGATTGTCGGCCACATATCCTGTGATACTCAGTATTCTCGGGAGCCGGTACCCGACCCTGTCGGGAACAGCATTCAGCGTGGCGCTTGCCATTGCTCTCATCGGTCAGACAGCAATGAACGGCCTGATGGGAATGGTTTCCCAGTACACCAATGGAATCGGGCTTTACCCTTATCTGATGATTGCCTCTCTCGCCGTCATGCTCCTTTTGTATAAACGTTCACTCAAATAGATTATTCACTTCTTAAAAACAAAAAAGTTATGTTAGCACTTGAATGGTTAAAGAATGCCCATGGCATTATGGAAAAGCTGGAAGCTACCCAGCTGGAAAATATTAAGAAAGCAGCCACTGTTATGGCAGACTCCATCGAAGCCGGCCGTTGGGTACATACATTTGGCTGCGGTCACGCAACGATTCCCGTAGAAGAAATGTATCCGCGCATCGGAAGCTTTGTAGGATTCCACCCGCTCTGCGAATTGCCTCTGACATTCTTCACACAGATTATCGGCCAAATGGGTATCCACCAGTTCCTTTTCCTGGAACGTGCAGAAGGTTACGGCCAGGAAATCATGAAGAACTATGATTTCGACCCCAAAGACTGTATGTGGATTTTCTCACACACCGGTATCAACGCCGTCAACATCGACATGGCATTGGAAGCCAAGAAACGCGGCATGAAGGTTATCGTATACGGTTCGGCCGGCGAAACGGGCGACAAAGCCAGCCGCCACTCCTGTGGAAAGAACCTCTTCCAACTTGCAGACATCGTTGTAGATTCCTGCGTTCCCTTGGTAGATGCTTCTGTTCCCTTGAAAAATCACTTCGACAAAGTGGGGCCACTCTCTACATTGAGTTTTGTCACCATGGTATGGATGACCATCACTACCGTTGCTGAAATTCTTGCCGACCGTGGCGTTCACCTGTATATCCATCCGTCACACAATGTTCCGGGTGACACAACCGCCCACGAACGGTTGGATGCCGCCATTGCAGAATATCAAAGGAAAGTAAAAATCCTGTAACAAAAGACGTTCCAATCATCATCTAATCCAATCATCATCTATGAGTGACGGACGCCCGTCCTTGCTTCGCCCCCAAGGAGCAGGACGGGCTTTTTCTTTTCCAAAAGAATAAAATCAGCCTACTGCTTCGATAAATCTTCCCTTTGTTGTATATTTGTTCCCCAGAACAGATAATAAAAAGAACGCATAAAAGACAGGTATGAAACAGATAAGCATCACACTCCTTTTCTGCCTCTGCACACTGGCAGGTTTCGCTCAAAATGGCAAGGCACTCGATTTGAAAGAAATCGTATCGGGCAAGTTTACCCCAAAGAACATTTCCGGTGTCATTCCCATCCCGGGAGACGGAGAACATTATTCGCAAATGAACGCCGACAAGACACAAATCATCAAATACTCTTTCAAGACGGGAAAGCCCGTGGAAGTATTGTTCGATGCCGCCACTGCACGTGAATGCACATTCAAGAAATTCGACAGCTACAGCTTTGCCCCGGACGGAAGCAAGCTGCTCATCGCCACAGAGACGACTCCCATCTACCGCCATTCCTATACAGCAGTACATTACATCTACAGCCTGAAGCGAAATTTGGACGGTAAGATCAACAATATAGTGGAGAAGCTTTCGGACGGAGGTCCGCAGCAGGTTCCCGTATTTTCACCGGACGGCAATCAAGTGGCTTTTGTACGCGACAACAACATATTCCTCGTGAAACTGCTTTATGGCAACAGCGAAAGCCAAGTGACCGAAGACGGAAAACAAAACGAAGTGCTGAACGGCATTCCCGACTGGGTCTACGAAGAAGAATTCTCCTTCAACCGCGCGCTGGAATTCAGTGCAGACAGCCAGATGCTGGCTTTCATCCGCTTCGACGAGAAAGATGTCCCCTCCTACTCTTTCCCTCTTTTTGCCGGACAAGTTCCCCACTTCACTCCTTTCGAGAAGTATCCGGGAGAGTATACCTACAAATATCCTAAAACGGGAGAAGTGAACTCCAAAGTATCCGTACACACCTTCGACATCAAGTCGAAAGTGACCCGCAAGATAAACGTACCGGTAGATGCAGACGGCTATATCCCCCGCATCCGCTTCACCCAAGACCCCAACAAGCTTGCCGTCATGACACTGAACCGTCATCAGAACCGGTTCGACCTATACTTTGCCGACCCGCGCAGTACGGTTGCCAAACTGGCTCTGCGTGATGAAAGCGACACTTATATCCGCGAGAATGTATTCGACAACATCGTCTTCTATCCTGAGAATTTCAGCTTTGTCAGCGAAAAGAGCGGATACAACCATCTGTATTGGTACAGCATAGGCGGCAACCTGCTGAAACAAGTGACAACAGGACAATACGAAGTGCAGGAGTTTCTGGGCTACGACCCTGAAGAAGGGAGCTTCTACTTCAGCAGCAACGAAGAAAGCCCCATGCGCAGTGCCATCTACAAGATTGACCGGAAAGGGAAAAAGACAAAGCTATCGTCACAAGCCGGAACAAACAGCGCCCGGTTCAGTACGAACATGAAGTATTACATGAACCGTTATTCCAATCTGGACACGCCGACCGTCATTACGCTGAATGACAATACGGGCAAGACCCTTACCACCTTGATGGACAATGCCGCACTGAAGCAGGAAATCAGCAGTTATGCCATGCCCAGAAAGGAATTTTTTACTTTCCATACTTCCGACGGTACTGCCTTGAATGGCTGGATGATGAGACCGGCCGATTTTTCTGCCGGCAAGAAATATCCGGTACTGATGTACCAGTATAGTGGTCCCGGCTCACAACAAGTACTTGACAAATTCAGCGTAAGCTGGGAAACCTATATGGCATCACAAGGCTATATCGTGGTCTGCGTAGACGGACGTGGCACCGGAGGACGTGGTGCGGAATTCGCTAAATGTACCTATCTGAACCTGGGTATCAAGGAGGCCAAGGACCAGGTGGAAACCGCCCTCTACATGGGCAGCCTGCCTTATGTGGACAAAAACCGCATCGGTATCTGGGGATGGAGTTACGGCGGATACATGACTATTATGAGCATGAGTGAAGGAACACCCGTATTCAAAGCCGGAGTAGCCGTAGCCCCCGTTACCGACTGGAACTACTATGACACCGTTTACGGCGAACGCTTCATGCGTGCCCCGAAAGAAAATGCCGAAGGTTATAAGGCCAGTTCCGCCTTTACACGTGCCGACAAGCTGCACGGTAACCTGTTGCTGGTGCACGGCATGGCAGATGACAATGTACACTTCCAAAACTGTGCCGAGTATGCCGAACAACTGGTACAATTGGGCAAGCAATTCGACATGCAGGTATACACCAACCGCAATCACAGTATCTTCGGAGGCAACACCCGGTTACATCTGTACACACGGTTGACCAACTTCTTTAATAAAGAGCTGAAATAATAATCGATCCGTGTCTATCATGATTTAGCAGAGCAACTAAATTCCCATTTACATAATCTTCTCCAGTATGCCCGAAAGAGTACGCAAGCCGGAATGGCTCAAAATAAGCATCGGCGCCAACGAGCGTTATACCGAGACCAAACGCATTGTCGAATCACATTGCCTCCACACCATCTGTAGCAGCGGCCGTTGTCCCAATATGGGGGAATGCTGGGGGAAGGGGACTGCCACCTTCATGATCGGGGGAAATATCTGTACCCGCTGCTGCAAGTTCTGCAATACGGCAAGCGGCAAACCCCTGCCACTGGATGCCGACGAACCCACCCACGTGGCAGAATCCATTGCTTTGATGAAATTGTCACATGCAGTCATCACCTCCGTAGACCGTGATGATTTGCCCGATTTGGGTGCATCCCATTGGGTACGTACCATCCAAGAAATCAAGCGCCTCAATCCTGATACAACCGTCGAAGTGCTGATTCCCGACTTCCAGGGCAGGAAAGAACTCATTGCACAAGTCATCGACGCACAACCGGAAATAATCTCGCACAATATGGAGACTGTCCGCCGCATCAGCCCACTCGTACGCAGTGCTGCCAAGTATGAAACGAGCTTGGAGGTGCTACGGCAGATAGCGGAAAGCCAAACCACCACAAAATCCGGTATCATGGTAGGACTGGGTGAAACTCCTGAAGAAGTGGAAGAGCTAATGGACGACCTGCGCCGGGCAGGTTGCCACATATTGACCATCGGCCAATACCTGCAGCCCACACACAAACATTATCCGGTAGCGGAATATGTTACACCCGAACAATTTGTAAACTACAAAAAGACAGGATTGGAGAAAGGATTCCGGCAGGTAGAGAGCGCCCCATTGGTACGTTCTTCCTATCATGCAGAAAAACACATCCACTTTATACAAAAAAGAGGTAAAATAGGAAACTATTAAACCTCCCGGTTGTTATGATATAAACGACAAAATCATAATACGGATAATGAGCCATCAAAGAATTCTATCATCCAGATTCAATATGTCACTGGGATTCATTCCCGTTATAATATCTATTATATTATGTGAGTTTATAGCACAAGACATGTCCATCTACATCAGTGCAGGTGTGGGAGTCTTGTCCAGTATATATTCGATAAGGCATAAATGGACACACATTCCGCAAATCATCCTTTATTGTACTACCGGAATGCTGTTGCTATTATCGGTGACGACTTTATTCTTTGCAAACTACTGCCCCCGTTTCATGTTCCCGCTCACTCTGGAAGTCAGCGCCATCATTCCCCCATTCATCATCTACCTCAACCGGAAAAGATTTCTGGATTACCACGTTTCGCTGGCACAGAAGTGCGGCAAGCAGCTTTTCGCACAAGGGGCCGAAGCAACCATTGTATCTGCGCGTGTAATTCTCATCATAAGCCTGCTGCATTTCCTGATTATCTCCTTTGCGGTTCTGGTCAGCTATCCTTTGGGAAATACCACCTGTTACATTCTGTTCTATGTAGCGCCCCCTCTTGTTTTCATATCAGGCATTCTGCTCAACCAATTCGGTATCTTCTATTTCAATATCGTAATGAACCGCACTGTTTTCATACCGATAGTCAATACAAAAGGAGACGTCACGGGAAAAGCAATAGCTTCAGAAGCCATCAACCGGAAAAACGACTATATCAATCCGGTTATCAGAATTGCCGTCGCCTCACACAGCATGCTGTTCCTTCTCCCCCGTTCCAAATACTGTTTTTTCGAGAGAGGCAAGATTGACTTATTGATGGAAGGTTACCTGATATATGGAGAAACGCTGGAGCAAGGCGCACACAGGATATTGCGACAAACACTTCCCACTGCTCCTCCGGAACGTCTGTATTTCAACCTCATGTACCATTTTGAGAATGAAGCGACCAATCGCCTGGTCTATCTTTTTACACTCGACCTGGATGATGACTCCATTCTATGCAACAAGCATTTCAAGGGCGGAAAGCTATGGACATTCCAGCAGATTGAACACAACCTGGGACGGAATTTTTTCAGCAGTTGCCTGGAATATGAATTCGAGCACCTGGAAGCCATCATTTATACAAGAGAAAAATACAAGGAATCTTAGAAAGGTCAGGGGCCTTGCCTTGCCACTCTTTCACAGTCTTGGTTTTAATATACTCCCCTTCACATGTAATGTTTGCCGCAATGCAGAGTTTGGTTTGCGGACGGCAATTATGGAGGATATCTTCTACCATCTTATTGTTGCGATAGGGCGTTTCGATGAAAAGTTGGGTCTGATGTTCATTGTAGACGTGCTGTTCCAGCGCTTTCAGTTTTTTGGCACGCTCTGCCGGTTCGATGGGAAGATAACCGTGGAAAGCGAAGCTCTGTCCGTTGAAGCCGGAGCCCATGACAGACAATATGATAGAAGAGGGCCCCACTAAAGGGACCACTCTTAAATTTTTCCGTTGGGCAATAGCCACGACATCCGCCCCCGGGTCGGCCACGGCCGGACAACCCGCTTCGGAAATTACTCCCATCGGCTGTCCTTCCATCAGAGGTTTCAGGTAGCCGGAGATGTCTTCGGGCGACGTATGCTTGTTCAACGTATAGAAGGCCAGTGCATCAATATCTATTTCCCTATCCACTTTTTTCAGGAAACGACGCGCCGAACGCACATCCTCCACAATAAAATGACGGATTCCCAGTATTATCTCCTTATTATAAGAAGGCAACACCTTTTCAACAGGTGTATCACCCAGGGTGACAGGCAAAAGATAAAGTGCAAGTTCCATTAGCCGTAGATGATATTTCCGTTTTCATCCTTATACTCATCCAAACCTTTCTCATAAGTAGCCATTGCACGAAGGCTCATGCCTACACTGGAGAAACCTCCGTCGTGGAACAAGTTCTGCATGGTGACCTTGCGGGTGAGGTCGGAGAACATGACGATACAGTAGTCGGCACACTCATCGGCAGAAGCATTGCCAAGCGGGGACATGCGGTTGGCGAAGTCGAACAGTTTGTCCATACCCTTCACACCCGAACCGGCAGTCGTCATTGTAGGAGACTGGGAAATGGTATTGACACGTACATTATGCTCGCGTCCGTAGATATAGCCGAAACTACGGGCAATGGATTCCAGCAGCGCCTTGGCATCTGCCATATCATTATAACCGTAGAATGTGCGTTGCGCCGCCACATAGCTCAAAGCCAGGATTGATCCGTAATCGGCAATGGCATTCAGCTTCTTGGCAGCCTGTATCATCTTATGGAAAGAAACTGCCGAAATATCCAGTGTCTTATCCAACATGTCATAATCCAAATCATCGTATGTACGTTTCTTACGTACATTGGGAGACATACCGATAGAGTGCAGCACGAAATCAACCGGGCCGCCCAATACTTCCATAGAGCGTTTGAATACAGTCTCCAAATCTTCCACACTCGTGGCATCTGCAGGAATGACCTCGCAGTTCAGTTTCTCGGCAAGTGCAGAAACTTCCCCCATGCGCACGGCAACCGGTGTATTCGACAAAGTGATGGTTGCACCTTCTTCCACAGCTTTTTCAGCCACTTTCCAGGCAATGGACTGCTCATTCAGAGCACCGAAAATAATGCCTCTTTTTCCTTTCAACAAATTGTAACTCATACCTATTTTACTATAATTTGGGGGCAAAGATAGTGCAATTTGAACGCATGGCAAAATAAGCTCGCCTAAAACGCGAAAAATACACGAAAACCGACAGGCGGAGCTCCTACGGGAGCAAAAGCTGCCATGAACAACTCCTGACGGTGCACTACTTCAGCCGTAGGCAAGCGTCAACAAATTCAGTTTGACACATTTACACATACGGCAAGCGCAAGTTCAGCAAATGTACCCATGAAACTAAAGACAGCATTTGAACATGACTGCAAAAAGCCCTATATTTGCACCCGTAAACAAAAGAGAAGAATATGAAGAAGTTGATAATATTTGACCTGGACGGGACTTTACTGAATACTATCGCCGATTTGGCACAAAGTACGAACTATGCCCTGCAAAAGCTCGGCTACCCCACCCACCCGGAATCAGCCTACAACTTTATGGTTGGCAACGGAATCAACAAATTGTTTGAGCGTGCCCTCCCTGAAGGGGAAAAGAGTGAAGAAAACGTTCTGCGCGTCCGCAAGGAATTCATTCCCTATTACGACATACACAATGCTGATAAAAGTCGACCTTACCCCGGCATCCCCGAGCTGTTGGAGCAATTGCAGGAAAAAGGGATGATGCTGGCTGTAGCTTCCAACAAATATCAATCGGCTACAGTGAAACTGATTTCACACTATTTCCCAAACATCCGTTTTACCGCCGTTTTCGGACAGAGGGAAGGAGTCAGCGTGAAGCCTGACCCGACAGTGGTACATGACATTCTGGACATAGCCCGGGTATCCCGTGAAGACGTGCTCTACGTGGGAGATTCCGGAGTGGACATGCAAACTGCCGCCAATGCCGGAATCACCGCCTGTGGAGTCACTTGGGGATTCCGCCCCCGCACCGAACTGGAAGCGTTTCACCCGGCACATATTGCAGACACTGCCGTGGATATTGCTTCCATTGCCGCTTCTTAAAGCGTCCATCCCCCTCGGAAGATATCAACCGGAATGCTTTAATCATATTTGCAAAGCATGAAACGCATGAGTGTTTAGAATAATTTCCTCATTCGCCCTTTGTCCCCAACTACGAAATAAGCATTCCGGTCTATCAGCATGGCGCGCCCGCGTTTCTTTTTCCGGTTTTCTTCATTGTCCACGTTCACCCCGACAACCCTGCCGTCATAGAAAGTGGAAATATCCTTGAAGATGGTATGCCCCACAATGATATGCTTGGCATCATACCGCTTCATAATCAGCTGCAGGGAGTCTTGTGCCAACGGATGATATTTCTCATCCGTCCGGACCAATCCCCGATACCAGATCGGGCCATTGCTGCCATAAAGGAAAGCGGTAAGAGGAGACAAGGCTTTGCGCTCTTTCTTGTTCATGAACAAGGCGCGGCTCATTTCTTCATTGACCGTAGGGATACTCAAGTTGCGGTCGTAAAAGTCCTTGCCCAAACCGGCATGCACATACAAATCGCTGCCGATGGCCTGCATCGTATTGCGGGTTCCAAGCCATCTGCCCAATTCCGTATCCGGACCAAACAATTGGGGGTAACCCATATGCAGCCTTTCGGCCAATGCTTTATACTTACCCTCGGTATAACGCAAGTCACCTGCCAACACCATCGGCTCGTGATTGCCCAGCAGGAAAGATACATGCCCGCCGGCTTCCGTTGCTTCCTTCTCCAGTTTATAGAACAGCCAGAAGATTTGCGGTACATCCTTGCCCCTGTCGAATATATCACCGATCACTACCAGATGATTCTTGCCGAAACTCCACCGATACTTCTTGTCGATAATATTGTTCCCTCTCAGCAAGCTAATGACACAATCCAATTTGCCATGAGGATCGGACATCACAAAGACTTTATCCGGCTGTCTGTACTTCCACCCGGGACGCTTGACAGGATGCAACTTGACGTCAAACGGGAACCGTCCTTTATGGTCAACCACATGCAAAGTGAAATCCTCCGGCAGGGCAACATAGGTGGTGTCCTTAATCCTTCCTTTAACATCAACACTGACTATACGTGCCTTGCCGTCCGGCTCGTAAATCACATAAGGTCCGTCTGCCGACAGTTTTTCTTTCTTCTCTTTGTCCCTCTTCTTGCCGTCTAAATCAAGAGTTCCGGCACTTAGGCCGGAACAGATGAACATAAGAGTAAATGCGACAAGGAAAGAATCTATGAAACAAGTCTTATTCTTCATGCGATTCAATATATTTCAGATTATATTCCACCGTATTCGGGATTCTGCTCCATGTTAGGATTGGTATCCATCTCTTTCTTAGGAATAGGAAGTACAATCATGTAGAAATTCCAGTCATATTCCATATATTTCGTATCATGCTTGGTGCTGGTCAGGTTGCTATCCTTCACGTCTATGCGTTTCACTGTCATTCCATTCCTTATAACATCATACATACGATGGCCTTCGGCAACAAGCTCCTTGCGGCGCTCATCCAGCACCCTCTCCAAAGTAATAGCCTGCCCCTGCACTGTTTTCTCCGGGTTGGCACGAGCCACAATCGGATCGAGGTATTTTACGGCAGAAAGATTATCGCCCAACTTGACAGCCGCCTCAGCTGCAATCAGATACACTTCGGACAATCGGATGAGCGGAATGTTAGCATCCGTAATATTCTCATTTTGCTGCGGTTGGTACTTGAATACATACGCATATTTTTTCTTATCGAAGCTCAGCAGCTTAAGGCGTACATCTTTCGGGTCTTCCTTCAGGAACTGGTAGAAAGAGCAAGTGATGCACATGTCATCGTAGCCATCCTTAGAGTTCAGATATCCCATGCTTTCTTTACCCGGACTGTCCGTAGTAAGGTTTACAATTTCAAACAGCACTTCGCCGGGGTTTGTTACCGAAGCATCTTCTGCCCATGCCGTGGGATAATTGTCATTCGTCCACAGAGCATATCCTCCCTTTTCCGCTCCTTTTATTGTCTCTTCTGCCATTTTCAGAGCATTGGCATTATCACCCTTATAAAGATACACGCGACTCAAAAGAGCTGTTGCCGCCCACTTATTGATTTTACCTTTATTGAAATCCCC
Organism: uncultured Bacteroides sp.; assembly: GCA_905197435.1. Taxonomy (GTDB): domain Bacteria; phylum Bacteroidota; class Bacteroidia; order Bacteroidales; family Bacteroidaceae; genus Bacteroides. The sequence goes on from CAJJYX010000001.1 coordinate 70,441, forward strand.
ACTTAACAAGCTGATACTTTCAGTGAAATCTTCTATCACCTTTGCATAACATTGGGCTACTGTGCTACGTGCCGGCTTACTATCTATAGTAGACAAGCCTTCCACAATGGGTACCCCCAACGACGCTCCGTTATCTTTCGTATACGGATAGCCGAAAATACGGGTCAAATCGAATAAAGCAAGTCCACGGATGGCCAGTGCCTCACCTTTCAAGTCGTTCCGATATTCGGTATCTTCTTCATCGATAGCCAGCTTGTCGATGTTCATCAAAATCAGGTTACAGTTCTGAATGATGGAATAAAGATAGGACCAATGAGTGGTAGGCCCGTTGTCTTTGGTGAAGTTGAAACGGTAGTAATTGGCCACGCGTTTTGTTGAACTGACAGCTTGCATGTCATCTCCCGTAACGTCTCCATAGTAAATCAAACGGCCGGAATAAGCGTTAGCACTCTGCATAGTACTGTAAATACCATTCAAAGTAAATTCCACATCCGACAATATGTTAATACTGGTCTCTGTATCTATCGAAGTAGACGGGTCAAGATCCAGCCAATCGTTTCCGCAAGAAGTAGCGGCAAACAGTACGGAACTGATAAATAAATATCTAAATAGTTTCATAAATCAAATGTTTTAATCGTTAGAAATTCACATTCACACCAAAGGTTACGGTTTTCAGGGGAGGAGTTCCCCAAATGGCAGTACCGCCACTGACTGCTTCCGGATCATAATAATCATAAGCCGCCCAAGTCCAAAGATTATTTGCACTTGCATACAGGCGTACGTTGTCAATTCCAATCTTTCGAGTCCAGTCCTTGGGAACGGTAAAACCGAAGGTCAAAGTCTTCAGACGAATGAAATCGGAGCTATGCAACCTGCGTGTGGTCGTCACTTTATTCATCGCTACATCCGGCTTTTCTATAAACAATTCATAGTTAGTCGCGTCTCCCGGCTTCTTCCAACTGTCACGGTAATAAGTCGGAATATTAGCCTCCAAGTCATTACCGCCATGTTCTGTTTTTTGCGCCCAGTTATCATAAGAGTAGCCGCCAAACTGGTAAGAGAACATAAAATTGAGATCAAACCATTTATAGCGTAAAGTATTGGACAGTCCACCGATAACATTCGGTTCGGCATGCTTGTCCAACACGATGGCATGCGCCTCATTTATTACTTCGGTTATCTCCTTCTTGTAATTTCCGTTCTCGTCCAGGTCGTTCGTATAGAACTGGGGGGCACCGGTTTCCGGATTGATTCCGGCAAACTCTATCATGTAGAAAGTGCGATATGATTTTCCCACTTTGCGGATTTGCGTACCCGAGCTGATTTCTGTTTGCATGCCATCCAATACCACGACTTCATTCTTATTGTGCGAAATGTTGAACATAGTATTCCACGAGAAATCTTTTGTCTGAATGTTGGTAGAGTTAATTTCCAGCTCCACACCTTTGTTCTTAACTTCACCGATGTTCATCAGGTAACTGCCGAATCCGGTAGTCATGGAGATGGGTCGGTCCATCAACAGGTTTTTAGTGGTGCGAGTATAATATTCCAGTGTAACATTCAGGCGGTTCCACAAGCTGAAGTCCAATCCCAGGTTAAAGTTATAATTGGTTTCCCACTGCAAATCATCATTCTTAAGCTGTGACTGAATGATACCGGGTTGTTCCAAATAGCCATTCGTCAGGCTGCTCAAGCCTCTGTATCCGAAATACTCGGAAGGAAGCGTACCGTTCACACCATAAGATGCACGTATCTTCAAATCTGTCAACCAATCTTTTGTCGGAGACATGAATCCTTCCTCTATGATACGCCACGCAGCAGATACCGACCAGAAATTACCCCAACGGTTATCCCTATAGAAACGCGAACTACCGTCCGTACGGAAACTACCGCCCAAATAGTATTTGTTCTTATAATCATAATTCAGGCGGAACAAGTAAGATACCATACGCGTACGTGTTTCGCTCCCCCCTACCGATTCGGTTTTCATGCCGTTACTGATATCATTCTTGTCGGCAGTGGCAAAGTTGGTAGCATAGCCTGAAAGATAATCGCGATACTGTTCATCAATCTCGTATCCAGCCAACGCATCGAAATGATGGTCTGTGGCAACCGCCTTTTTATAGCTCAACTGATTGGCCCATACCATCTTCTTGTATTCATAGAATTTCTTGCTCATGCCACCGTTGATGTCATCACCGTTGGAAGTACGGGGATCACTCCAGTCTTTACCTTTAGTATTCACATAATCATAACTAAAAGTTGAGCGGAATTTCAAGTCCTTGATAAACTCATACTCGCCGTAAATGGTATTGAAAGTACGGGTTACATATTCATGCTGGTAATCATAAGTGAGCGACAGCAATGGATTACGGTCGCTGTTGCGGATAAAACTGCGGTTCCAACTACCGTCTTCATTGTAGACCGGGTCCGAAGGTATAACCGCGTTTCTTGTCGTATAGAAAGGGGAAGTATACGAAGTACCTTCACCGTAAACATCCTGATTGACGGTAGCAAACAATACATTAGCCCCCAGCTTTAAACGGTCGGTAGCCTGGAAATCAACATTCAACCGGCCGCTGATACGTTCCAATCCGGAATTGAGCGATATACCATCTTGTTTGAGGTAAGAAAGTGAAGAATAGTACTTAAACCTATCTGTACCGCCTGCCAGAGAAGCCTCATAGGATTGGTGGGTTCCTTTCTTGAACAAGATGTCATCCCAATTCACATATCCGCACCAAGGAACAGGCGCATAGTCATCAATCTTTCCATCGGCATAAGTATTTGCGGCATCCTCACTCACACCTTTCTTGAGCTGTCCGGCTACCAAACCATCATAAATGTATTGACGGCGTTCTTCGCCTCCCATCACCGGACGATAGTCCATAGCAAAGTCAGAGCTTCCCCAATCTGCCTTCAACGTGATGGCAGGTTTGCCTGTTTTACCTTTCTTTGTCGTAATCAGCACTACTCCGTTTGCTGCACGCGAACCGTAAAGTGAAGCGGCTGCAGCATCCTTAATAATGGTAATCGATTCAATGTCGGTGCTACTGATAGTAGACATAATGTCAAGTCCTGCATCAGAACTCATTGTATTGATACTGCCCGAACGCATCGGCACCCCATCTATCACATAGAGCGGAGAATTGCTGGCATTGAAAGAGCCCATGCCGCGAATACTTAATGAAGAGGATGCACCCGGCTGACCGGAGGGAGAAGAAAATTGCACTCCCGGAGCGTTACCTTGCAGCAAATCTTTGAACGAAACAGCCGGAATGTCTTTCATCTTCTCACCTTTTATGTTAGAAGCCGAACCGGCATAAGCGGATTTCTTGAACGTACCGTAACCGGTAATCACCACTTCATCCATGATATTCACGTCCGGTGACATCACTATTTTTACCAACTTGCCCGCCACAGCTTTCACTTCCTGACGGACATATCCCACATACGATACAACCAACGTGACCGATGCGCGCTCCACCTTGATGGAAAAGTGCCCGTTCAAATCGGTTATCTGGCCGTTTGTAGTGCCTGCCACCAAGACATTTGCACCAATAATCGGCTCACCCGCCTCATCTACCACGGTTCCTGAGACGATGTTCTCCTGCTCCACAGCTGCTGCGACTTTCACTCCACCGGCAGGACGGATAGCAATTGTCCCGTCTTTTACCGTATAAGTCAAACCGCTGTTTTTAAGGCATTGCTCCAATACAACCGAGACTTTTTCATTTTCCACGTTCAGATTATGCACCTTCACTCCCTTCACATCATTTGTGCTGTAAATGAAAGTGAAATCGGTCTGACGCTGAATTTCCCACAGTATGTCACTCAATGTGGCGTCCTTCAAATTTACAGTGACTGCTGCCTGGGCAAATGCCGTATTGGCAGCTTGCACAAAACCAATCATAATGAAACTGAAAAACAGGAATGTAATCCACATACGTTTACCACCTTCCCAAAAACCGGTGTAGCTCTGTTCCTTAGTCATAATTAAATTATTATTAATGGTTAGTTATAGAATGTAATCGTTTTACCGTTGATTTTCACATGTATATTTTCCGTCGCTTCCAGCAACTCAAGGAAAGGAGCTATCTCCTCATAACGGTTTACGTAACACCCAAACCGCTTGTTCTTCAAAGTCTCATTGGAATAGTTTACCTCGATATTATACCAGCGCGAAAGGATTTTCATGATGTCCTCCAACCGTTGGTCCTTGAAATTGATTTTTCCTTTCACCCACGAAGTAAAGAAAGCCGTATCTACCGTGCGTACTTGTATGTCCCCACTCCCCGGCATCAGCGAAGCCTGTTGGGAAGGCTTCAGAATCAAGCTCTCGCCTCCACCTGCCTCTACTTTCACAGAGCCGCTTACAAGAGTGGTGCGATACTCTTCACCCGGATAAGCCGAGATGTTGAAAGTAGTTCCCAGCACCTCTATCTGCATGCCTTTGGCAGATACGATGAAAGGTTGTCCGGTCTTGCTTACTTCAAAATAGGCTTCTCCCGCCAGTTCCACTTCCCGTCTTCCGCTACCAAAAGTAACCGGAAAGCGCAAGCTGCTCATCGAATTGAGATGCACCTTCGTACCATCATTCAAAACAAGGACGTATTCCCCACCCTGAGGAATTTCCACTTTGTTGTATGCCGTCGCTGCCTGTACCGTTCTTTGTTGTGCAGAACTGTAATTCAATGTAGTCGAATCCACTTGAATCAGCTTGTCTGCCAATTGCACTTGCCGTTTGCCGGCATTTCCATCCAGATAGACAGCCTCCCCATTGTCCAATGTAAGAATGGCCTTGGCTCCACCCGGCAATATCTGTTGTGCAGCCAATAATTGGCTGCTGTCCATAGACGGAACTTCCGGAGAATTCCGGAGTGCCAGCACCAATATCAAAACCGGCACGACAAGAATGGCAGCATACCGCGTCAGTACCAGGCATTTCCTCCTGAAGTTCATCCGTTTGATACGTTTTTCAACCTCTTTCCATCCCACTTGCGGATCATAGTCCATTTTTCTGTTTTCATGCCGCACATAGTATTCCGCATTGCAGATTTTCTGGAAAAGCAATTCATTGCCTTCATTTTCCTTCCGCCAGTTATCCAGGCGCGTACTTTCCTCCGGAGTTATGTCACCGGATAAATATCTGGAAATGAAGTGAGCGATACGGAAGTCTGCCTTTATCATAATTTGACTTGTTTTATACTATCTTTAACCATAATACAAGTCAGAATTAAAAGATGGTGAACCGACAAAGACTTTTTCTTGAAAAAATATAAAAAGCAGTGTTCTCAGATAAGCAAAAGGAGACAATGCTGAATTCAACTTGCAAATGCAACAGAATTCTGATTAATAATGTGTTTAAATTTTTCGTTTGGCGTGAGGTATCCAAGTCTTTTACGAGGTCGATTAT
>CAJJYX010000002.1 GCA_905197435.1 uncultured Bacteroides sp.
TTTGGGCTTGGAAGAGATCACGCTGGATGAGAACGGTTATCTGTTCGCCACCCTTCCTGCCAATACAGATAAGTCTGTACCTGTCGTGGGGTTCATTGCCCACATGGATACAAGCCCCGATATGAGTGGTAAGGATGTCTCCCCGCGTATTGTGGAGAATTACGATGGCAAGGATATTGTTCTTTGCGAAGAGGGGAAAGTGGTCCTTTCGCCTGCCCAATTTCCCGAACTGCTCGACCACAAAGGGGAAGACCTGATTGTCACCAACGGAAAGACCTTGCTGGGTGCTGACGATAAAGCCGGCATTGCCGAGATTGTTTCGGCGATGGTATATCTGAAAGAGCATCCCGAAATCAAGCATGGCAAAATCCGTATCAGTTTTAATCCCGATGAGGAAATCGGTTTGGGAGCGCATAAGTTCAATGTTGAACAATTCGGCTGTGAATGGGCTTATACTATGGATGGCGGTGAAGTGGGTGAGTTGGAGTTTGAGAACTTCAATGCTGCTTCTGCCAAGATTGTTTTCAAAGGGCGCAATGTGCATCCCGGATATGCCAAACATAAGATGATAAACTCTATCCGCGTGGCCAACCGGTTTATGTCTATGCTCCCCAGTCACGAAACACCAGAGCATACCGAGGGATATGAGGGGTTCTATCATCTCATCGGCATTACGGGAGAAGTGGAGAAAACCACTGTTGCTTACATCATTCGCGACCACGACCGGAGTCGTTTTGAAAGCCGCAAAAAGGAATTTGAACATCTTGTCCGTAAGATTAATGCGGAATATGGCGAAGGTACAGCCGTACTCGAACTGCACGACCAGTATTATAATATGCGCGAGAAGATTGAACCGGTAATGCATATCATCGACACCGCCTTCAAAGCAATGGAAGCAGCCGGCGTGAAACCGCGTGTAAAAGCCATTCGTGGCGGTACGGACGGTGCGCAGCTGTCATTCAAGGGGCTGCCTTGTCCCAATATCTTTGCCGGTGGCTTGAACTTCCACGGCCGCTATGAGTTCGTACCCATTCAGAATATGGAGAAAGCCATGAATGTCATCGTCAAGATTGCCGAACTCGTTGCCAGCAAATAACTCATAACTTATAACTCATAACTTAAATTACTCCATGAAAACCACTCCATTTACCGAAAAACACATCTCGCTGGGTGCCAAGATGCACGAGTTTGCGGGATATAATATGCCTATCGAATATTCGGGTATCATTGACGAACATTTGACTGTTTGCCAGAGTGTCGGCGTATTCGATGTTTCACACATGGGAGAATTCTGGGTGAAAGGTCCTCATGCTTTGGACTTTCTACAGAAAGTGACTTCCAACAATGTAGCTGCCCTCACACCGGGGAAAGTACAATATACCTGCTTCCCCAACGAAGATGGAGGTATTGTGGATGACCTGCTCGTTTATCATTATGAGCCGGAAAAATATCTGCTTGTCGTAAATGCTTCGAACATTGAGAAAGACTGGAACTGGTGTGTGTCCCATAACACGGAAGGCGCTGAATTGGAAAATGCTTCTGATCGCATGGCACAGCTTGCCGTGCAAGGACCGAAAGCCATTCTGGCTTTGCAGAAGCTGACTCCCATTGATCTTTCCGGTATTCCTTACTATACTTTTACCCACGGCGAATTTGCCGGAGAAAAGGATGTCATTATTTCCAATACCGGTTATACCGGAGCAGGCGGTTTTGAGCTTTACTTCTATCCGGAAGTGGCAATGAAGATTTGGGATGCGGTGTTTGAGGCAGGTGCAGAGTTTGGCATTAAGCCGATTGGCTTAGGGGCGCGTGATACACTTCGTCTGGAAATGGGATTCTGTTTGTATGGCAACGATTTGGATGACACTACTTCGCCTATTGAAGCCGGGTTGGGGTGGATTACCAAGTTTGTGGAAGGAAAAAACTTTATTAATCGCCCGATGCTTGAAAAACAGAAGGCGGAAGGAACTACCCGTAAGTTGGTCGGATTTGAAATGATAGACCGCGGTATTCCCCGTCATGGCTATGAGCTGTATAGTGCAGACGGTGCGGCCATCGGTGTGGTCACTTCCGGAACTATGTCGCCTACCCGTAAGATTGGTATCGGAATGGGGTATGTCAGACCCGAATACAGTAAAGTTGGCACAGAAATTTGCATTGATATGCGAGGACGTAAATTGAAAGCAGTAGTTGTAAAACCACCGTTCCGCAAGTAATAGTTATAAATGAAGAATGAAGAATTTAGCTGCGCTATGATTGTCGCATGATAAATTCTTCATTCTTCTTTTCTTTATATTCTACTTATCCTATCCAGCATCTGGTTTGCCCAACCGATCTCTTTATTGGTCCATTCTTTTTCTGTTCCTTCTATGCCTTGACTTTCGTAGTCTGAAAGCAAAGTGATATATTCTTTTAAAATATTGGCAGCTTGGGCTTGCTTGTTCATGCGCATCAGCAGTAAGATTCTTTGTTTGTATATGTCCAGGTTGGGGCTTGCCTCTGCCAATTCTTGAGCCTTGTCGAGCATGGAGAGACAGTGCTTGTTCACTTCTTCTGTATTGGACAGCGCCATTTCTGCCTTTACCAGGAGGATGTAGTCGTTGTCTGTGGCAAGCTTGTTGCCAATGTTCTTGTGTATCAGACGGGCGGTTTCCTTATAACGCTTGTTGGCGTAATTCATGGCTGCATTGAAAGAGACGATATCACTGGTGGTCCGGAGGTAGGGACGGGCGCTCAGGCTATGAGCTTCACCGGCTTTTTCTATACGTTTTTGCAGGTCGCTAATGCTGCCGTAGCGGGGAATATCCTTACTGCGTTGGTGAAGGTTGTAATAACTCATGATTTTGCAGAGGGCTGATGCTACTCCATCGGGCTTATAGCCTTTGAATGCCAGAAGTTGGCGCGCGATACGGTCCGAAGATGTTTCCTGCGAGACCTTGTATTTCATTCCCAGCCGGTTTGTTGCCGGAATGCTCAAAAGGGAAGCGATAGCTCCGATGTCTGCCATCAGGCTGACGGCATAAGCATCCTTATTATCGTCCCAATAGGCTACATCGAGGGCTGCACTGGCGGTAGTGGCAAGGACATCTGCCCAGAAAGCCGCACGTTTGGCGCGCCGTTCGGCACGATAGATATTGTTCACCTGATGGTCGAGAACGAAATGCCCCAATTCACATGCGATGACAGCAGCCAGTTCGTCTTCGGAATCAAGGGTACAGAGGAGTCCCGTACTGATAACCATTGAACCGTTGGGAAGCATGAAAGCATCCGGTTCGGGTGACTGGATGATGCGTATGTTCAGGCTTTCTTCGCGGTTACTGTCCATGGTGGTGGCGTTCAGCTTGGAGAATATTCCCTGTACGTACGAAACAATGTAGTCATCCTGGTAGGCTATCTCATTCAGTTTGTCGAGATAGTCAAGGCACTCTTCGTCGATCTCCTGACGTAACTTATGCTTATATCCGCGGTTATTGAAATATTCGTAAAGATGATTCTTCAAGTATACCTGCTGCCAGAATTCCTGGTCCGTTTCCGGAGCGGATATGGCGATAATACCCATTTCATCCGAAGGAACGGTCTCTTGTATACCGTTCACTTCGATAGCATAATAGATATTGTTACTGTTTTCTCCGGGGGTATTCATCTTGACAACCCGACGGATGATGACCGGAGTGCCGGCCGGAGATAGTTGGAACTCTTTTGTCAATTCTCCTTTAACGGCTATGTTGCCGCTTAAATCTTTGTACTTGGACTTGGCAAATCCTGTCGTTACGATGAGGATTGTCAGAATGAATAGGGCGGCGAGTCGTTTCATGATTATTGTATGTTTTGGTTTCAATGATACAAAAATAGGAAAGTGTTTTTCCTCTTTTTTGTTTTTTACCCTATTCTGTGATAGGAAATCCCCTATTTGTAGGTTACTCATCGGGAGGAGGAAAAAAAAGGGAGTCTTTCATTGAAAGACTCCCTTTTTCAGTTCACTTGAAACTTATTATTTCTTACGGTTACCGTAACGGCTCATGAACTTATCAACACGACCGGCGGTGTCAACCAACTTAGACTTACCAGTGTAGAACGGATGGGAAGTGCTGGAGATTTCCAGCTTTACCAGCGGATAAGTTTCACCTTCGAATTCGATAGTCTCTTTCGTATTGCAAGTGGAACGAGACAAGAATACATCACCATTTGACATATCTTTAAATACTACCGGACGGTAATTTTCGGGATGAATACCTTTTTTCATTTTGATATTTTCTTTTAAAAATTTATATTCTGTTACTATTTTGGTAATAAATAGTGTAATGGTCTTCTTTTCAGTGCGCAAAGATAGTGCAAGTTGGAGACTCTGCAAAATAAATTCAGATTTATTTTTATTTAGTAGGTTTATCGCTTTTTATTTCTGATTTTTGCAGGACTTAATCTTGTAAATTTATGAGGAAACTACTTGTCTTATGCTCTTTCTGGCTGTGCATTGCAACGCTGGGAGCACAAAATGCAGAACGGAAACTGTATAGTGTTGCGTTCTACAATCTTGAAAACTTGTTTGATACGATTCACGATGCAGGTAAGAATGATTATGAGTTCCTGCCCGACGGTAGCTATCAGTGGACGGCAAAGAAGTATGAGTCCAAGCTGCAGAATCTATCCAAAGTATTAGGTTCCCTTTCGCGTGATTTGGTGCCGGAGGGGCCGGCATTCATTGGCGTGGCAGAGGCAGAGAACAGCCGGGTACTGAAGGACCTTGTAAAACAGCCTGCCATTTCCAATTATGAGTTTGTTCATTATGAAGGACCGGACAGACGGGGCATTGACTGTGCTTTGTTATATGACCCGAAGCAGTTCAGCGTTACAAATTCCAAGTTGGTGCTTTCCACTCCCTTTGAAGGAGATACGGTGCACTTGACACGCGGTTTTCTGATTGTAGATGGGCAGTTGGCGGGAGAACGTGTCTGCGTGATAGTGAATCACTGGCCGTCTCGTGGAGCAAAATCTCCGGTGCGTGTGCATGCAGCCAGGCAGGTAAAGGCCTTGAAGGACTCTCTGATGCGCAGCGGCAAGAGGCTGAAGCTCATCGTGATGGGAGATATGAATGATGACCCGATGGATGAAAGTATGCAGGTGCTGGGGGCACGTAAATATCCGAAGCAGGTGAAGAAAGGAGAATTCTACAATCCTTGGTGGGAGACTTTGGAAGACAAGGGGGTGGGAACATTGCTCTATCGGGGCAAGTGGAACTTGTTTGACCAGATTGTCATCTCAAAACCGTTGTTGAAGGCAAAGAAAGGGTTGCGTTATGATCACAATGAAGTTTTCATCCGCGATTATCTGATTCAGCAGGATGGTAAATACAAAGGTTCTCCTTTGCGTACGCATGGAGGCAGAACTTGGCTGAATGGATACAGTGACCATTTGCCGACTATAATCTATCTGCAGAAATAACTATAATAATGTGTAAACGAAAGTCGGAGTGCAAACCTATTCTCCGCTTTTTTGTTGATAGAAATATGAATAGCAAAAGTGCGATTAGTAAAGACTGATGCAAAGAGTTTGTAATATAGAGATTACAATAATCTGTTAAATGAAGCCAATAGCTTTAAAATAGAATAGATTTGATAGGATGGGGCGGATATTTTATTCCCGTCAAGTTCTTTACTTTAAAGGATAATGATTACTTTTGCGTAGAATTTTAATTCACTAACAATAAAATTTAAACAAAATGGTTAATTACAAAGATTTGGGTCTCGTAAACACAAGAGATATGTTTGCGCGCGCCATCAAGGGTGGATATGCAATCCCTGCATTCAATTTCAATAACATGGAACAAATGCAGGCTATCATCAAGGCTGCAGTTGAAACAAAGTCTCCGGTTATTCTTCAAGTATCTAAAGGTGCCCGTCAGTATGCCAACGCTACTCTGTTGCGTTACATGGCTCAAGGTGCTGTGGAATATGCCAAGGAATTGGGCTGCAAACATCCTGAAATTGTTCTTCACCTTGACCATGGAGATACTTTTGAAACTTGTAAAAGTTGTATCGACTCAGGTTTCTCTTCAGTAATGATTGACGGTTCACACCTTCCATACGAAGAAAATGTTGCTTTGACAAAGAAAGTGGTTGACTATGCTCATCAGTTCGACGTAACAGTTGAAGGCGAACTCGGTGTATTGGCCGGTGTAGAAGATGAAGTTTCTGCAGAACACCACACATATACTAATCCTGAAGAAGTTATTGACTTCGCTACTCGTACGGGTTGCGATTCATTGGCTATCTCAATCGGTACTTCTCACGGTGCATATAAGTTCAAACCCGAACAATGCCACGTTGATCCTGCTACCGGTCGTTTGGTCCCTCCTCCCTTGGAATTTGCCGTTCTGGATGCTGTAATGGAGAAACTTCCGGGATTCCCTATCGTTCTTCACGGTTCTTCTTCAGTTCCTCAGGAAGAAGTTGATACTATCAACAAGTATGGTGGTAAGCTGGAAGCTGCTATCGGTATTCCTGAAGAACAATTGCGCAAGGCTGCCAAGTCTGCTGTTTGCAAGATCAACATCGACTCTGACTCACGTCTGGCTATGACTGCTGCTATCCGCAAGGTATTTGTTGAAAAACCGGCAGAATTTGACCCGCGTAAGTATTTGGGTCCGGCTCGCGATAATATGGAAAAACTGTATAAGCACAAAATTATCAATGTGCTTGGTTCAGAGAATAAATTGGCTCAACTGGATTAATCACAAGATAATCCGAATATTATAGGTCAGCCCTTGCAATATTGATGTTGCAGGGGCTGATTTTTTTACAGTGTAAGGATTGGCCTTTTCAGTGGTCGAGCCTGTTTGGCTTCTTCGGTGCAAGGATGCACCTGGGGTCGGGGTAATCCCAATATTTCTTTCCATATGCTTTGGTAATATTATTCCAGCAGCGGTTGCCATATCTGAAACATTCTTCAAAATGAGTACAAGCCCGGCATTTATTGTGTTACCCTATGTCTTGGCGGGAGAGATTGCAGAGGTACAATGCTTCTTGTGATTGCCAGATATCCTTCAGATTTGTCCTTTACACATCTTCGATGATGAAATGGGAATTCCAGTATAGTTGTTCGCAAATGGTGACCTTTCCATCAGGAAGTATGAATAAGTGGCTGCTTAGTGCAGAACATGCGGCACCGTGAAACTTTTTACTTCCTCCTTCATCGGAGTAATACTTTTTATTTATTATGTCATGATTTATGATAGTGATGAAATGAACATTGGGCATTATTGACTCTTGCAGGAATTTGAAGATGTTACTTAGTTCTTGATAAGAAGGCTTTAAATTGGATAAATCTCTGTCATCTGTTTTCGTGGTGTTGTTGGCAGGAGTAATACGCCATTCTTGCAGATTTTTCAATGTAGATAGAAAGCGATATAATTCGGTCAGAATTTGTCGTTTACAGTTATTATCATCTACGTTCGTTTTTGAAAATGACTGTTCTTGAGCATAATGATTGCTTGTGATGGCAATATTTAAAGCCTGTTTTGGGTATTCCAGTTGTGTTCCGTACAACCCATAATGTTTGCAGACAATACCTGATTGTTCCCTCTATTCCTTCAGATAGGTAATACAAGATGCTTCATTAGGAAATCTTTGCATGAAATTCAGTACGTTTATAATAATATTTCGCTTATATACTACATTATAAATGTACTGAATTTCTGCAAGATAAAAAATGCTATTATGTAATAGTTTACCAAATATTTATCTGACGTTAAATATATTAACGAGTATCATACGGATAGTGATTTTATTTAATATTGTTTCCATTAAGGGAAATTGTGCCGGGAAAAGACTCTTTGAGGATAATGGCTATGTAAACAGGGGCAAGCTTGTTTTTGTCTATCACTTCAGTCTTTCCAAAATTTATCGACATCAGGTGTGCCTCGGCTATAGCCAACAGCCATTGGGTCGAAGTTCAACAAGCCAAACAAATACCATGCGCTCGACGATATGCAAATATTTGTGTCAGCTCCCTTCCAAAGTTGTGAGCTGCCATAGGTAGTGCCAAGATTTGATGCATAGGGCAATCCTGCGGAATTAGGATAGAGCGTGCTTGATATCAGTAACTTTTTCATTTCCGCCAAATAGGCTGTCGACTTGTAGGAGTCGGCAGCCTTTTGGTAAGCCACCACCATCTGTCCTGTGCCCTCAAGCCATACAATGTCTTTGTCGATGTCGGGGGCAAACCCTGTTATCAAGGCACCATTGGCTGTGGCTCTTTGGGTGTTTGTATACATTGTTGTTTTTTCGAGCACTGTTTTAGGGAAATCCTCAAATGTGCAATATCCCCAACTGTGATTGTCGAGTGCATATTCATAATAATTTCCTGGCCATGACACCAACAAGCCATCAGTACTGTTGTATCTGCTTTCTTTAAGGTGTGCGAGGAGTTTTTTGTGAAAGTCGTCATATCCCTGCACTGCACAGTAGGCATCAATCATACCTTCGGTATTTTTCGAGATAGTGCTATTGCTTGCAGTGATGCCTCCCCAAAGTCCACCATCTTTGTCTTGTAGTGAACGAATCCAAATTTCCAGCGTCGACTTTAGTTTGTCATATTTTGTAGTCTCCACCTTTGCCGTGTAGTTGTTCAGTGCTATTAGCAGCCAGGCATTGTCACCAAGCCATCGGTCACCCGAAGGTGTGCCGTCGGTACTGCGAAACTGAGAAAAACCACCATTGGTTGTGAGCTCGCTACCTATGCGCTGGTTAAAGAAATTGAAAATAGATTCAGCCTTGGAATACTTGCCCGTGGCAGTGAACACAAGTGCTGCTAGGGCGTTGTCGTAGAGCGACATCGTGCTGCTGTTCTCGGTGCTTGGCAGTAGTCCGTTGGAGTACTGCACATTTTCAAACCATGCCACGATATTTTCGGCCTCTGCCGACAGGTCGATGGTTGTTTTCTTTGCAACGAAAGTAACAGTCTGTGTCGATGACGCTGTTGCCGACGCTGGCGTAAAGGTGTAGCCATCGGCCATAGGAGTTATTTTTACACTGTCCTTCAAGTTGGATACGCTCCACTCGCCTGATGCTGAACTGTAGACCGTCTGGTTTCCAATTGTTAGGCTTATGTTCGCAAGTCCACAGCCATCCGAATCAACAATTTTACCTGAAACAGAAAACGTTTCGTCTACTTCCGAACTATTGTTGTCGCTTGAACATCCTATAAGTAGGAAAATGTTCAGTATAAAAAATGATATAATGTTTTCTTTCATATTATCTGATGCAATGTTTTTTAATTGTAAACAAACGAGGCAGATATTACATCACGGCTATTGGGACCAATCATCACCTCGAATTCGCCAGGCTCGCAAACGTATTCTAATTCATGATTGTAGAACTTTAAATCCTCTGATGTTATCTCGAACGACACTATCTGGCATTCACCAGCCTGTAGCTCAATTTGCTTGAAGCCTTTTAACTCCTTTACAGGTCTTGTGCTAGAACTTATAACATCGTGGATATATAACTGCACCGTTTCCTTTCCTGCTCGTGCTCCGGTGTTCTTCACCTGTATGCTTACTGTCAGTTTTCCATCTTTTGAGAGTGTGTTAGACGACAGTTTCATGCGGGCATAAGCAAAGGTAGTGTAGCTCAGTCCATAGCCAAATGGATAAAGTGGGGCATTCACTACATCAATATAATTGCTCTTGAACCGTATATATGGAGCATCGTCAGCAGAGTGAGGACGTCCGGTGTTCTTGTGATTGTAATGAATCGGAATTTGTCCTATGCTTCGAGGGAATGTTACCGTTATCTTTGCTGAAGGATTCACATCACCAAACAGAACATCGGCAATGGCATTACCTGCCTCTACACCAGGAAACCAGGCGTTCAGTATGGCAGGCACATGTTGGTCGGCCCATGTCAGCTCCAATGGACGGCCGGTAAAAACTACCAAAACAATAGGTTTACCTGTAGCCACTAGTGCCTCAAGAAGCTGCAACTGTGGCTCTGGCAGATTTGGGGTAGCACGCGATGCACCCTCGCCATTCATATTCATGTTTTCGCCTAGCGCAGCAATAATAACATCACTTCTTGATGCTACGACAAGAGCTTCACGCAGCAGTTCACCATTGCTTCGCCATGTTGACTCCTTGGCATTTCCAGCCTTAGCCAAACCCATAAAAGAGCCCACAAGAATTTTCTCTAATTCTGGATTTTTTACAAGATGGCTCCCGGTGGCATATTCCACGCGGCCTTGGGTACCCACTGCTATTTTCAATCCGTCAATCAGAGACACGGGCAACACCTTTTCCGAACTTCCACTCCAGCACCCCAGCATGTCGTTTGCGCTGTTGCCCAATGGGCCGATAACAGCTATGCGCTGATTACGCTTCAGCGGCAGCAGATTTCCATCATTTTTCAGCAACACTTGGCATTGCTGTGCAACTTTGCGGGCCTGTTTCACATGTTCCGCTTTTCCCAAAGTGGCTTTGGCTCGTGCCACATCGCAATATTTGTATGGATCGTCGAAAAGGCCTAGTTTATACTTCGCTTCAAGTACTCTGCGGCATGCCCTGTCAATATCGTCCATCTTTACCATTTTCTTTTCAATGGCCTCTTGTAGGTGGGTGGTGAAATATTCACTGACCATGTCCATGTCGATGCCAGCTTTCAAGGCACGTGCTGTTACCTCCAGTTCGTTGCCTATTCCATGATTGGTCATCTCCATTATACCTGTGTAGTCTGTAACCACAAATCCTTTGAAGCCCCATCGCTTGCGAAGCACCTCATCGAGCAGATACTCGTTGGCGGTGGCAGGAATGCCCTCAAATTCATTAAACGATGCCATGAAGCTTCCTGCACCCTGCTCGGCTGCAGCCTTATAGGGCAACATAAACTCGTTCATAGCCTTTGGGCGGCTCATATCAACAGTGTTGTAGTCGCGGCCGGCCTCACCTGCGCCATACAGGGCATAGTGTTTCACGCAGGCCATGACGTTGTCAGGGGCATCCAAAAGGTTGTTTGTTTGATATCCACGCACCCAAGCCTTTGCAATCTCGCCACCCAGATATGGATCCTCACCGGCACTTTCGGCAATGCGCCCCCAGCGGGCATCGTGGCATACATCCACCATTGGCGAGAATACCCAGTTCACACCATCTGAACTAGCTTCTATAGCAGAAGTTCGTGCAACCTGTTCTATCATGTCGGGGTCCCATGACGACGCCAATGCCAATGGAATAGGAAATGTTACATCATAGCCATGGATAACGTCCATTCCAAACAGCAAAGGTATGTGGAGACGGCTTTTTTCCACTGCCACTTGTTGCCAATGCTTTATCACTTCCACATTTTTCATACCAAAAAGGCCGCCAATCTCACCATTTTCTATTCGTTGCTCCAGTGGAACAGTGTTGCCATTGATACCTTCTCCAGCAACAAATCCTCCACTCACATTCAGATTGAGCTGACCAATTTTTTCCTTTACAGTCATCTCGTCCATCAGTTGGTCAATGAAATTGTCCATCTTTGATGTGTTTGACTTTGAACACCCTGCAAACAACAGACTTGCAACACTATATAGCAAAATGTTTTTTAGTTTCATGTTTAATTTAGAATGTTCGTTTCGCTTGTAAAATCGGACACACAGTTGATTATCGTTGCTTGGTTACCAACGGTAATTTTGTACTCACCTTTCTCTAAATGCCATTTCCCGTCTGAACCTATAAAGGCTAAGTCCTTTGCATTTATTGAGAATGATACAGTCTGGCTTTCACCAGGGGTAAGCTCAATTTTTTTGAAGTTCCTTAGCCGCCGATTGTCAGGGATGATTGATGCACTGAGGTCTTGCGAGTATAGCATTACTGTTTCCTTACCCTTTCGGTTACCAGTGTTTTTAACCATGATGCTGAATTCTAATATGTCACCAGCATCGAACGACGATTTATTTATTTCGAGGTTGCTGTATTCAAAAGTGGTATAACTCATTCCCTCGCCAAACCACCACTGCGTGTTTGTGTGAGCCTCATAGTTATATGTTCCGGGCATAGTTTCTCTTGCCTCGCATACTTTAAAATCGTAGGTGGTGAACGAATTAGGGTGTGAAGGATATGTAAATGGCAATCTGCCGCTGAAGTTCTCATCGCCCGAGAGGAGGTCGGCAAGTGCATCGCCACCATAGTTGCCTGGAAGCATTATGTTGACAATGGCTTTACAGCCATCTACGAGGTCATGAATCAGTCGTGGTCTTCCCTCGTTCAGAATGAGTATCACAGGCTTGCCTGTTTCCTGCAGGCGCTTTACTAACAGTTTCTGATTAGATGATAGATTCAAATCGCTGATGTTGCCGGTTGTCTCGGCATAGGAATTCTCACCAACACACGCAATGATGTAGTCAACATTCTTGGCTTGAGCCACAGCCTTTTCTATGCCCGAAGCATCTTCGGCTGTCCACTCTTTGTGTTCCTCATAAGCCACTCCATGTTCAAAAACAATGTTGTCACTGCCAAACTTATTAGTCATGGCTTCCAGAATGGTGTTATATTGCTCTGAGAATTTCTCTACATTATTGCCCTGCCAAGAGTAGCTCCAGCCACCATTTAGTCCACGCATGGTATTTGCATTAGGTCCACACAGCAATATTTTTTTGCCATGTTGCAAGGGTAGGATATTATCTTCATTTTTCAGAAGAATCTCCGATTCTACAGCCATCTGCTTAGCCACAGCTGCATGAGCTGCACTTCCAAATAGTGGGTACTTGTTGTCATTACTATAGGGATTATCAAAAAGATTTAATCTGTATTTAAGTCTAAGAATTCGTCTCACTGCATCGTCTATTCTTTCCTGTGCCACACAACCATCTTCCACAAGTTGTTTGAGTGTTTCGCCATAGTTTAGTTGAGAAGGCACCATCATCATGTCTACGCCTGCATTGATGGCCATCCTAATGGCATCTTTCTGTGAGGCTGCAATATGGTCACGGATATAAAGATTTTCTATGTCTCCCCAGTCTGTTACAATCAGCCCATCCCACTCAAGGTCATCCTTCAGCCATTGTTGCAAAAACTTCTTGTTGGCAACGCCATTCATTCCATTTAATATTGAGGAGTTGGTCATTGTTGCAATGGCGCCATTCTGAAAGGCTTTCAGAAACGGCGTGAACAGTTTTTCTCGCAAGTCCTGTTCGTTTACATTTGCCGGAGTGCGGTCTATGCCATTGTCAGGTACGCCATAACCGAAATAGTGCTTAAGACATGTCCCCACATGATATTCATCAATATTGTTGGGGTCGTCACCCTGAAGCCCCTTAAGATAGGCCTCCCCCA
Organism: uncultured Bacteroides sp.; assembly: GCA_905197435.1. Taxonomy (GTDB): domain Bacteria; phylum Bacteroidota; class Bacteroidia; order Bacteroidales; family Bacteroidaceae; genus Bacteroides. The sequence goes on from CAJJYX010000002.1 coordinate 13,304, forward strand.
TAACAGATGCCGCATAGGGATCTTCACCCATGCTTTCATATAGTCTTGGCCATGATGGCTTTCGGCAGATGTCCATTGATGGCGAGAACAGCCACCTCACGCCACAGGCTCGTGTTTCATAGGCGGAAATTTCTCCCATGCGCTTGGCGAGCTTGGGATTGAAGGTGGCCACCATTCCTATCTGGTGTGGAAATAAGGTGCCTTTTGCCGTATATGTGGTACCATGCAGCTGGTCTAAGCCATAAACCATTGGTATACCAGAATATTTTAATGCCGCTTCTTGAATGGCATTGGTAGCTTTGTTCCACACGTCAACTTCGGCAGCACAAGTGCCTCCGAGCATGTTCAGAATAGATCCAACATGATAAGTCTGAAACACGCTCTGCAGTTTGGTTTTGTCTAACTTAAAACCTAACTTATAGTTAATAGCTTGTGACAAACATTGATATTGGTAGTCATTGCTGCTTTGGGGTTTTCCATTGCTAACAACCATCAATGTGGCATCATATTCATTTGTCAAGTCAAACTTTGAGATTATGTCAGAGAGTTTTTTGACAGATAGTTTCTGAAGTGCAGTAACGGTGTAACGCTGTTCAAACTGTGTAATCATGTTTACTTCCAGTTGCACCATCTGACCTATTTTCTGTTCTAAAGACATTGAAGAAAGTTGCTTTTCAATCTTCTGCTCTCTATCTTTATTACGGTTTTTGTCAGACTTAATAGATGCTGTGCCGCTTATAGCGACACAGCTTGTTAATATGATGATTGTTGTTAGTTTCCTTAGCATATTTATCAAGAGTTTAATTCTGTTTATTTAAATATCACTCTGCAAGCAAAGGATTCTTCTGCTGCTCAGTCAAAGGAATTGGCAGGAAATAGTGCTCACCGGTAAACACTCGTTCCTCAATCTGTGATATTTCATAACGACGAGTCACATTATTGTCGTAGCAGTTGATCCCCATGATAGGATCGGCCAGCACATCGCCATCCAGCCAACGACGGAGATCATAGAAGCGATGCTCTTCCATAAAGAGTTCCACACGGCGCTCGTTTTTAATGCGCTTACGCATCTCGTCCTTTGTTAGTCCGTCGGGAAGTGCAGGCTGATCGGCACGTGCACGCACTTGGTTGATGGCGTCGTAAACACTTTGATCAGGAGTACTGGAAGCCTCGTTGCGAGCCTCGGCATAGTTAAGAAGAATCTCGGCATAGCGGAAATAAGGGAAGTTATTGCTCTGGGCATATCCACCATAGATGTTGGTAGAGGGATCTAGTTCTTCTATGAATTTGCGAAGTCCATATCCACAACGCGCCTTACCTAAACGAGGTTTGCATGATCCGTTCTTTGACTCGTCAACGGTGTTGGTTACAATGTTTATCTCGTAAGTCTCCCACATCGAACCATTGTAAAGCAGACTCTGGTAGAAGCGCTTGTCGCGGTTTTCATAAGGATTTTGTGGGTCATATAATGTGTTGGTTGGGTCGTCAATCAGTTTGCCGTCGGTTGTTTCATATGCATCAACAAGATTTTGTGTTGGATATACACCATTCCATGAACCTGCATCGTAGGCATCCAGACTCCACATCATGTGAATGTTGTGAGGCCCTTCGGGGTAGGAGAAGCGACGCTCGAAAATAATTTCTTTGTTAGCAGTGGTCTTGTCGAATCCCATGCTATAATATGGTGTAGATCCATTGTTGTAGAGTTCATAAATATCCAGGTTGATGACGTCTTGTGCAGCCTGTGCTGCAGCAGCCCATTTCTGTGAGTTGTCTGAGCTGTTGAGTGGGCTTGCTGCGTAGAGTAAGGCACGGGCTTTCAGCGCAAGGAATGCACCACGGGTAGCATGCCCGGTTTCACTTTCACTATATGTCAATGGAAGATCTTGGGCATAAATGTTGCATTCGTCAACAATGAAGTCTACTATCTCATCAAAAGACGATGGGGCAACTTGCAGATTGTCGTCCAAGCTCTGTGCCTCGACAATTAATGGAGCTTTGCCAAATGTGCGGGCCAATTCGAAATAGCAGAATGCGCGTAGGAAACGGGCCTCTGCAGAAATTCTAGATTTAACGTTTTCTGCTAATACCTGTGTACTGACGTCAGCAATACGTTCGATCAGCTCGTTACAGCGACGAATAACTACGTACTCCTGTGTCCATATTTCGTTTACAAACGGACAGCTTTGAGCAGTGATGGCATCTTTATTAAGTTGGGTGTAAATAGGGCTGTCAGCTACAACTGCTATGTCATCGGTGCCACCATCGAGGTTGCCAGCCCATGACATTGACCAGTCCTGACCATATCCTGCCGTACAGCGGTTAAAGCCGCACAACATAGAGCCATATATGTTGGCAACATATTTGTTTATCAGTGCCTGATCCTCCCAAACGGTGGCATCTGAGATAAACGAAGTGGGCTTAATATTTAGGTCGTCAGAACAACTTGTTACTGCTACAGCCAATATAGAGAACAAGAAATAATATATCTTTTTCATAATGATATGTCTTAGAATGATATGTTTTAATATTTAGAATTGAAGTGTGAGTCCGAAATTGAATGCTTTCATCTGTGGATAGGACCATCCTTGCGAATGGATGTTCTCTGGGTCAATTTGTGGCACCGATGTAAACGTGAGCAGATTGGTGGCATTTACATACACACGTAGTCCTGTTATGTTTAGTGCGCTGAGCCACTTTGGGGGAAGGTTGTAACCTATCTCAATATTCTTCAGACGTAAATAAGATGCATCATAAAGATATGTCTCTACACAACTGACGTCGGTTGCAGGCAGGTTGTGTGTCGTATTCGCTAACCTTGGATAACGGGCATTGCGATTGGTTTCGCTCCAACTATCGGTTATCCAGAGCTGTGGCAGGTTACCTTGGTTAAAGTACGGCTGTATGATACTACCATTGAGATAAACTTGAACACGACCTGCACCTTGTAGCAAGAAACTGAAATCCACATTCTTCCACTTCAATGCTCCGTTAATGCCATAAACTATTTCCGGCACATTGCCGTTGCCAAGATACGTCATGTCATCAGAATTTACTACATTATCACCATTAACATCAACATACTTTATGTCGCCTGGCTGAGTTACATAGTTGGAACCAGCCACCTCTTGTTTTGCATAGTTATCGATTTCTTCTTGTGATTGGAAGAGCCCGTCGGTTTTGTACCCGTAGTATCCGTTGATGGGACGTCCGGTTTTGCGCATATATTCGCTTGTGCCGGCAGCCTCTGCCATTTCAACTATCTCATTATGAGCATAGGTGAAGTTTCCGCCAATACTCCAGTCGAAGTCACCCATGCGCTTGTGATAGGTCAGTGACATATCAACACCTTTGTTCTTTACCTTTCCAAGGTTTTCCAAAGGCAGAGTAGCTCCAAAAGATCCCGGCACCTCGTCGTAGCGTTGTAGCAAGATGTGGCTGCGGTTCTCAGTAAAATAGTCAATACTGAAACTCAGGCTATTCCATAGGTCTATGTCGAGTGCGATATTGAATTTTGTAGCGCGTTCCCATGTTGCCAACTCATTGGCAACGGCTCCTGGCACTAATCCCTTTGTGACGGTGCTGCCAAATGCGTAGTCACCGCGGTTGTTGGGAAGATAGTTGCTGGCAGTGCCACCAGAATAAAGCTCGTAGCGACTGTAGTAAGGGTATGCCACACTGCCAGTGTTGTCATTACCAAGTGTGCCATAGGATGCACGAATCTTTAGGAAGTCGATTGTCTGACGAAGTGGCTCGAAGAATTTTTCTTCAGAGATGACCCATCCAAGAGATCCCGACATAAAGGTACCCCAACGGTGTGATGATGCAAAATTCTCGGATGCGTCACGACGAATGTTGAATTCTGCCAAGTAGCGGTTAGCGAAGTTGTAGTTCAATCGTCCAAGGTAGCTTATTCGTGCAGTCTTGGTATCGTAAGCACTGAGGGTTTGGTCTGTAGAGTTGCCTGCATCCATTTGGTCGAGCACCTCTGAGTCAAATGAAACGCGCTGCATACTTGAATTCTCATAACGGCTCTTTTTCTCGAGAGCCATTGCCATAGCACTGATGTTGTGGTTGCCGAAAGAACGGTCATAATTCAGTTGTAACTGATATTCTTGGTTCTCTGTATTGCTCTTGCCTAAACCTAAGCTCGGGGTGGTGCGTGGAGCTAACAGATAGCTGCCATCTGCTTGTTTTGAATAAATGTAAGGCGATACGGTCCAGTTCTTACTGCTGCCGTTTTGATAGCTATAGGCCATGGTACCCTTTATAGAGAGCCCTTGAGTTATGACATTTAGTTTCTGCTCGAGTTCAACCACAGCATCTCCAACAAATGTCTTGCTTTTACCGTAGCTGCCTCCTGGCTGGTTGTAGGCAACCACGTTGGTGTGTGGCATCGGGCACAGCAAATCGTCCATCATCATAACGGCAGAGCAGAACGGGGGTGTTGCGCATCAATGCAGCAAAGATGCCTGAGGCTGATCCAGAGTTAAGACTTTTTTCAACACGTCCAGAAAGGTCAACTTTCAGGTGGGTAGTGCTGGTAATATCGGAATCGATGTTGCTGCGAAGGTTGTAGCGTTTGTAGTTAATGTCGTCCCAAAGACCTCCCTGGTTGAGAAAACCTCCGCTGACATAATAGCGCATTTTGTCGCTACCACCCGATACAGATACATTATGTTGCTGCTCAACAGCATAGCTTGATAGCATCTCGTCGTACCAGTTAGTGTTAGGATAGGACTCGCGGTCTGAACCATCGCGGAATTTCTCAATCTCCTCGGCACTGTAGATCTCTTGTCCCATGAACTGGTTGTAAAGGCGTGCATAGTCATAGGAGTTTGCATATTTAGGAAGTTTTGTGGGAGATGTGAGAGAGAGGTTTCCCGAGTACTTTATTGTTGGCTTTGCTTGCGCGCCGCGCTTTGTTGTAATCACGATAACACCATTGGCACCACGCATACCGAAGATGGCAGCCGAGGCCGCATCTTTCAAGACGTTTATAGATTCAATGTCATTTGGATCCATGCGGGCGAAGTCACTGGACGAACGCTCCACGCCGTCAATGATATAGGCTGGTGAGGTATCACCACGGAATGTTGCTATACCGCGGATATATATTGATGAATAGTCTGCACCAGGCTCTCCACTTGCTTGCTTAGCTATGATTCCAGGCATGCGTCCAATCAGAACATTGGTGGAGTTTGCAGCCTTGGCTTTCAGAAGATCATCGTTCTTCATGGATGTAACAGCACCGGTGAGGTTGGCTTTCTTCTGTGTGCCATAGCCCACAACAACAACTTCCTCAAGAAGTTCTGAATCTTCGTTCAGTACGATGTCAATATTGGTATGTCCATTTACAGACACCTCTTTTGTTTTATAACCAATGTATGACACCGATAGAACAGCGTCAGATGCTACCGATAGTTTAAATTTGCCATCAATGTCTGTAACCGTTCCTTTGGTTGAGTTTCCTTTTACACTAACAGTTACTCCAATGAGAGGTTCAGAGTCAATGGCACTTGTTACACGGCCCGTCACACTTACATTACCATTTTGGGCGCTTATGCCTTGAGCGATAAGACTTAGCAATGTGATTAATAGAAAGATTCTTTTCATAACATAATTCATTAGTGTCCACTAAAAATACAATAGTCTTTTGATATATTTGAAATATAGTTAGTTACAGAGGTTTCCAGAGAGAACGGATTTGATTTTGTAGATTTGTATCATATTAAATATGATAGCAGATGCATCAAGATAAATACGTTTTCTCACAGTTGGTATCATTCCTTGACTGAAGTAAATTTAATCGCATTGTTGCTGAGTATGATGGAGACAAATATGTGAAATTCTTCACATGCTGGAATCAACTACTAGCTTTGATATTCGGGCAACTCTCAGGCAGAGAAAGTCTACACGACCTTATTATTGCTTTGTAAGTCCATCAAGGGAAAACATATCACTTAGGTTTTGGAAAAAATATAGCCTAAAGCAATTTATCCAAAGCCAATCAAAATAGAGATTACTATATCTTTGAATTCTTTGTTTTATTACATGGTTGAACAGGCACAAAGAAACTCAAATATCTGCATTCTTCCATATAACAACAACTTCGGTTCACGATAGCAAAGTTATGACTGAAGTTCCTTATGAGACAGGTTCTTACTATATTTTTAACCGTGATTATAACTATTTTAAGAGTCTTTCCTAAATAGAAACTTCAGACTCCTGTTTCGTTTTAAGAGTAAAATCAAACTTGCAGTTCAAAGCTATAAATTGGAAACACCGTTTACCCCGAAATATACTCTCTGGTGCAATTGGTGAACTCACTATTTATAAAAGCTCCAAGGATTATCCTTTTCATATACGAAAGGTTTGTTGTGGAAATGAAGAGTAAAGACGTAAGTTTACGTTCCTTACCAATGCTATGGATTTATCTCCGCTACAAATTGCAGAACTTTATAAAAACAGGTGACAGATTGAACTTTTCTTTAAATGGTTTAAGCAACATCTGAAAATAAAGAAGTTCTAGGGCAATACAGAGAATCCCGTAAAAAGACAAATATACTCTGCAATCATTGCCTATTGCCTTGTAGCAATTATTCAGCATGTCATTGAAATTGAAAGAACCACTTATGAGATTCTTCAAATCCTGAGCATATCGCTAACTGATAAAACCATATTTAGAGACCTCTTTAACAAAACTAATTTCAATAATGACAAAGAACGATGCGGTTTTAGTGAACCAAGTTTATTTAATTTTTAACCGTCCGCTTTTTTAGTAGACAGCATGAACATAATTTAAAGTTTGATTGTGAATGATATTCTTTAGCTTTAATTTTAATTTTTCATAATATCAGGCGCAGCTTGAAACGTTTGACTTGCTGTAACCAGTGCAGCTGATTTATTGTGGTTGCAAAGTTGGCATATCAAAAGAAAAATAACTTTCATTAAGCAACAAACACTTATAATACAAATCCAAAACACTATAATAAGAATCTAAAACACTATAACAAGAATCCAAAAGTCGACAATGATAGGCTTTCCAAGGGAAAAATCTTCAAAAAGTTATGTGATTAGCGTTTTATGTATTACTTTTACATTATCTAAATCTAATAAAATACTGATGAAAACTAACAATCTATTAATGTTAATTTCTATCTGCATTATTGTTTCATGTACTAACAGAACAAAACAGTCTGTTGCTGACGTATCTGTTACACGTCAGCAACTCATAGACTATGAAAAGATAAATGATATTATAGAAGATGCAAACGGATATATATGGTTTGCTACATCTGGTGGAGTATTTCAATATAATGGGGAAATTTTCTATCAATATCGCTCCACTGTTGACACTACAAGCCTTTGTAACGATGCTGCCTTGCAGTTCTATCTTTCAAAGAAAGGGCAACTTTATGTTCTTACCGAGTTTGGCACATCCGTGTATAACAATGACGGGAGTTTTCGCACAGTCTTTAAAGAGGGTGAATATCCATACTCACACGATATTGATGAGACAGGCGATGGACGTGTGTTCCTCAGCGTGGCTGACAATGGTACATCTATCTATGAATATACCCCATCAACAAATGGTCATATAAAGCGTATGGCTGGCTTCTCGATGGATATTGACATGAACAATCGATTATGGGTGTGGCACACCGGTGAGATTTGCTGTTACTCAACAACAGATTTCAGCAGAGTAAAGGGCATTCCTGTCGATGGACAGCTATATACGTCGTGTTTGATTCCCAATGGTCTTCTGGCTTACTTTACATCACTAGGCGTCGTTTTTGTAAACACATCAACCCTCGACATTGAAAAAAATGTTTCTACATCAAGAGTAGTGACGAAACTGCAGGGAAAGCGTATAAATAGGGCGAAAAGATACGACAATACATCTATGATTTTGTTTGGCGATGACGGAAAACTCTACTGGTTCGACATATCTGGTATGAATGTTATTGCTCAAAACGAAGCGGGTTTTCCATTCGCCTGCGATGTCGACGATATTACAAGCGTACTGAAAGACTCGCATGGCAATATCTGGATTGGTACAAAGCTTAATGGCTACAAGGTTATATATAATAAGGAGAAACGATTTCAAACTAATAATGATGTAGCACAGTACTTTCAAGGGAAAGACATCACACACGTTGCGAGGGGTGTGCAAGGTGACTACTATGTTATAGTTGCACACAAACAATTATTCCGAGTAACTAATGGTAATTTTACCCAGCCAATAGTTACAGATATAGCATCGGGCAGAGGTGGTATGGATCAAATTTTTGTAGATAGCAAAGGCTTTGTGTGGCTCATCACCAACACCTCGCTATTGAAGTGTAATCCCAATGGTAATATGCTAACGTTAGTAAAAGAGTTTCCGCATCATTGCTACACTGTGGGCGAAGATGCCCAGGGAAACATCTGGTTTGAAACAAACCAGACACTTTGTTGCTTGTTCTTTGGCGAGGATAGTCCAACAAAGGTAAAAGAGAATGTGGGTTTGGTGAATGTTATTCGGCAGGTAGATGCTCAACGCATTCTTGTCAGTGCGTATGCCGGTAACCTATATCTAGTGAATACTATAAACATGCAGATTGATGAACTGACAATTCCCCGCACGCGCAACACCGGCCTATCGTGCACAGATTTCATTATAGACAAAAATCACAATGCTTGGGGGGTGTCACATGGACTCGGACTACTTCATATAAATCTTGAAAATAAGCAAATCAAGACCATTAACAGCGATGATATATGTTCACAAATGAATAGCATTGTAGAAGACAATGTTGGCAATCTTTGGATTGGAACTTTGAATGGATTGATTCGTTTTGATCCAGAAAAAAAACATTTCTTGGCTTACCATTCTGAAGATGGTACGGGAAATGATACCTATGCCCCAATGAGTGCAGTTGCAGGGTGGAGTGGCGATGTGTTGATGGGAGGTACCAAGGGACTTACCGTGTTCAATCCTACCGAAATAAAGCCAAGTGAAAGGAGTAATATACATCTGGAATATGTAGCATCAAACGAGGAACTATACAAAGGTAGCGATAAAAACAAACTGAAGTTTGTTGACGGCAGTATTACAGACGTGTATCTACCCTACAACAATAATGGGGTGTATTTCTTTTATTCTACTTTGGACTTTGGTCACTTTAACAAGCAGAAGGTTGAATTCATGCTCGATGGCGTTGACGACAAATGGAACTCCATTGAAAATGCATCCTATGCTTATTATTCGCACATTGGTTCGGGGAGTTATCTACTTAACTTGATTGCTCTAAACGAGAACGGTGATGAGATTTGTCGCCGTAAAGTAAATGTACACGTTGCTCCTGTGCCATGGGCGCAGCCTTGGTTAGTATTTGGCTTTTATCCATTGCTTACTATTGTCTTATTCTATGTGGTATGGCGAATATTAAGGTGCATGAGAGCAAACAGGGAGCAGATAAAACGTGTCACCATGCAACGTGAGCAGGAGAAGTATGCGTCTATGATGAATATGAAGTATTTCACCAACATCTCACATGAGTTCAGAACACCTCTCACAATGATTTATGGTGCAACAAGAATGCTACGAGGAAGCGAAAGTGATGGAGAGACAGGCAATCTGCTAAATATTATCAGTCAGAATGCAAACCGAATGCTTAAGTTGGTGAACCAAATTCTGGACTTTAATAAAATGGAAAATGGCATACTTAAACTAAAAGTGACCGAGGTTGATGCTGTGCCTGTGCTTAACAATACTATTAACCGTTTTGCAGTGGGCTTTAAGCAGAAACAAATTTCAGTACAATGCTTCACTCAGGATTCAGAAATGCTGATGCCATTAGATGTGGATAAGTTCGACAAAATCCTTACCAATCTTGTGTCTAATGCATTAAAATATTCGCCCGAAGAAAGCTCTATAAAGATTGACATGGCCTTTGTCGACAAAACCTCTGTTGAAACTTTGTTTGCAGATTTATCAGGTATCGACTCCGACAGTTGGCTGAAGGTAGTGGTGGCCGATACGGGCATTGGCATTCCAAAAGATAAGCAGAAAGCAGTGTTTGAACGATTCTATCAGATAGAACACTCTACACGCCAGAGCACATGGGGTACGGGTATAGGACTGTTCTACACACAGCAACTTGTGAATCTGCACTATGGATTTATAAAATGTGAAAGCAATACTCCCAAAGGAACAGTATTTACCTTTGTGTTGCCACAGAACATTGAACTTTATAAAGGCTTTATCGACAATACTAACGAAAGTCCAATGGACGATATTATTGACGATAGTACCCCTCCCGATCTGGTAATTTCTGAAACATCAGTTACACAGCTAACAGATGAAGAAGGAAAGCCAAAGATACTGGTAATAGACGACGATACTCACGTGCTGAATTTCATGAAGCTGTTGTTGAAAGATTACAACGTGGAATGTCGAACCAATCCCATAATAACCATTAATGAGATTGGCGATATAAAACCCGATTTAATTATCAGCGATGTTCTTATGACCGACATCGATGGCTTTGAGGTGTGCAATCGCATAAAGTCAGACCCCACAACATGTCATCTACCTGTGATTCTGTTAACGGCATACAGTCTTCCTGAACATCAGCTTCAAGGAGTTAATGCTGGTGCTGACGCCTATGTAGTAAAGCCTTTCAGCCCCGACTATCTTCTGGCGCTAATAAAAAACATCTTAAGTAATCGCCGGAAGATCCGCCAGATGCTCACTTCGTCAACCCAGATAACAACCGAAGAGAAGCCTATGCTGCAGTCGCAGGATGGCGAGTTCATAGAAAAAATCTATGAATACATGAAGTCACACATGACTGAAGCCGAGATAGACATCGACGAGATTTTGGATATTTTCTCCATTAGCCGCTCTAAGTTCTACTATAAGGTTAAGGACCTGACTGGGTTGAGTCCAAACGCGTTCTTCCGCACCTATAAATTAAATAAAGCAGCAGAAATGATAAAGAACAGTGACGAGAAACTCACATATATCGCGGATATTACAGGTTTCTGCAGCCAGGCATATTTCACTGCTTCGTTTAAAAAACAATTTGGTTGTTCGCCAAGTAAATATCGTGAGTCCAACAGGATTTAATAACTTTAAAGTAAAGATGGGCAACAGCAGCTTATCTTTACTTTTTGTCATACAAGATTATGAGGACAATACATTGCACCATCTTACAGAGATAATAGATTCTATTAAAGATATTTTTAGGAATAGAATGACAATTCATTTTGAACGTGTTTGGCAGACAATTGAGCATTGTTCTTCTAATAATGAAGAACTGAAAACAGTTTTTAGGACTTTCATTAAAGAAGGCTTTAATAGTCTGTCAGCTCGGAGGACATATTATCGGTGGATGTGACACAAACAGCCTCTGCAGAATTCATGCGGGAGGGATATACCAGCGTAGTGAACATCAAGACCAAGAAAACAGACCGGAAATATACTGCCTTTAACGGTGAAATTAATTCTCATCTTGCCCTGCGCTATGGAATTGCCGATGCTTCATACGAAACAGGGGACAGCAAATTTTTTCTGTACCTGACAGTTCAAAGTTTTGCCTTCCTCAATAATAAGTCGAAGGTGCAGGAATCCACTGCCATTGAAAGCTCTGTACGCAATTTGGCTTATCGCCGCAATTCCCATTACAACGACACTTATGTTGCTTTGGGAGGCGACTGTCTCTGGAGTGATGCCGGTTAATCTTCGTTCAGCGTTACCTTCGATTATATTCTCCAGTGGAGTGAGGCCTATGGAGAAGACTTGCTGACAGACAACAAATCCGGCATAGTGACTTCATACCAACACTGGCACAAAGTGAACGATAAATCGTATGTGGGTTCCGTGAATGCCTACCATAAGCATCGTTTCGGCAATGCCTCTGTCCTCGATTTCTTATGGCAGCTCAGCCTAATCCGGAACATAAATAAAGTGAATCAGGCGGAAGATGATGACCGGGAACTTCATTCTTATCTTTATGATTTTCACAATAGCAGGGTGGTTGTTTCCTTTACTCCATCCTATCAGTTCCGCTGGTTGGGGTTTGATGCCAAGATAGGTCTGAATACTTATTTCCAGTCCAACCGGGTCAGGGAACAGAAGGAAGTTTCTTCCATCTTCAAGCACCGGGAATGGGATGAATACCTTTATCTTGATGTCAATCGTGCCTGGGGTGGCTTCTCGCTGGTCGCTTCATAGGGAATGGATGCCGTGTTCAGGAATGTGTCGGGCTATGATGACCACTACTATAACCTGCGGCTGGTGGCAATTTGAACTATCGTTTCAATACCCACCATTCATTGGTGCTCAACTTTAGCAGGCAGTCTGTTTTTCCCAGTGTGGTGCAGCTCAATCCCTATAACAGCTCATCTGACACATTAACTGTCTCTACCGGGAACCCTTATCTGAAGCCTTATCATGTCAGTAAGCTTCGTTTGGCCTACACCCTTACGGGAGGTGGTTTCTTTGTGGAGCCGTTCGTAAGTTCTCCAATGATTTTGATAACAAGTTCACGAATAGGGGAAATATCATGATGTTTGGAGTGCGCTATAAGTATCAAGGGCGCAGCAAACCTAAGTGTGAGCAAAAGAAACTACAGAATGCAGACAAGGGATTCAGGATAATTTCGGAGTAAGTAGTCTGAATTGTTTGTTCATCCGGCTTATTACAAATGTTGCACGCAGTTTTACCCTCATACTCTCATGAGTTGCTGTATCCCGTTATTCACTGGGTGTGCAGCTATTAGAGCAACCATGAGGGGAGCATGAGAGTAAGACGTTACTCTCATGGTATAAAGCGATTTGTCTGATAGCGGCTCACGTTAGTGAACAATGCCATTCACTGAGGTGAACAAAGCAAATCACGATAGTGAACATTTATGTTCACTATCGTGATGCTAAGGCAGATGCCATACTTCCAAAGGATGATTGCCTTATTGCTTTCTTATTTTTGCTATAGGCTGACAGATAAAAGTGCAGGTTTGCCCTCACTTATCACTCAACAACCGATGAACAGGCTGGTACGAGAAAAAGTGAGGGCAATATGCGAAAATATTATTTCTGATGGGGAAGGGAAGTATCGAGCCTTAACTTCTGTATATGAATAATGGCTGATTATAGTTCTATCACTAACGATTCTCTGGGAGCCATCTTTAGCTCTTCACCGAAAGCAATGGTCTTTCCACTAAGAATGTCTTTTCCCTGCTTGCTGTCTTTCAAGATTTCCTTGTAGAATTTCAATGGAACAGTGGTCCCTGCATCTGTACCATTCAGCATCACGAATACGGTTTTTCCTTCGTACTGGCGTGCATAGGCATAAACTCCGTTCTGCACCATGAACTGCACCATGCTGCCTTTGGCTATCACATCGTTTCCTTTGCGCCAGTTCAGGATGGTTTTATAGAAGTCGTAGCACTCGTTCTGTATCTTGGTACGTCCAACTGCGGTCAATGCTGTTTCTGCATCACCGGGCCATCCGCCGGGGAAGTCTTTGCGGACATATCCGTCGCTCTTGCTTTTCACACCATTCATCATGATTTCTGTTCCGTAGTAGAGTTGCGGAATGCGGCGGGTGGTGAGCAGCAGGGTAGAGGCCTGCTTCAGCATCGGCAGGTTGTCACCTTCACCCAGGAAGCGGTCGGTGTCATGATTTTCGATGAATGCCAATACGAAAGCGGGGTTTGGGTAGAGGAAGTCGTATACGAAGCTGTTGTATACGCGGTCAAGCCCTTTGAACCAGGTTTCGGTCTGTTCGTTCTTGGCAGTGTTTATTTTGTCGAAGAAACTGAAGTCCATCACGGTTTTCAGGTTACTGTTCTTGGGGGCTGAGAGTTTGGAATCCTTTTGCCACCAGGCGGTATAGGCGGGTTCGGTAACCCAGGTTTCGCCTACGGTGTTGTAGTTGGGATATTCTTCGTTCAGCTCCTTCATCCAGTTGCTCATGGCATCATAGTCGGCATACGGGTATGTATCCATGCGTATGCCATCAATGTTGGCGAATTCAATCCACCAAAAGCTGTTCTGTACCAGATAGCGATAGACGTGAGGATTCTTCTGGTTGAGGTCGGGCATGGCAGTGACGAACCAGCCATTATTCATCTGGTCGAAGTCGTATTGGGAAGTATAAGGGTCTACGTGCGGAGTTAGTTTGAAAGAAGTCTGCACAAAATTGTTTTTGTGGTCGGGGTTGTTGAACCAGTCTTTAGAGGGCATGTCCTTGATCCATACATGCTCTACACCGCAATGGTTGAAAATCATGTCCATTACGATTTTGATGTCGCGTGCATGGGCTTTTTCAATCAGTTGCTTGTACTCTTCATTGGTACCGAAGCGCGGGTCTACCTTGTAGTAGTCTGTGGTAGCATAACCATGATAGGAACCACCGGTCATATTGTTCTCCAATACAGGAGTAAACCAGAGGGCTGTGACACCGAGGTCAGAGAAGTAGTCGAGGTGCTGTTCGATACCGGCAAGGTCACCGCCGTGGCGGGCGTTGGGGTCGTTGCGGTCTACCTTGTACTCGGCCATGCCTGCAATCTGGTCATTGTCCGGGTTGCCATTGGCAAAGCGGTCGGGCATAAGCAGGTATAGTGCGTCGGAGGCATCGAAACCTTTGTGCTCGCAACCTTTCTTGCCACGGGCTTTCAGTTCATATTCCTTTATGAGTCTCTTTTTTCCATCGGTAAAGGTAAGGTTGATTTTTCCGGGTTTCACGTCTTTGTCCAGTTTCAGATAGACCAAGAGGTAGTTGTTGCTTTCCAGCTTGACAGTGCTGCTCAATGAAACACCGGGATAATTGACGGATACTGCCGCATTGCCGATGCCTTCGCCATAAACCATTAGTTGGAGTTCCGGGTTTTGCATCCCGGTGTACCAAAACGGAGGGTCGATTTTGTTCACGTTCATAGCTGCATACGTACTGAGGGAGAGTAGGAGTGTTCCCAAGATTAAGAGTACTTTTTTCATGATAGTAACTTTACGGTTAATTTTTGCGCTAAATTAAAACAAATAACGGAGAAAGTCAGTCTTTCTCCGTTACTGTTCCTTATTATATTATGCAAACGTTTTCACCGGCTCTTATTTGATAGGGGCTACGCTGGCGGTATCGACCTTTCCTTTGAAGAAGTCTTCTTTCTTGCGTTTTTCCCTGATGTCCTTCAGCCAGTTTTCGGCGGCATTGTACCGGTTGTCTTCTCCGATGACGGGGACTCCGTCGGCATCCACTTCCTGCACTTTGTCCTTACTGTTTTTCGGGCGGGTTCTCAGGTAGGCTGTTAGGTATTGTTCTGCCTTGGGTACATCCTTCAGATAGTAATAATAGACAAAAGCTGCGTCGTAGAGCAGTCTGTGTTTCTGCCGGTCATATTTTTCGTATTGTGCCAGGATGGCTTTTGCCTGGTCTGAATATTGGAGCGCCATCTTGTAGCAGTCTACAAGTCCCACGTATAAGCGTGACATGACACTGTCGCTGGGCATGGCCAGGTTTACGGCGGTTTCCAGATACGTTACTCCGTCATCTTTCCATGACGTTTTGGAACAGGCGCGGCCCAAGTAATAGAGGACATTGATGTTGGTTTTATCATCTTTAAGGGCTCTTTCCAGCAGATCGTGTGCCGGGTAGAAGTCTTCGATGGCATAGTAGCTGATTCCGGCGTAGAAGCAGGTTTGGAAAGAACTGTCCTTTTCCTGCAACAGTTGTTCATATCTTTCTATTGCTTTGGGATAGTCTTTGTTCAAGCAATAGGCTTGGGCATTGATGCGGTTCACAAGGACATTGGTGGAGTCTATGGAACGGTATTTCTCCGTTATGTCTATGGCGTCTTCATACTGATGGCCGGCCACATATATATTGCCGAGTTTGGCTGCGGAGAGATAATCATTGGGATACCTTCTCTGTATGTCCAGATAGGCGTCTATCACACGCATGATTTCTGTGTTGTCGTAGACTTGCCCCATGCTTTCTGCTCTCAGGTGCAGTATGTAGGCAGAACTGTCTTTTTCTGCCAGCAGGTTGCTTTCCTTCAAAGATTCGCGGTATCTCTTCATGCTCATCAATAGGCTGATGTACTGGATTCGTACGTATTTATTGTTCGGATTTATATGGAGCGCATTCTGGTAGTAATTCAGCGCCTCACTATATTTGGCAAGTGATTTGCAGCATTCGGCAGCTTCAATGTACGCACGGGGATTGAGTGAATCCCGGGTTACGACTTCCTGAAATACACTCAGAGCTTCAAAGTTGTTTCCTAACCCTTTCAAAGCCTTCCCTTTTTGATAGAGCAGAGGAATGGTCGGAGTTTCCTGGTTAATCAGCATCAGGGCTGTCTCATAATCGTAGTTGGTCATCGCCTCCTGGATGGGGTTCGGGTTCTGTGCTGTCAGAAAAGAGCAGCATGCACTGAAGCAGAGGAAGATAAGAAGTTTTCGCATACAGTATGTCTTTAATGTGAGGTTAAATAGACTGCAAGTTACTAAAAAGAACGCACTTACGAAATAATCGTAATTAGTTTTAGATAGATTAACGAAAAAGCCCCTTCACTTTTGAAGGGGCTTTAAAAAAGATCAGAATTCAATCCGAATAACGGAATGAAAATGTACTACATCAAGAATCCCAGCAAGATACCTGCTGCTACAGCAGAACCGATTACGCCGGCAACATTCGGACCCATGGCATGCATAAGCAAATAGTTGGTGGGGTCGTATTCCAAACCTATTACTTGGGAGATGCGTGCAGAGTCGGGTACAGCAGATACACCGGCATTACCGATCAACGGATTGATCTTGTTACCTTTCTTCAAGAAGATATTGAAAATCTTCACGAAGAGAACACCGGATGCTGTGGCAATGACAAATGATAAGGCACCAAGACCGAATATTTTGATTGAATCAAGGGTTAAGAACTCGGATGCTTGTGTAGAAGCACCTACTGTCAGACCAAGCAAAATAGTAATGGTATCAATCAACGGACCACTGGCTGTATTGGCCAAACGACGTGTAACGCCACTTTCTTTCAATAAGTTACCGAAGAATAGCATGCCCAACAAAGGCAAACCGGATGGTACAAGGAATGTAGTCAGTAGCAAACCGATGATTGGGAACATTACTTTTTCTGTATGTGAAACCACACGTGGAGGTTTCATACGGATAAGGCGTTCATGCTTAGTGGTCAACCAACGCATAATAGGCGGCTGTATTACTGGCACTAAGGCCATATATGAATAGGCTGACACTGCAATGGCGCCCATTAAGTTAGGAGCCAGTTTAGAGGAAAGGAAGATGGCAGTCGGACCATCGGCACCACCGATGATACCGATTGCACCGGCCTGCATCGGGTCAAACCCTATGGCAAGGGCAATCATATAAGCGCCGAATATGCCGAATTGGGCTGCTGCACCAACCAACATTAGTTTAGGATTTGATATCAAGGCTGAGAAGTCCGTCATGGCACCGATACCCAGAAATATGAGTGGCGGATACCAACCGGAAGTTACTCCTTGGTACAGAATGTTAAGTACAGAACCTTCTTCGTAGATACCGACTTTCAACCCGGCTTCCATATTGAAAGGTATATTACCGATCAGCATACCGAAACCGATAGGGATCAATAGCATCGGCTCAAATTCCTTGGCTATTGCCAAGTATATGAAAAACAAACCTACCAGAAGCATTACCACATGTCCTACCGTTGCATTGGCAAAACCTGTATAAGTCCAGAAGTCGGCAAGGTTGTTTCCTAAAAATGTGATAAATTCTCCCATGTTATTCAATAATTACGAGGTCAGTACCTTCGAGAACGGAGTCTCCTTTATTTACATTGATAGCTGTAATCTTGCCGTCTTTATCAGCATTGATATTGTTTTCCATTTTCATGGCTTCCAAAATGATGATGACCTGTCCTTTCTTTACAGTATCACCGACATTTACTTTGATGTCGAGGATGACACCAGGAAGCGGAGACTTTACACCTAACTTACCGGTAGAAGCGGCTACCGGTTTTACTACCGGGGTAGCAGGAGCTGCAGGAGCAGATGTGGCTACCGGGCGTGCCACCGGTTTAACGGCTACTTTCGGTGCTTTCTCCATTTCAACTTTGTAAGGAGTACCGTTCACTTCTACGTGAGCGATGTTATCTTCAATATCTCCAATGGCAACTTTATATACGTTACCGTTAATTTTATATTTATATTCTTTCATCGTTTTATCTTATTATGGGTGATTTTACTTTTTGTGAGGAGTTTCACGCAACGTATATATCTTTGAGCTCCATGGTGAATAACTACGTTTTACACGGGTAATGGTAAGTATGGTATCTTCCACATCGTGTACATCGTTTTGGAATTCGTGCATAGCCATTGAAATGGCAGCAAATATTTCTCCCGGAGCCTGTCCCAGTTGTTTTTCTTTTGCTTCTTGTTTATCAGTGATGCCTTTGGCTCTCATCGCATTGCGCTTGCTGAGATTAACTGATGCTTTGCCTATAATCCTGAATGAGACGTAGAGTAATATTAATCCGCAGAATACAACGCTCATAGCAGAAATGGACATGCCAATGCCTATGCTGTCATGCTCTTCGAATTTTTCCATCTTGGCATTGCTGTCGATAGTCTTGTTGTTAGTACTCGGAGTTACATATTTATCTTCGCTTCCACCCTTTACTTCCCATTGGTCGGCTGCATCACTGATACGGGCATAGGATTGGTTGGCTTTTAAAATACCGGCAGGTACTGTTATTTGGTCAAGTAATTTCTTGCCGGAATCATACAGCCCAATCCAATTGGCATTCGTAGTATCCAGTTTGAAGTTAGTGTGGAATGTACCTCGTCTTGGCTCTCCATCTGCCCAGAAAAGTGCATGCTGACGTGGCTTTACCAATGTCAGGACATCACCTTTGGGAATGAAATAACTGGCTGTATCACCCGGCTGGCTGCTGAATTTCAGATAGCAACCTGCAAGGTCGGCACTGCCGTATGATCTGTTGAATATTTCAATCCATGCGCTGTGTACGCCGTAGTCATCCTGATAGTTGCTTTCGTTGTTAACCAGCACTTCATTCAGCAACAGCTTATTGTTTGACTTCTGTTCTTTACAAGAAGAGCAGAAACCTAACACCAGCATCAATGAAAGGAATATTCCAATATTAATTTTCTTCATAAGTGTTGAGTTTTATTTTTCATTTCTCAATTTTCTGTTCTCAATCTTTTAAAGCGGGATATTACCATGCTTTTTGGCCGGATTGGACAACTTCTTGGTTTGCAACTGCTGCAGGGCGCGGATGATGCGGAAACGTGTGTTGCGCGGTTCGATTACATCGTCAATGTAGCCATACTTGGCAGCATTGTAAGGGTTGGCAAACAGCTTGTTGTATTCGGCTTCCTTTTCTGCTAGGAATTGAGCCGGATTTTCATGCTCTTTGGCTTCGCGGGCATATAATACTTCTACGGCACCTGCACCACCCATTACTGCGATTTCTGCAGTAGGCCATGCGTAGTTCATGTCACCACGGAGTTGCTTACAACTCATCACGATGTGAGAACCACCGTAGGATTTACGCAATGTGATGGTAACTTTAGGTACAGTAGCTTCACCGTATGCATATAGCAGTTTGGCGCCATGCAGGATTACACCGTTGTATTCTTGGCCGGTTCCCGGAAGGAATCCCGGTACGTCTACCAATGATACGATAGGAATATTGAAGGCATCGCAGAAACGAACGAAACGTGCACCTTTACGGGATGCGTTGCTGTCGAGCACACCTGCCAGATATTTCGGCTGGTTGGCAACAATACCTACGGACTGCCCGTTGAAACGTGCGAAGCCGATAATGATATTCTTTGAATAATCTTTCTGGATTTCAAGGAACTCGCCATTATCCACGATGGCGCCAATCACCTCGTACATGTCGTACGGTTTGTTCGGATTATCAGGAATAATTTCGTTCAGAGAGTCTTCCAAACGGTCGATAGGGTCTGTACAGTCTACATAAGGTGCTTCTTCCAGATTGTTCTGTGGAATATAGCTCAACAGTTTGCGGATAAGAGCCAAACCTTCCTCTTCAGTCTGTGCTGTGAAATGAGTAACACCTGATTTGGTGGAGTGAACGCTTGCACCGCCCAGATTTTCCTGGCTCACATCTTCGCCGGTTACAGTCTTTACTACCTTCGGACCGGTAAGGAACATGTAGGATGTACCTTCCATCATCAAAGTAAAGTCTGTCAAGGCAGGCGAGTAAACAGCACCGCCGGCACAAGGACCGAAAATACCGGAGATTTGAGGAATGACGCCTGAAGCAAGGATGTTGCGTTGGAAAATTTCAGCATAACCTGCCAGGGCATTGATACCTTCTTGGATACGTGCACCACCCGAGTCATTGATACCGATGCACGGAGCACCCATCTTCATGGCCTGATCCATGATTTTACAGATTTTCAGAGACATGGTTTCCGACAGTGAACCGGCAGAAACTGTGAAGTCCTGTGCGAAGATATAAACCAGACGGCCTTCGATTGTACCACAACCGGTTACCACACCGTCACCGGGGTAGTGCTTCTTTTCCATGCCGAAGTTTGTGCATCTATGCTCTACGAACATATCCATTTCTTCGAAACTACCTTCATCGAGAAGCATGGTTATACGCTCGCGAGCTGTATATTTACCTTTCTCGTGTTGCTTTGCAATCGCTTTCTCACCACCACCGAGACGTGCTGCAGCGCGGCGGTCTATAAGCTCTTTAATCTTTTCAAGTTGATTACTCATGAATTTATATTCTTTAATGTTTATACAATTTATGATTGGACGGTTTGCGGTCGTACTTATTCCGGTTTTTCGCAAAGCTCTGTCAGAACGCCGAGGGTTGACTTCGGATGCAGGAATGCAATGTTCAGTCCTTCTGCACCTTTGCGGGGAGCTTTGTCTATGAGGCGGATACCTTTTTCCTCGACTTCGGCAAGTGCATCGGCCACTCCGTCTTCAACAGCGAATGCGAGATGGTGCATACCACCGTTACCGTTGTTCTTTTCGATGAACTTGGCAATTGTGCTTTCGGGAGAAGTCGGTTCCAACAATTCGATCTTTACATCGCCCACTTTCAGAAAAGCGGTTCTAACTTTCTGATCTTCCACAGTTTCGATGTTGTAGCATTTTAAACCTAAAACGTTTTCGTAGTACGGAAGGGCTTCTTCAATGCTTTTGACTGCAATGCCCAGATGCTCAATGTGTGAAATCTTCATAACTATATAAATTAATGTTAGTATTGTATCCCTTTAAATAAAGGTATAAAGCAGCACAAAGAAAGAAAATTCTTCCTTAATAAAGAAATTTTTCATCAATTAATTAATGGATAAATGAACTTTAATTCCGGATATCGTCCGCTAACGGACATCTGCACTGTCCGAAAATGAACACTTACCCCTTTGCAGAACCTTTCCGTCCACTTGGCACAGTCTTTGCTTTTCTATTTGCGACAATTATAAAGATTGAACATGAAAAAGAATATTTTACTTGCAGTTTGTTTTTTGATGCCGTTGGCAACCATGGCGCAGAATGACACTTTGGGACATGAACGCAATATTACGCTGTCGGAGGCCATTGTACTGGCTCGCACACAGTCTGTGGATGCTGCTGTGGCATTGAATGAATTGAAAACCGCGTATTGGGAATACCGTACATTCCGTGCGGACTTGCTACCGGAAGTGAATTTTACCGGTACGCTGCCCAACTATAACAAATCATACAGTACCTATCAGAATTCCGACGGTTCCTATGGTTTTGTCCGTAATAATACATTGGGTTTGTCCGGTCAGCTTTCGGTAGATCAGAATCTTTGGTTTACGGGCGGTAAATTGTCGCTTACTTCTTCATTGGATTATCTCAAACAACTGGGTTCCGGAGGAGAGAAGCAGTTCATGTCGGTTCCTGTGAGTCTGGAGTTGACACAGCCGGTTTTTGGCGTGAATACCTTGAAATGGAATCGCCGTATAGAGCCCGTACGCTATGCCGAAGCAAAGGCTGAGTTCATTTCGGCCACGGAAGAGGTGACAATGAAAACCATCACTTATTTCTTTCAACTGCTATTGGCCAAAGAGTCGCTCGCTACCGCCATGCAGAACAAGACGAATGCCGATCGCCTTTACGAGGTGGCTATAGCCAAACGTAAGATGGGGCAGATATCCGAAAATGATTTGCTGCAGCTTAAATTGAACTCATTACAAGGCAAGGCCGATGTGACTGAGGCTGAGAGTAACCTGAATGCAAAAATGTTCCAACTCCGTTCTTTCCTCGGCGTGTCAGAGCAAGAAAATCTGAACCCGGTGTTGCCTGCCACTGTTCCCGATATAAAGATGGAGTATGATCGCGTGCTGAACAAGGCTTTGGAGCGTAATTCCTTTGCACAGAACATCCGCCGCCGCCAATTGGAAGCCGATTACGAAGTGGCAACGGCACGTGGAAACCTGCGTAGCATAGACCTTTTTGCCAGCGTGGGTTATACAGGACAGAACCATGATTTATCTTCAGCTTACCGGGATTTGCTTGACAATCAGATTGTGCAAGTGGGTGTCAAAATCCCTATCCTTGACTGGGGAAAACGCCGTGGTAAGGTTAGAGTAGCAAAGAGTAACCGTGAAGTGGTTTTGTCTAAAATTCGTCAGGAACAGATGGACTTTAATCAGGACATATTTCTACTGGTGGCTAATTTCAATAACCAGGCACAACAGCTGGACATTGCCGAAGAGGCGGATGTTATTGCTGAAAAGCGTTACAAGACCAGTGTAGAGACCTTTATGATCGGTAAAATCAGCACGCTGGACTTGAATGATGCGCAGAATTCCAAAGACGAAGCCCGTCAGAAGCATATTTCGGAATTGTACTACTATTGGTATTATTTTTATCAGCTTCGTAGCTTGACCCTTTGGGACTTTGAACACGATACAGAATTGGAAGCTGATTTTGAAGATATCATAAAGGGATAAGCTGACGGGGTTGGAGTGATAAAGTTATGAGTTACTTGCCGGCAAAAGTACCGCATATTCGAAATTATTAGTAAATTACTTATAACTTATTATTCATAACTCTGCTTTTTTACTTATTTTTGCAGAAAACAAACAGTAATTTTTATGATACTGATAATAGACGATGATAGTGCTGTGCGCTCTTCCCTCAGCTTTATGCTGAAACGTGCCGGATATGAGGTGAAAACGGCTCCGGGACCTCGTGAAGCCATAGATATAGTTCGTGCTGAAGCTCCCGCTCTGATTCTGATGGATATGAACTTTACTCTTTCCACTACCGGAGAAGAGGGGCTTACTTTATTGAAGCAGGTAAAGGTTTTCCGTCCCGATGTACCTGTTATTCTGATGACGGCATGGGGAAGTATCCAGCTTGCCGTGCAGGGCATGCAGGCGGGTGCATTTGACTTCATCACCAAACCTTGGAACAACGCAGCTCTTTTGCAGCGCATTGAAACAGCTCTTGAACTTACAGCTGCTCCGAAAGAGGTACCGGAAGAACAAACTTCTGCATTGAACCGCAACCATATTATCGGTAAATCCAAAGGGCTGATGGAAGTATTGAACACAGTGGCTCGTATTGCCCGTACCAATGCGTCGGTGCTGATTACGGGCGAGAGCGGAACGGGTAAAGAGTTGATTGCCGAGGCCATCCATATCAACAGCCAACGTGTGAAGCAGCCTTTCGTCAAGGTGAACCTCGGTGGTATCTCGCAGAGTTTGTTCGAAAGTGAGATGTTCGGTCACAAGAAAGGGGCGTTTACCGATGCCAGTGCCGATCGTATAGGGCGTTTTGAAATGGCAAACAAGGGAACCATCTTCCTTGATGAGATTGGTGACCTCGATCTTTCCTGCCAAGTGAAACTATTGCGCGTGCTTCAAGACCAGACGTTCGAAGTGTTGGGCGACAGTCGTCCGCGCAAGGTTGATGTGCGTGTCGTTTCTGCCACTAATGCCGATCTCCGCAAAATGGTTTCCGAACGTACTTTTCGTGAGGATCTTTTCTATCGCATCAACCTGATTACTATAAAATTACCTCCCTTGCGGGAACGCCGTGAAGATATACCTTTACTAGCACGTCATTTTGCCGACCGTCAGGCAGAGGTGAACGGTTTGCCACGTACAGACTTCTCGGCTGATGCTCTGAATTTCCTTTCCCGCCTGCCTTATCCGGGCAACATTCGCGAATTGAAAAATCTGGTGGAGCGCACCATTTTGGTCAGTGGAAAGTCGGTGCTGGATGCAACGGATTTCGATGCCCAATATCAGCGCCATGACGAACCGGCCAAAGCTGTCGAAGGAACTTCTTTTGCAGGTATGACCTTGGATGAAATAGAACGGCAAACCATTTTGCAAGCATTGGAACAGCATAAAGGAAATCTCAGCCAGGTGGCAGTGTCGTTGGGCATCAGCCGCGCTGCACTTTACCGTCGTTTGGAAAAATACAATATAGAGGTTAGTGATAAGTGATTAGCAGGCTGCGCTGTTATAACCATGTTGCTTATCACTTATCATTCATTGCTAACTCACTAATCACTAACTCACGTGCGCATAAAATTTTTTTTCTTCATACTTGTTCTTTTTCTGCTCAGTTTAGGTGGATTGTTGGCGTATCTGCTGGGTGGAAAGCAACCTTTATATCTGTATATATTGGAGGGGCTTATCGGATTCATCCTTATCTATCTGATAGTGTTCTATAACAAGATAGTGAAACCTATGAATACCATCGGTTGCGGTATGGAACTGCTACGTGAGCAGGATTTCAGCAGTCGCCTCAGCCGGGTGGGGCAGTATGAGGCGGATCGCATCGTGAATATTTTCAACCGCATGATGGAGCAGCTCAAGAATGAACGGTTGTACATGCGTGAGCAGAATCATTTTTTGGATTTGCTGATTCAGGCATCTCCGATGGGGGTCATCATTCTGACTATGGACGATGAGGTGTCGCAACTGAATCCGATGGCAGTAAAAATGCTTGGTGTCCGTATGGAGGAAGCGATGGCCAAACGGCTGGACCAAATGGACTCTCCGTTGGCCGTCGAACTTTCGTCCATTCCCAAAGATAAGACGGCAGTGGTCCGACTCAATGACGCAAACATTTATAAATGTACCCATTCCTCTTTTATTGACAGAGGGTTCAAGCATCCTTTTTTCTTGATAGAACGCATGACGGAAGAAGTGATGCGTGCCGAGAAGCGTGCTTATGAAAAGGTGATTCGCATGATAGCTCATGAAGTGAACAATACTACTGCGGGCATCACTTCCACACTTGATACAGTGGAGCAGGCACTTTCTACAGAAAATGATATGGAGGACATTTGCGACGTAATGCGCGTTTGTACGGAACGTTGCTTCTCTATGAGCCGTTTCATTACCCGTTTTGCAGATGTGGTAAAGATACCTGAGCCTACTTTGGCTCCCGTCCAGTTGAATGAGTTGGTGTCCATGTGCAAGCGTTTTATGGAAGGAATGTGCAATGACCGTAATATTGGATTGCGTCTGGAATGTGATCCAGAGGTGGGAATGGTGCGTATGGATGCTTCTCTTTTTGAGCAGGTGCTTGTGAATATTATCAAGAATGCTGTCGAGAGTATAGAGGGGGCTGCCGGGGAAAACGGGAAGCAAGGGGAAATAATAGTTAGGACCACTGCCCCCGCTTCTATTGAAGTCGTTGACAATGGTCCCGGGATAAGTAAAGAGGCCGAAGCTAAACTCTTCAGCCCCTTCTTTTCCACCAAGCCGAACGGGCAGGGAATTGGCTTGGTGTTTATCCGGGAAGTATTGAGTCGCCATGGTTGCTCGTTCTCCCTGCGTACTTACAACGATGGATTGACCCGCTTCCGCATACTATTTCCTTAATGGGCAGTGGCTAATCTTTCTTTCCATTCTTTTGCATACTCGTCTAATATCCTTTTAATGCCTTGACCGATGGTAGCATAGTCTTTTTCGTTCAAATTGGCGAGTGAGGCACGTACGCTCCATTCAGGGCCGTCAAAACCACCACCGTTCAGCAGTACCAGAGAGGTTTCCTTTGCAAGACGGAAGACTACATTCAGTGGGCTGTAGGTGCGTTTTAGATATTCCACGAAGTCATTTCCATAAAACTTATTTGCCCAAACCAGCATGTCGATTTCTGTATAATAGCCTACACGCAGCGGATCTTCCATCAGCGTAAAACCGGTATTTCCCCAAAGAGCATGCAATCGGCGGCGGATAATCTCTTGCATCTTTTGTTTGTATTTGTTCTCCTTGTCCAGCAGGGTAAAGGCAGCGAAAAGCCCCATCTGCATCTGTTGTGGCAATGATAGCCCGGCGGTATGGTTTAGCGCCACCTGACGGCTGTCGGCGACCATACGGTCAATGAATTTCAATTTTTCCGGTTCCAAGGTGAGGGTAGAGTAGCGACGGTGCAGAATCTCCCGCTTTTCTTCCGGCAGTTTTGCTATCAGCTTGTCAAACAGGTTGAATTCGTGCAGGGCAATGACCGCATCGCGCCATCCGGTGGCTCCGAAATACTTGGAGAATGAATATACGCAAAGTGTATTGTACGGAATTTCTGCCATGAACGAACGGAAGTGCGGACTGAATGTACCGTATACATCGTCCGTAATAATCATCAGATCGGGGTTGTCATTCCTGACTATATTTACGATGCGTGCCATTGTATCCGGGCTGAGCGTGTAGCTGGGCGGATTGCTGGGATTAGTGACAAAAAGCGCCTTGATTTTGTGGCTTTTCAAGCGGTCTATGTCTTCGTCGCTGTACTGCCAGAGGTGCATCCCCTCGGCATTCATGCGGTTGGCGTGTATTTTGGTCACTTGGAATTGATAGCGGCTGAGTTGTGGAATCTCAATGTAGGGAGTGAAAGCCGGAACCATGAGGACGATGCTGTCCCCTTTATTCAATAAGAAGTTTTCCTGCAGGGAGTCGAATATATAGCACATGGCGGCTGTTCCGCCTTCGGTGGCAAACAAGTCATAGGAACCGCGGGGAGGATGGTTGTCGCACATTTCCTGAGAGAGGTAGTCTTGTACAAGAATTTCTGTGAAATGAAGAATACGGTCGGGTACGGGATATTGGTCACCGATAATGCTTTCGGCCCATTCGT
This sequence comes from uncultured Bacteroides sp., assembly GCA_905197435.1. GTDB lineage: Bacteria > Bacteroidota > Bacteroidia > Bacteroidales > Bacteroidaceae > Bacteroides. The sequence continues at coordinate 40,436 of CAJJYX010000002.1, forward strand.
GTACCAGGCTGTCAGGGTCGGCAGCGTGCTGCATCAACAGATAGTTGTAAGTTTGCTCCAATAGTCGGGCACCCGGTGCGTTTTTGTGCTTTTTCAGGAAAGCCTCGAAACGGGAAGCAATGCCTTTCTTTTCGGGGATGCCTGCAATTCCTTCCGGCAGATCCATGATGCGGCGGCATTCTTCCAGTCCAAAATTTCCCAACAGGAAGAAAGCCTCGCGTGGAGTGGTTGCAATCCAGTTGGGGTTACCACGTCCGGCATTCAGCATGGTGCGGGCCGTTTTCTTCAGACTTTCGTCTGCCATATCGATAAGACGGTTTTTTAACTCGAAAGGGCTGATATTTTCCATCTTCTTCTCTAAAAGTTTTGTATCCATAAGTTCAAGTTTAGGTTTGTTATTTATTGTTTTCATTGATTCGGAGTAGTGAGTATCGACACGAAATCGCCTTATATTAGCAAAACGATGACAACCCCCCATATTATTAATAAAGTATTGCCCACGGCATAAGTTACGGTGTATCCCAAAGCCGGTGTTTCACTTTCAACTACATCTTGTATTGCACCCAGTGCGGCGGTTGTGGTACGTGCCCCTGCACAGACTCCCAAAGCCAGTGCCGGATGGAACTTGAAGACATACTTTGCCAGCAGCAAGCCGATTATCAGTGGCAAGGTAGTGGCGGCTGCTCCCACCAGGAACAGGCTGATGCCGACGTCGCGGAAACCTTGCACGAAACTGGGGCCTGCCGAAATGCCTACTACTGCAATGAACATGTTCAGCCCGACATTGTTCAAAACCCATTGTGAAGGTTCGGGAATACGGCCGAAGGTGGGGTGTTTGCTGCGGAGCCAGCCGAAGAACAGCCCGGCTATCAATGCACCGCCACTTGTACTCAGACTGATTGGAATGCCGCCGATATGGACAGAAAGGGCTCCGAACAACCCTCCGACAAGGATGCCCAGGCCAACAAATATCATATCCGTCTGGTTGGTAGGGCGGTCTATATAACCTAAGCGTTTGGCTGCGGTCTCCACTTCTTGTCTGGTGCCTACCACTTCAATGACGTCACCTGCATCTACTACTGTTTGCGCCAGCACGGGAATAGATATTCCGGCACGCTTGATGCTTCGGATACTGACACCGTGCATGAAATTTTCCCTTCGGATAACTGCAACCGTTTTGCCGGCAACCGTTTTGCGTGTGATTGTAACCGGTAGCTTCTCAGCAGGGAAATCCAGGAGTTGGGCATCTTGTACTTCCGGTCCAATCCAGCTTTCTTCGCCTATGATGTATTCGCGGCGTCCGCTTAATACGACCTCATCTCCCGGCTCTATCCGCATGTTCATATTGACTTCCACCACAACTCCAGATTTGCGGAGACGTTCCACAAATAACCGTTTGTCATGCTGCCGGAAGTAGACTTCCAGGTCAATCACTCGCTTTCCATTCTTGAACCATTCGTTTTCGACCCGGTAGGCACGGAAAGTAACAGGACGCGCTGCCGGCATGAATCCAGGCTCGTCAGCCAGGGAGCTGCCCATCTTCGCTTCCAGTTCCTTGCAGGCAGCTTTTACTTTTTCCAGTCCGCCCAACATTTTTGGGCCGATGGATGACAGTACCCATGCCGAGCCTGCCGTACCGAAAATGTAGGTGACAGCATAGGATACAGGGATGATGTTGATGTAACTTTGCCGTTGGGCTTCGTCCAGTCCCATGTTGGTCATGGTGTCTTCTGCCACTCCGATAACGGCGGAGATAGTTTGTGAGCCGGCCAGCAGTCCGGCTGCTTCACCGGTATTGTAGCCCATTATCAGGGCAAGCAGCCAAGTCACCACCAGTACGGATATGCACATCAGTACGGCAAAGCCCACTTGGGGTAACCCGTCTTTTTTTAGTCCACGGAAAAACTGAGGGCCTACTTTATAGCCCACGGCAAAAAGGAAAAGCAGGAAGAATACCGATTTTATCGGACCTGGTACGGCGATATTCAGTTGCCCTACCAGTACGCCTACAAGCAGTACACTGGTCACTGTGCCCAGTGTAAACTTGCCGATGTGCAGTTTCCCAAGCCAGAATCCCAAGAATATGGTAAGGAAAATGGCAAGTTCCGGACGCTCCCTAAGCTGGTTGAAAATCCATTCCATAATCAAGTTGTTTAGGTTAATATTAGTTGTTTTAATGCCTTTGGAATATTGTTTCGCTATACAACGGCTTTTAACGGGAAGTGTTTTATATAAAAGGAGTTTTTTAGAACATTTATTCCGTAAAACCGAACTTTAAAGGAAAGTTTTCTTCTGTACCTTTGCCGTCTAAATAAGGTAAAATAAGGTATGAAGTTGTTTTTTGGGGTATTTCTGCTTATCCAGTTGATTATTCTTCCGTTGAGAGCACAATATATGGTGCAAGGCGTTGTCACCGATTCGTTGACGAAGGAACCATTGCCTTATACATCAGTTTATTTGAAAGGAACTACGGAGGGAGGGATGACAGATAATAACGGTCATTTTTCCTTCAAGACCTATCGCCCGGAGGCCACGCTGGTCATTTCGGCTGTAGGCTATAATGAATATGCCCGACTGATTCATCCTGCCAAATCTGCGAGGTTTAACATTTCCCTTTCGCCAGCCACTTATGCGCTGGATGAGGTAGTGGTGAAACCGAAACGTGAACGGTATAGAAAAAAAGACAATCCTGCTGTGGAGTTTGTACGCAAGATGATCGAACACCGGGATGACTACTCTCCCGACGAGCGCGATTTTTGGAAACGTGACCGTTACGAGAAGATAACTTTTGCTATCAACAACTTTGATAGCCTGAAACAACAGAAGTGGCTTTACCGCAAATTCAAGTTTTTGACGGACTATGTCGATACTTCTGCTGTTACCGGCCGGCCGGTACTGGCAATCTCCAACCGTGAATTGCTTGCCACGGATTATTACCGCCGGTCTCCGCACAGCCGGAAACAGTGGGTAACCGCCCGCAGGCAAGCAGGAGTAGACGAGATGCTTTCCCGGCAGGGAATGGAACAAGCCATCAGTGTTACCATGACCGATGTAGATCTCTATGAGAACAACATTACTTTGTTCACCAATAAGTTTGTCAGCCCGCTTTCTTCCCTTGGACCGTCTTTCTATAAATATTATCTGATGGATACGCTTACCGTTGCCGGAAAACCTTGTGTCGACTTGACGTTTGTCCCTTTCAACTCCGAGTCGTTCGGTTTTACGGGACATTTGTACGTCATGCTGGACAGCACCTATTTTGTAAGGCGTGCCGTCATGAATTTTCCTCAGAAAATTAATCTGAATTTTGTGGACTACATGAAGATTGAACAGAATTTTGAGCGTGCGGAAGACGGTACGCGGCAGTTGCTTAATGAGAGCATCACTACGGAATTTAAGTTGGTGAACAATAGTGACGGTATTTATGCCAAGCGGGATGTGTATTACAGAAACTATCAGTATGAACCGGATGACAAGGCTCTGCAAGCTTTCCGAAGGTCGGAAAAGGTGATTGAAGAAACATCGGCTTCAACTTATTCGGAGGCATATTGGGATGCCAACCGCCAGGTGGAGGTCAGCAAGAAAGAAACTTCGGTAGACAAGATGATGGCCCAACTACGCAGCTATCCCGTTTATTTCTGGACGGAAAAGGTGCTGAAGGTACTGTTCACGGGGTATATTCCTGCTCCGAAGGAAAAAGAACCCTTGTTGTACATCGGTATGATGAACACTACCATCAGTGGAAATGCATTGGAAGGAGTGCGTTTGCGTGCCGGAGGTATGACGACAGCCTGGCTTAATCCGCATTTGTTCGGCAGAGGATATATGGCATACGGTTTCCGTGACCATCGTGTGAAGGGACTTGCCGAACTGGAATACTCTTTTCATAAGAAGAAGGAATATGCCAATGAATTTCCCATACATTCATTGAAACTCCGTTATTTCTCGGACGTCAACCAATATGGACAACACTATCTTTATACCAGTCAGGATAATGTTTTTCTTGCCCTGAAACGTCAGAAAGATGACCGTATAGGCTATCAGCGGAAGGCTGAACTGACTTATACCAATGAGTTCCATTCCGGTTTTTCAGTTCAGATGACTACGCGTCTGCGTAAGGATGAATCATCCCATCTGATTCCTTTCATTAAGCAGGATGTCCGGAATACGTATGTAAAAAGTATTTCGACCAGTGAATTGGAATTGAAGCTGCGCTATGCTCCCAACGAGAAGTTCTTCCAGACACAATGGAACCGCTTCCCCGTTTCGCTGGATGCTCCGGTCTTTTCGCTTACGCATACCATGGCTGCCAGAGGGATGCTGGGAGGAGACTATACCTATCATTATACGGAAGCCGGCTTTCAGAAGCGTTTCTGGTTTTCGGCATTCGGTTATACGGATGTAATCTTGAAGGCCGGAAAAGTTTGGAACAGAGTCCCTTTCCCTTTGCTCATTATTCCCAATGCAAACTTGTCTTATACCATACAGCCTGAGTCTTATTCATTGATGAATGCTATGGAATTCATCAATGATGAATACGCTTCTTGGGATGTGACCTATTACTTGAACGGCTGGCTTTTCAACCGTATTCCTTTGCTGAAAAAGTTGAAATGGCGTGAAGTGCTTTCCTGCCGCGGCCTGTATGGGAATTTGAGTGATAGGAATAATCCGGCTTTTCAGCAGGATTTGTTCCGTTTTCCTGCAGGAAGCACCATCATGGGGCATACGCCATACGTAGAGGCTGGTGTAGGTGTTGAAAATATTTTCAAAGTGCTGCGTGTCGATTATGTATGGCGTCTGACTTACCAAAATTTACCAAATATCGATAAATCCGGGCTCAGAATCAGTCTGCACATGACATTTTAACTTAAATCTTACTAATGGAACACTAAATCGGATAAAATGACTAATCCAAATTGGGTAAAATACCCTAAATTTGAGCAATTTTTAAACTCTAAATAATACAATGGCAATGAAAGAAAACATTAAGCCGGCAACCGGTCGTTTAGGCGTGTTGGTAGTCGGAGTAGGTGGTGCGGTTGCAACCACTATGATTACCGGTACATTAGCTGCTCGCAAGGGCTTGGCAAAAGCTATAGGTTCAATTACGCAAATGGCTACTATGCGTATGCAGGATGGTAAAGAAAAACTTATCAAAGACATAGTGCCTTTGGCTGATTTGAATGATATCGTTTTCGGTGGTTGGGACATTTTTCCGGACAACGCCTACGAAGCTGCTATGTATGCCGAGGTTTTGAAAGAGAAAGACCTGAATTTGGTGAAAGACGAATTGCAAGCCATCAAGCCGATGCCTGCTGCATTCGACCACAATTTCGCAAAACGTTTGAATGGTACACATATAAAGAATGCTGCTACCCGTTGGGATATGGTAGAGCAGTTGCGTGAGGATATCCGTAACTTCAAAGCAGCTAATAATTGTGAACGTATTGTTGTTCTGTGGGCTGCAAGTACCGAAATCTATGTTCCGCTGTCCAAAGAGCATGAATCTCTCGCTGCTTTGGAACAGGCTATGAAGGAGAATAATACTGAAGTAATCTCCCCGAGTATGTGCTATGCATACGCTGCCATTGCAGAAGGTGCTCCGTTCATTATGGGTGCTCCCAATCTGTGTGTGGATACTCCGGCTATGTGGGAATTCTCCAAGAAGATGAATGTGCCCATTGCCGGTAAGGACTTCAAGAGCGGCCAGACTTTGATGAAGACAGTGCTTGCTCCGATGTTCAAGACCCGTATGCTGGGTGTGAGCGGCTGGTTCTCTACAAATATTCTGGGTAACCGTGACGGCGAGGTGCTTGACCAACCGGAGAACTTCAAGACAAAAGAAGTCAGCAAGCTGTCTGTTATCGACAATATCTTCGAGCCGGAAAAATATCCTGACTTGTACGGCAATGTATATCATAAGGTACGTATCAATTATTATCCTCCTCGCAAGGATAACAAGGAAGCATGGGACAATATCGATATTTTTGGATGGATGGGCTATCCGATGGAAATCAAGGTTAACTTCTTGTGTCGCGACTCTATTCTCGCTGCTCCTATTGCGCTCGACTTGGTAATATTCAGTGACTTGGCATTGCGCGCAGGCATGTGTGGCATTCAGACTTGGTTGTCCTTCTTCTGCAAGAGTCCGATGCATGACTTCGAACACGAACCGGTGCACGATTTGTTCCAGCAATGGCGTATGGTGAAAGAAACTCTTCGCAACATGGTGGGTGAAACAGCACCGAGTTATTTGGACTAAAAAAACAGTGATAAGGTGATAAAAAATAAGGTGGTAAGGTGATAGAGTGATAGCACTTTACCACTTTATCACTTTTATCACTTTATTGTATTTGTCTATTTACCGTTTTGACCGCATTTATCACCTTATTACTTTTTTGATGAAGAAACCCTCTCTCCTTCCAGTCATTATTGGTACGGGCTTTGGCTCGGGCTTTTCTCCTTTTGCACCCGGCACTGCAGGAGCTTTGTTGGCTACGCTTATTTGGCTCGGGTTATCTTGTCTGGTGTCAAGTGTCTGCCTTTTGTGGCTGACGGTAGCATTGATTTTAGTATTTACATTTGTCGGTGTCTGGGCTGCCAACCGTCTGGAGGCATTCTGGGGAGAAGATCCCTCACGTGTGGTAGTCGATGAAATGGTCGGCGTGTGGGTTGCCTTGCTTGCGGCGCCTGCCGGACACATATGGTATGCATTGGGGGCATTTGCCCTGTTCCGTCTGTTCGATATATTCAAGCCCTTGGGTATCCGCCGTATGGAAAGTTTGCCGGGTGGGGTAGGAGTAATGATGGACGATATCTTGTCCGGAGTCTATGGATTTATAATTTTGATTGTGGCAAGATGGATAATCAGTTGAAATCAAGCGGCAAAGGTGTGTCGTGGCGTCATTCTGTTTGGATCTTCTTCAAGGCCCAGATTTCTGCGCAGTTCGCAAGCTTTGTCGATTTTCTGGTGACTATCCTTCTGGTAAAGGCTTTTGCTGTTTTTTATCTTTATGCCACATTCACGGGATCCGTAGTAGGAGGTATTGTAAACTGTGCCATCAATTACGGGTGGGTGTTCCATGCCGAAGACTGCAAGAAAACGCATGTTGCTTTCAAGTACCTCTTTGTCTGGGGAGGCAGCATTATGCTGAATACTTGGGGTACCTTTGCGCTGACCGAATGGCTTACCGGTATGACGTGGGTCAATGGATTATTGGGGTATTATATAGATAATGTATTTATTCTGTCAAAGATAATTGTCGCAGTGTTGGTGGCTTTTTTTTGGAACTACCATCTGCAACGTTTTTTTGTTTATCGTAATCATAATATAAGAGGTTTTCTGAAACATTATTTAGAAAATAAAAAGGACGAATATGAATTATAGAGATTGGTTGCAGCAGGTGATATACAAGATTATCAATCCTGTGGTGCATGGCATGATTAAAATAGGCATTACGCCTAACTTTATTACGACTACGGGGCTGTTACTGAATATCGTGGCGGCTGCTTTGTTTGTGTATGCCGGAGTGTACAAAAGTGGCGAACTGGCTTATGTGGGCTGGGGAGGCGGTATTGTACTTTTTGCCGGATTGTTTGACATGATGGACGGTCGTGTAGCACGTGTAGGTAAAATGAGTTCTACTTTCGGTGCATTGTACGACTCCGTACTCGACCGCTACAGTGAGCTCGTGACATTGTTCGGTATCTTCTATTACCTGATACTGCAAGGTTATTTGTGGGGCTCCATCATTACATTCATAGCACTGATAGGTTCGCTGATGGTGAGTTACGTACGTGCCCGTGCCGAAGGGTTGGGGCTGGAGTGCAAAGTAGGTTTCATGCAGCGTCCCGAGCGCGTTGTACTGACTGCTCTTGGTGCCATGTTCTGCGGTATCTTCGGTGACTGTACCTTGTTCGATCCGATGCTGATATTGATTGTACCTATGGCCGTGATTGCAATATTGGCGAATTTGACGGCATTTGCCCGTTTGACCCATTGCTATAAACTGCTGAAAGACAAGTAATGAAAAATAATTTGTTCCCCTCTGTGAAAGAGGCTGTTCTGGTGATTGTAATCACAGCGCTTTTCCTGACTCTGACAGCGGTCTGTATCGGACTTCGTCCGGAACATTTCCTGATGGTGGGTGTATTTCTGGTATTGTTCTTTGCCGGACAAACCACCCGTAAGTTGGCAGTGGCGCTGTTGCCGTTTTTTATATTCGGCATTTCGTATGACTGGATGCGTGTATATCCCAATTATCAGGTAAATCCTATCGATGTGAAAGGACTTTATGAGGCTGAGAAATCCCTTTTTGGTTTGTTTGTAGACGGTGCTGTCCTTATCCCTTGTGAATATTTTGCTTTGAACCATTGTCCGGTGGCCGATTTCTTTGCCGGGATATTCTATCTCTGCTGGGTACCGGTTCCCATTGTGTTTGGGCTTTGGCTCTATCTGAAGGGTGACCGTAAGGTGTACCTGCGTTTTGCAATGGTGTTCTTGCTGGTCAATCTTATCGGTTTTGCAGGATATTACATCCATCCGGCTGCTCCGCCTTGGTATGCCATGAATTATGGTTTTGAGCCGGTACTCGACACTCCTGGCAATGTGGCAGGCTTGGGGCGCTTTGACGAACTGCTGGGATGCTCCATCTTTAATTCCATCTACGGCAGGAATGCCAATGTATTTGCAGCGGTGCCTTCGCTCCATGCCGCCTATATGGTGGTGGCCTTGGCCTACGCCATCATGGACCGTAGCAAGAAGTGGCTGATAGCGCTGTTTGCGGTGATTATGGTCGGCATCTGGTGGACGGCTGTCTATTCGGGCCATCACTATCTGATTGATGTGATGCTGGGCATTTCCTGTGCATTGCTGGGTATTTTTGTTTTTGAGAAAGGACTGATGAAGTGGGGAGCGTTCGGATGTTTCTTTGAAAAATACAGTCGGTACATTAAATAAGATATACAATGAATAATTTTGTTTTTTATAGTCCTACAGAGTTTGTCTTTGGCAAGAATACTGAAGTGCAAGTCGGTGCATTGGCGCATAAGCATGGTGCACAGAAAGTGATGATTGTGTATGGAGGCGGTTCTGTTGTGCGGAGTGGCCTGCTGGACAGGGTGAAACAATCTTTGCAGGAAGCCGGTGTGGCTTATTGCGAAATGGGAGGTGTCCAGCCCAATCCCATTGACGGGAAGGTGTACGAAGGTATTCAGCTTTGTCGTCGGGAGCAGGTGGATATGATGCTTCCTGTGGGCGGTGGTTCGGTCATTGATACGGCAAAAGCTATTGCTGCCGGAGCCCTCTATGATGGCGACTTCTGGGATTTCTTTATCGGTCGTGCAAAGGTGGAGAAAGCGTTGAAAGTAGCCGTGGTGCTGACTATCCCGGCTGCCGGAAGCGAAGGTTCGGGCAATACTGTAATCACCAAGACAGAGACACTTCAAAAACTGGGCCTCTGCGCTCCCGAGCACTTGCGCCCTGTATTTTCCATTATGAATCCTGAGTTGACTTACACCCTCCCGGCTTATCAGACGGCTTGTGGTATTGCTGACATGATGGCTCACATCATGGAGCGTTACTTCACTAATACGCTGGATGTGGAAATCAGCGACCGGCTTTGTGAGGGTACTTTGATGGCTATCATTAAAGAAGCTTACCGGGTAAAACAGCAACCGGACAACTATGCCGCACGTGCCAACATTATGTGGTGTGGTACTGTGGCGCATAACGGAACTTGTGGGGTAGGACGTGAGGAAGACTGGGCATCTCATGCACTGGAGCATGAAATCAGCGCTATCTATAATGTAGCCCACGGTGCCGGCTTGGCTGTAATCTTCCCTGCCTGGATGGCTTTTATGGCAGAGCATAATCCGGCAAAGATAGCTCAGTTTGCCCATCGTGTTTTTGGCATACCCAAGTCCGAAGATTTGGAGGAGATGGCTTTGACGGGTACTGCCCGCCTGAAACACTTTTTCCGTTACATGGGCTTGCCGGTCAGCTTTAAGGAGTTGGGCATCGAGAATCCCGATATAGACCGTATGCTTGTCAGCCTGCAGCGCAATAAAGGCGAACTGCTTGGCAACTACGTGAAGTTGACCATGTCCGATTGCAGGGAAATATATCGCTTGGCTTTGTAATGAAAGGCATTCTTGGGGATGAACTTCCCAAAGAAAGAGATAAAAAGACGGCGAAGAGTATTTATCTTCGCCGTCTTTTCTATTTGATTTCGATTTCTTCCTTCATGTCTATCTCTTCCCCTTGCGGGTCGTAGAATACATATTCCAGGAACGCGAGTTTCTGGCTTGGAATAATCTTGATACCAAATCCGTATTTCATTTGCCATTTCCGTTTCAGGGAAACGAGTCCCTGATTGATGTAAGCAGCAATATACGGGTGGATGTGTAACGAGAATTTCTTTATCTTCAATTTATTGACCAGGTAGTCAATTTTACTCTCTAAGGTGTCCGTAAAGAGGATGGACGATTTGATGGTGCCTTTACCGAAGCAGGTGGGGCAGGTTTCCGTCGTATTTACATCCATGGCCGGGCGCACACGCTGGCGTGTAATCTGCATCAGTCCGAATTTGCTGAGCGGCAGGATGTTGTGACGTGCTCTGTCTTTCTGCATGTTGGCACACATACGTTCGTAAAGCTTCTGTCGGTTTTCGGCTTCATTCATGTCGATGAAGTCCACCACAATGATACCACCCATATCCCTTAGTCTGAGCTGGCGTGCCAGTTCGTCGGCTGCACCCAGATTCACTTCCAGTGCGTTGGCCTCCTGCCCGTTGGCATTCTTGGTGCGGTTACCGCTGTTCACGTCTACTACGTGAAGCGCCTCAGTATGCTCAATAATCAGGTAGGCACCACTTTTGTATGAAATGGTTTTGCCGAATGACGATTTGATTTGTTTGGTGATACCAAAATTGTCGTAAATGGGGAGCTGGCCTTTGTACAGCTTCACGATTCCTGCCCGTTCGGGGGCGATAAGAGTTACGTAATCCTTGATTTCGTGGTACACCGCTTCGTTGTTCACGTGGATGTTCTCGAAAGAAGGATTGAACAAGTCACGCAGCAGTCCTACGGCGCGGCTGGTCTCTTCGTAAATCAGTGTAGGAAATTTAGTGGCCTTCTGTACTTTTGCAATGGCATCTTCCCAATGTTTCAGTAATACTTTAAGCTCTCCGTCGAGTTCGGCAACACGTTTTCCTTCAGCTACGGTGCGGACGATGACGCCGAAGTTCTTCGGCTTGATGCTCATCAGCAGTTGTTTGAGGCGTGCACGCTCTTCGCTCGATTTAATTTTTTGCGATACGGAAACCTTGTCATTGAAGGGAATCAACACGAGGTATCTCCCGGCAAAGGAAAGTTCGGAAGTCAGTCGCGGCCCTTTGGTTGAAATAGGTTCCTTGACAATTTGCACCACTACTTCTTGTCCCACTTTGAGTGTATTGGAAACCGTTCCGTCCTTTTCGAGATCGGGAAGTATGGTTGCTTTGGTAATGGGATTCAGCTTTTTCTTGTCGCTTAAAGTTTGCTTTACGTATTTCTCTAACGAGTTAAATTGAGGACCCAGGTCCAGATAATGAAGAAAAGCGTCTTTCTCGTAACCCACGTCCACGAAGCAGGCATTCAGGCCGGGCATCAATTTCTTGACGCGTCCCAAATACATGTTGCCCACCGAGAAGGAGATGTTTCTTCCTTCACTCTGGAGTTCCACCAGTTGCTTGTCTTCAAGCAGTGCAATGGATACCTCTTTGGGCTGTACGTCTACAACGAGTTCGCTTGTCACAATAATTGGCTTTTTAAATTATTCAATTGTGTACTTAAACAAAGAACAAACCCGCGAGACATTTTGCTTCACAAGTTTGTTCTTTATTTTGTCCTTCAGACTAAAAATTACTTTTTGCTTTTATGTCTGTTCTTTCTTAGTCTTTTTTTCCGCTTGTGTGTAGACATTTTATGTCTTTTTTTCTTCTTTCCGCTTGGCATAGCTTCAAAATTTTACGGGTTAATACTATTGTTTATTATTTTTTCACAGCAATGGTGAATGTCTTAGCAGGTTTAAAAGCCGGAATGTTGTGTTCCGGAATGATAATCGTAGTATTCTTGGAGATGTTACGAGCAGTTTTCTGAGCTCTTTTCTTCACCACAAAACTACCAAACCCGCGGAGGTAAACATTTTCATCTTTGGATAAAGATGCCTTTACTGCATCCATGAATGCTTCAACGGTTGTAAGTACGGTTGTCTTATCAATTCCGGTGTTCTTTGTAATTTCGTTTACAATATCAGCTTTAGTCATTTTTCTTTAAAAAAAATATTATTACTATAGTTTTCCTAATTTTTTGGACTGCAAATATATAGCTTTTCCGTGGCTCTAAAAAATATATTTCGGACAATTTTCTAAAAAAGTCCAAGCATTAAGTTTTGTTAGATTGAAAATCTGTATTTTTGTTCTTCCGAAAAATAAGGTGCGCTCTTTTGTAAATATGGACTTTGAGATGAATATATTGACTGAAACTTTGCTGGATTGGTATGCGGATAACAAACGTGATTTGCCTTGGAGAGATACTGCTGATCCTTATCGGATATGGATTTCCGAGATTATTTTGCAGCAGACGAGAGTTGTGCAGGGATATGAGTATTTCCTTCGCTTTATTCGTCGTTTTCCTGATGTGGAAACTTTGGCTGCGGCTTCAGAAGATGAGGTTCTGAAGTACTGGCAAGGGTTGGGATATTATTCTCGTGCCCGTAATTTGCATGCGGCAGCCAAGAGCATGAACGGTAAGTTTCCGGCAAGTTATCAGGAAGTGCGTGCTTTGAAAGGTGTGGGCGATTATACGGCTGCTGCCATTTGTTCCATTGCCTATAATATGCCGTATGCGGTGGTGGACGGAAATGTTTATCGCGTACTTTCCCGCTATTGGGGCGTTGATACTCCCATTGATTCAACGGAAGGAAAGAGGTTTTTTGCAGTTTTGGCCGATGAGATGCTTGATAAATCCCGACCTGCGATTTATAACCAAGCTATTATGGATTTTGGAGCTGTTCAGTGTACACCGCAGGCTCCTGATTGTATGTTTTGCCCTTTGGCCGATAGCTGCACAGCTTTATCGAAAGGCTTGGTGATGCAGCTTCCGGTGAAGCGGCATAAGACAAAAACATCCAACCGTTATTTTAATTATATATATGTACGCATGGGCGCGTGTACCTTTATACATAAGCGGACGG
>CAJJYX010000003.1 GCA_905197435.1 uncultured Bacteroides sp.
ACAAATGGGTTATCAGTGTAAGAACCCTTTTGTATGCTGTCTGTTCGTTTATCTACATTTTCGTCAGTCGCTCATTTCCGTTGCCGTCTGCGGTTTTAAGTACAGGCTTGAAAGGGGAAAGGTTTTCGGGGTGAATACTCTCTGGCGGAGGAAGATTCAGCCCGAAACGGCCCTGCCGCCTGACCTTGCCGTTGCCGTCAGCGCCATACGCTACCTTTGCATCCGTGCGTCGGAAACAGGTGGTTGGCGGAATGGACATCAACTATACCATAGGTTGCTGCCTTTGTCACAAGAGAAGAACAATGTTATTGGATTCCCTTTCTTGGCGGCGCAGATTTCATTTATTACAAACTGTCTGAACAAGATACTCTCTTTACTGCATATTCTGAATGCAATGGCTATAACCATTTCAAGGTTATAAACATCATAACTGATGCCGCCAGGTTGCTTGATATACTTCATCGTATCACATTCGTTCAATTCCTTGTTCTTATATATAGTATGAATCGCCTTGCGAATGCAGCATGAGAATACCCCGAACAAGTCGGCTATCTCAAATTGGGTCATCCATACAGGTGTAGTCGGCATAGTGGTTACACCTGCTTCACTGATTGTAATTATTCCTCTATCCATAGTCACTTGATTTTAATCTTGTCACTTGATTCACATTCCTTTTTCCAACCACTGTAATTACCGCATTTGAATACCCGTGAAGGCATGCCGTCATTGGGCAACGCATACTTGCCTTTGATATTTTCAGACAGGACAGCCAAATCCTTGCTCACTTTATGGTTGGTTATTTCAGCGTATATCTGGGTAGTCCGTATGGAGTAATGCCCCATCATCTTGCTGATGGTTTCTATCGGGACCCCGTTGCTCAGGCAGATAAGGGTCGCGAAACTGTGCCGGGCTTGGTAGAATGTTAAATGGCATCCTAAATCACACTGTTCGGCTATGATTTTAAGGCTGCGGCACAAGCTGCTGGTCTGTGGGACGAAGAACAATTTTCCGTCCTTGCCTTCACCCTTGTATTTCTCAATGATGCGGAGAGGAATGTCAAGAAGTTTGATATGGCACTCCGCCTTGGTCTTCTGCCGTGCGATGTGAATCCATTTGGAACCGTCTTCCTTCGTGATGATGTTGTCTTCCGTCAGATTCGCCAAGTCAGCCCTTCCGATGCCCGTAAATACCGAAAAGACAAACAGGTCGCGTGTGTGGCACAGGCGGTAGGTGGGTAGTCGGGCATTGAGCAGTTTTTCAAACTGTTCCCTGTCCAAATGGCGATGGTTTACAGGCACCTTCTCTACCTTATGCCCAGCGAAAGGGTCACGTTTCAGTATATGCCTCTTCAACGCCAGCCGTGTCATCTTGTGCAGCAGGATAAGATAGTCATTGTAGGCGGACACTTTTAACCGCAGTACGGTAGAGAAATAGAATGTGAGGTCGGTCATGAACTTCATCGTCAGCGAACGAAGCGGAATATCCTCCAAGTCATACTTGTATCTCAGAAAGTTGTATATATGCTTGCGCGTGGTCAGATAGCGGATATAGGTATGCCTTGTCCGGTCAATGCCCACACCTCTGGCGTATTCTTCGTTGTGCTCGTCAAACAGGGATAGCAATGTCTCTTTGACATCGGATTTTCCAGTGACGGCGTTCTTGATGATTTCGGATGAGACGAAACCATAAGAGTCCACGTTCTTCCTGTAGGCGGATTTCGCTTTTCCCTCCAACGTCTCCAGCAATGAGTTCAGCCTGTTCAACTCATTTCTTTTTTCGCCGGTGATGTTTCCGGTCTTGCGCCCGTCCGTGAATGCCTTTCCCGCTTTTGCGTCCCATAGGTCAGGCTCTATTTCCAGTCCGGTGGAATACTGGCTCACCTTCCCGTCAAGGGTGACACGCCCCATAATCGGGCATCTGCCGTTTTTCTTTGTCTTCTGGCGGTTGATGTAGAACAACAGTTTGAATGTGCTTCGCATGGCTTATCCCTCCATTATTTTAGTTATGTACTCCCGTTGCTTCACGCTCGGATTGACTTTCCGCCGGCTGTAGTCTTTCAGAATCGGTGACGGGGCGGTGTCGATGTCCGACAAGGAGAACTTGCCCCCGATAACATCTTTCAGGCAATCCACATCCCTGTCTATCTTGTCCTGGGTGACTTTCGCATACCGCTGCGTGGTGGTGATATGCCGATGCCCCATGATTTTGCTGACGGTTTCTATCGGAATCCCCTGTGACAGGCAGATGATGCTTCCGAAGGTGTGACGTGCCTGGTGAAATGAGATTGGACGGTTGATGCCGCACATCACGGACATCTTTTTCAGATGTCTGTTCATGCTCTCCTTGGTCAGCATCGGAAGGAGTTTTCCGTTGTCGTCCATGCCCTTGTACTTTTCGATGATACTCAAGGGAATCTCCATCAGCCTCACACATTCGGGTGTCCCCGTCTTTTGTCTTTCCGTATGAATCCACATACTGCCGTCATCGGCTTTCACCAGATTGGCGGTTGTCAGGCTTCTCATGTCGCAATAGCAGATCCCCGTCCAGCACGAGAACAGAAACATATCCCTCGTGAAATTGCGATTGGGAGTGTCATAGGTCGTGTTTGAAAACAGGTCAAGCTCGTCTTCCGTCAGGTACATCTGTTTGAAAGCGGGTTTCTGTGGGGCATAGCCTTTGAACGGGCTGAAAGGAACGATGCCACGGAACACGGCAAGCATCATCACGCTTTTCAGGCGGTTGACATGTCCGAGTATGGTTCTGGGCATGAAACGTCTTGTCGTGCGCATATACATATCAAACGCCTCGATAAAACTCTCATCCAACTGCTTGACGGGCATATCCGACACATGGTATTTCTCTTTCAGGAATGCACCGAGTATCCGGTAGGTGTTCTGGTACTGGTAAAATGTGTTTACCGCCCTGTTCACCCCTACACGCAGGGCATAGTCACTGTTATGTTCCGCATAGAGTTTCATGATGGTGTCCTGTGTTTCAGCCAGACCTTGGAACACGTTTCTGACTTCCTCTGCCGTTACGACATCCTGTATGTCGAAAAGCTCGTTGAACCGTTTCTGCAGTAACAGCAGTACCCTTTCAATCTCCCTGTTTGCCATTGTCGCCACCTTGCTTTTGCCCGTACAACGTTGGGCGGTGGCATTCCACAACTGCACTTCAATTTTGAACTTGCATGCGAATTGTGCGATGGAATTGACCCTCCCTTTGACGGATATTCTTCCCATGAGTGGAGAAAAGCCGTCCTTGTCCTGTCCGCTGCGCTTGATGTAGAGCAGCACTTTCATTTCAGTTTTCATGCGTTACTTTTTTGATTGCAATATTACTCATACTTCGCCTGTTGAACGGCATGAGAATCAGGCAGAACGGTGCAATCAAAACCGGATGGGCTAAATCTGCCGGATAAAGGGATATTCCCGGATGGAAAGTCCTTTCCGATGACAGCTTAATCCCTGATTGACTGCACTTAGATGAAATGAAAACAGGTAATGACTTGGTAGCTGAACAGGTTCATTATTCCACCTGTCTTTGCAGTTTGTCCAACTATGCAAATCAACGCAATTTGGCTGTATTACAACGAATTGTCATTTATTTGCTGTATTCTTCTCTTGGCTGCATTGATAATTTTCTATCCCTTCACCGGGTTGAGTTACATAGATATAAAGACACTCACCTTTGACAAAATCCAGCGCATGGATTTCGACGGCGAGGAATGGATCATCACCCGCCGCACCAAGACCAAAGTATCGAGCAACGTCCCCCTGATGGAAATTGCCAAAGAACTGATCGAACGCTACAAAGGGCTTGCAAAGGATGATTTCGTGTTTCCCATGCCAAGTAACGGCACTTGTAACGACCATCTGAAAAAGATAGCCACGGTTTGCGGGATAAACAAGGAAGTCACCTTCCATCTTTCAAGACATTCAAGTTTTCTTTTCTAATTGAAATACAGACAATTGGAAAATATCTATACTATAATAGGTAACGATTTAGAAACGAGCGAACTACGTATATTTGTCATGTTTTGCATTAAGTCTAAAGAACACTTTTATTACACTGCAAAGATAGTATTTTTTTGTTTATCTGCAATTTCCCTGATTGTAATTTTAACTGGCAATAGCAGATGCTACAGCAGGTTCAACAGGCAATTTTGATAAACCTTATTTCATATTTTCCTAATTAATGTAGCAAATCCCATTCAGGGCTGTTCATCAACTCCACGCTGACGCAACTCGGGTGCAATATTTTATGGAAGATGTTTCGCAACGGAATGCTGGAACATTACGGGCTGTTTCTGAATCTGGAAACGATGAAGGTGAATCCAATATCTGTGTAGGTTTACCTTATAGAAATGAAAGGTATTAAATGATAACCAAGCAGAGATGCAATCACATAATCTCTTATGATGACGGTGAAGATAACCTGCTCAAATTCGATTAGAGCAAGGCTAAGATTTCTGAAGAGATTCTATCTTTATCATGTTCTTGACAAAGTAGCACATTCCCATCCAGCATTGTAATGTGTTTGATTGCTTAGTTCTTATCTAAACTTTGAAAATTTCATTGATAATCAACTGGCTATATTCGCCTATTTTGCTACAATGTCCTTTAGTTTTAATCTTTCAAAACGACATTTTTTTGTACTTCAGCATTGAATAGATGTCTGTTATTTAAATGAAGTTTTGACATTATCATTTCTCCTTGGCACTAGCAGTTTGTATACGTTTCTCATAAAGAAATAGTATCCAATTATTATTATTTATTCGGTAAACACTAATTATATTCTGATGGCAGACATCCATATTCTTCCTTAAAGTACTTGGCAAACTGCTTGGGGGACAGCCCCACCTGATAAGCTATTTGAGAGATACTGAGTTGACTCTTCTCCAATAATTGTTTTCCGCGTTTAAGACGTAAGATTCTCATAAACTCCAAAGGAGACTTCCCCGTAATAGACATCAACTTCTTATATAGACCACTCCGGCTAATACCTATCTGCGCGCTGAGCTCCTCAACGGAAAACTCTGAGTTATCCATATTTTCTTCCACAATGCGGATAGCCTTCTCTATTAATTGTTCATCCAGACTGCTAATCGTTATTTCGGATGGAGATACCTCCATCTTACCGAACTTTTCATGGTTGCTCTGTGTCCATTGCAGCAACTTCTGAATCCGCAACAATAGGATGTCGAGGTTGAAAGGCTTGGTGATGTAGTCGTCGGCTCCTTCGCGCAATCCGCCCAACACATGTTCTTCGGCGGTGCGGGCGGTCAGCAGGATGACGGGGATGTGCGAGAACCGGATGTCCGTCTTGACGGCATGGCATAATTCCAGCCCGTCCATGACAGGCATCATCACGTCGCTGATTACCATTTGTACAGACTGCTGCGACAGGATCTCAAGTGCTTCCTTGCCGTTGGAAGCCTCGAACACCTGATAGTGTTCTTTCAGGCATCCCACTAGGAAACGGCGGAAATCGTCGTTGTCCTCCACCACAAGAACCGATATGCCTTCCTCTTGAGAGCCGTGGCAAAGCTGCCTTTCCTCATTCGTCTCGCCCACGACAGGCAAGGTAATGACAAAGATGCTTCCTTGCGGCCGATTATCGGTTATCCGGATGGTACCTTGGTGCAAGGTCACGTATTCTTTAACGATATGCAATCCGATGCCGCTGCCTACATACGTTGTGGCGGCGTGCTGTTCCTGAAAGAAACGGTCGAACACTTTTTCCTTGTTCTCGTCCTTGATGCCAATGCCTGTATCGGCCACTTGTATGCGTACATGTTCTTTTTCCGACACACGTATTTTATCGACCGTAACCACCACGCTTCCATCTTCCCGATTGTACTTGACGGCATTGGACAGAAGGTTGAGCAAAATGCGTTGCATCTTGTTTCGGTCAAAGGACATGCTGATATCGGCATCCATCAGGTTCAACTCCAACTGTATGCCGTTTTTAAGAGACAGTTCCTTGAAGGAATCGCAAGTCTCTTTGACAAAATCCGACAGGTTACCGTATGAAAGAGAGAGTTGGGCTTTCTGCTTATCCAGTTTTCGGAAGTCAAGCAACTGATTGACCTCGTCCAGTAAAGCCACCGCATTGCGATGAATCAGCTCCAAGTCTGCTTTCAGGTTTCGGGCCGACTCCGAAGCCAGCAGCTTTTCGAGCGGAGTGATAATCAAAGCCAGCGGAGTACGAAGGTCGTGACTGACATTGGTGAAGAAACGCATCTTCGCCTCATCCATTTCATGCTGTTGCGTTATCTCCATCTCATGCTTTTGTTGTTCCATCAAGCGTTTGTGCTTTCTTTGGGTATTCCTTAATATAAGAAGGAAAAGAAAAATGACCATCAGCGCATAACACCCATACGCCGGCAACGAAAGCCAAAACGGAGGACGGACGTGAATAAGTAAAGAAGATACAGGATTGTCGTATCCGTTAGGCTCATACACTTTTACTTGCAATCGGAAGGTCCCGTAAGACAAACGGTTGAAATGAATGCGGTTTCCCTCCAGCTTCACCCATTCCTCCTGTTCTCCCAAGCGATAGGCAAATTGCTGCTTGTGCCGATTCTGATAATCCATGGACGATACCTCCAGCGCAAAATTACTATCGGAATAGTCCATGGTTATCTCCTCTAATAGCTGAATGTTTTTGGGGAGCAGGATGCGTCCGTTGGAAGTACGGGAACCGACTTCCATTTTCTGATTCGCCAACAGCAAGCCGGTAAATACAACAGGATTCCCGGAACGATTGTAGAAGTTGGTTGGCCGGGGAGTTATTTTCAAATATCCGCCAATGCCTCCCATCAGGATTTCCCCTTGCCCGGTGCAGGTAATGGAATGTGAGTTAAAAGTCATATCGCCAATACCGTCTTCTTCAAAATAGGGGTAATACAAGTAGGATGAAGACTTTCCCGTCGGAGAGGCCGCCACCCAAATATTTGTTATTCCATGATCGGTCGCCACCCAAATGTTCTTATACTTGTCTTCCGTCACGGCACGAATGCACTGGTGCGACAGCCCGTCTTCTATAGAAAGGTGTATCATTCCATCCTTTTTCTCGTCAAAAACAGTCATTCCGGTACGAGTACCAATCCACAACAATCCGCGACTGTCATAAAACAGACAGGTGATATAAGAATCGGGCAAGGACTGAGTCCCAGCTTTATTCCCTGTTAGGGAAACCATCTTTCGCGTATAGATATCCATAGAATAAAGTCCGCTGCTGGTTCCGACATACAGGTTACGTCCTCCCGAATAAGCCAGATCCATGATACTGTTCGTTTGGAGGATGGAAGAATCCATCGTATAGGCGGTAAAGTTCCCATCGGCATCCATGGCATACAATCCTTGCATAAACGTACCGAACCAAATGGTTCCGTTCGCATCTTCCGCTATGCGTCGGATGTATTTCAATGAAGCGGGAGCGGCATTACGCAATGGAATGAACGTTCCTCCTTGTTCATAAAAAGCTCCTCCTCCATAAGTTCCGAACCAAAGCCTGCCCTTGGCATCCAGACACGAACAAATAATCAAATCGGAAGGGATGGAGTGTTTTTTCATTTTAAAGCGCGTATAAGAGGCCTTGCCCGCATCCTGTCGGATTAGCCCCTCTCCATCGAACCCCATCCACAGGTTTCCTTCCTTGTCTTCCTGCAAGCATTTCACGTCTTCCTGTTCCGGCAAGAAACAAGTGTTGAAGGCTATTTTATCCAAAGCGGCAAAAGATACTCCCTGTTTGCCCGTTCCTACCCACATGGTGTTCTGATTGTCTTTGAAAAAACAATTGATATGATTGTCGGCCAATGAAAAAGGATTCTCTGATTTCTTGTTTATCCGCACCAATTGCTTGTCTTGATTGTAACTGATATAAACTCCTTTGTCATCCGTTCCAATCCATAAATTGCCGTCCCCGTCATCCATTACGGCAGTTATCAACGCATCTGTCAATTCCTGCCCACCGATGTAATCTATCCATTGCTTTTGATTGGTATCATAACATTGCAAGCCCGAAGCATGCGAAGCGTAAAACCAAAGCCTGTCCACCGTATCTATATAAAGGTTATATTGCAAACCGGAAGAGAGGGTTCTTCGTGTTTCCGGACGGATCTGTTGAAAGTTTGAATCGATGCGGGCTATTTCTCCATTCGAGAAGAGCAGATAGGCACACGAACGCCGACAAACAACCTGTTGCATTTTTTCCTTTCCAGGCAGTTGAAAGGTATGCAACTTATTCTTTGTAAAATCATAATGGAACAACGTATCCATCACGGTACACCACAGATTGTAATCCTTATCGACAGTAAGATAGCTCACCTCTCCCGTTATTCCATATTTATTTAAAATAGGCTGTATCTTGTTCTCCAATTTATCTTGTTCCCGATCGTAGATATAATAACTGACGGGACCCTTTATCCAAATATTGCCTGCCGCATCTTCTGCGATAGATTCAATGTCATTGTTGTAAGCCCCTAATTGGGTCGTTGTGTATTTCTTGAACTGATAACCATCGTATCTGTTCAGACCGTTGAGCGTGGCAAACCACATGAAGCCATACCGGTCGCGCAGGACAGACCGTACATAATTATCCGAAATCCCGGACTTCACATCAAGATTTCTAAAGTTTAATCCGTCGTGCGCATATACAAGCCCACAGACAAAACACATCAAAATCAGGAGCAAGTTCTTTTTCATCATATCAGTATTAGGTTTAACGCTGCAAAGTTATAAAAATCAAATGGGATAATAGAGGCAAACACTATCCCAAATGAGTAAAAACACTTCCCAAATTGATAAATACACAATACGGATAGTCTGATAATCAATTGAAGAAGCCGATTTATATCTTTCCTCATACATTTGCCAGCACAAAAAGAACCGAATTTAAATTTAATGAATAACATGAAGAATACCCTTGTAACCCTATGTCTTTCCGCAGTACTCTGCGGTGCGTGTTGTACAGAAACGCAACAGCAGGCATCTCCCTTTGTACAAGTTGAAAAGGGAATGTTTGTCCGTGATGGCAAACCTTATAAATATATCGGTGCCAACTTTTGGTATGGAGGCATTCTTGCTTCCGAAGGTGAAGGAGGAAATCGTGAACGCTTGGTTCAGGAACTGGATTCCTTAAAGAGTATAGGTATAGACAATTTAAGAATACTGGTAGGCAGCGACGGTGCCCGTGGAATTACCTCGAAAGTAGAGCCTACGCTCCAGACAGCACCGGGTGTTTACAACGATACCATTCTTGCCGGGCTGGACTTTCTTCTTTTTGAAATGAAAAAAAGAGACATGCTGGCAGTTCTCTACCTGAACAATTCCTGGGAATGGAGCGGCGGGTATAGCCAATATCTGGAATGGGCCGGAAAAGGAAAAGCCCCTGTCCCAAGCATAGACGGATGGCCGGCATTCATGGATTATGTTAAGGAATTTCCAAACAACAAGAAAGCAAAATCACTTTTTGCCGACTATGTAAAGGATATCATTACCCGAATCAATAGGTATACAAACATAAGTTATGTGGAAGACCCCACAATCATGTCATGGCAGATAGGCAACGAACCTCGTGCGTTCTCGGGAGAAAACAAAGAGGCTTTCGCTATCTGGATGGCTGAGGTTAGTCGTTTCATCAAATCGCTCGACCGGAATCATCTGGTCTCAACAGGTAGCGAGGGCAAACATGGCTGTGAGGAAGACCTCGCCCTGTTCGAGCGAATCCATGCCGACAAGCACATTGACTATATGAACATTCATATCTGGCCCTACAACTGGGGATGGGCGCCGGCAGACAGTTTGTCGGAAAAGGCAGAGGCAGCGCAGTTGCAATCGAAACAATACATAGACGAGCATCTGGAAATAGCACAAAAATATGGCAAACCGTTGGTTTTGGAAGAATTCGGTTATCCAAGGGACGGGTTCCGGTTTGACAAATCAGCTACAACACAGGCACGAGATACCTACTATCAATACATATTCAGCCTGATAACCGATAGGACCGCGCAATCAGCCGGACTGGCTGGATGCAACTTCTGGGCATGGGGCGGACTGGCTGCCCCCAAGCACTTATATTGGCAAAGAGGAGATGACTATACGGGCGATCCGGCGCAAGAGCAGCAAGGCCTGAATTCGGTATTTATGTCCGACAGTACCACTATAGCCATTATCCGTACTGCCAACCAACAACTGAAACAACATTCATTTTAACTATTTATACCATGAACAGAAACAGAAAAATTTGGATTGCCGGCTTCATGCTGTACCTGTGTACCGCATCCATGTTTGCACAAATCCGCGGAAATGAAATCCGCGTGGTGGTCTCGCCCGATCTTTCGGACTGGACATACCGACTGAAAGAGAAATGTACTTTCACCATTCAGGTGTACAAAGCGCAGAATGTATTGCCCGATGTGAAAGTGGACTATGAACTAGGCCCTGAGTGGTATCCCACAGAAAAGAAAGATGGAGTATCACTGAAGGATGGAAAGCTGACTGTCAGCAGCAGCATGAACACTCCCGGTTTTCTTCGTTGCAAAGTGAAGGCATACGTTGGCAACAAGACATACGACGGCATGGCAACCGCCGCATACGCTCCGGAATCCATCCGGGCACATGCCGTAAACCCAAGCGACTTTGACAACTTTTGGGAAGGCACTTTGAAAGAAGCCCGCCAGGTACCTTTGTCTTCCACCATGGAACTGCTACCGTCACGCTGCACCGAAACGGTCAATGTCTATCAGGTCAGTTTCCAAAACATCCGTCAAGGCTCGCGTACTTTCGGTATTCTCTGCATGCCTAAAGCTTCCGGCAAGTATCCGGCACTGCTCCGTGTACCCGGTGCGGGAGTGCGTCCCTACTACGGCGATGTGGAAACAGCTGCCAAAGGTGCCATTACTTTGGAAATCGGTATTCATGGCATTCCGGTAACCATGCAACAGTCTGTCTATGACGAGCTGGCATACGGGGCACTTTACAATTATCAGTATCAAAATGATGACAATCGTAACTACAGTTATTACAAGCGTGTATTTGTGGGTGCCCTGCGGGCGGTCGATTTCATAACCTCTCTTCCCCAATACAACGGCAAAGCCTTGGGTGTAACCGGTTCCAGCCAGGGCGGTGCGTTGTCTATGGTTACAGCCGCATTAGACAAACGGGTTACGTTCTATGCCGCCATTCATCCTGCCATGTGCGACCATCGGGCACACTTGCAGAAGGTAGCCGGAGGCTGGCCGCATTATTTCTACTATTTCCCGACTCCTACCCCGCAACGAATCCAAACGGCAGATTACTATGACATGGTCAACTTTGCCCGCCGGATTACGGTACCCGGCTGGTTCAGTTGGGGATACAACGACGATGTGTGCCCACCTACTTCCACATACGCCGCTTACAACAGTATCACCGCCCCCAAGGAACTTCACCCCTATCTGGAAACCGGACACTACTGGTACCAGGAGCAATACGAACAATGGAGCCAATGGCTGTGGGCGCAAATGGGATTATAAACAAGAAACATTTAATTTTATAGAAAGACACAATATGAAAAGAAATCTTCAAAAAGGCATATTAGTCACCAGTGCTTGTGCCGCATTTTTATTGGGCAATGTACAGCAGGCTTACGCCGTTGCAGCAGATGCCATCGAGATTGTACAACAAAACAAGAAGATTGCCGGTACTGTGGTTGATCAAAACGGTGAAGCAGTAATCGGTGCCAATGTAATACAGAAAGGGACAACCAACGGAACCATCACCGACATTGACGGTAAGTTCACCTTGGAAGTGCCTGCAAAAGCCGTACTGACCGTCAGTTTTATCGGATATCAATCGCAAGAGGTAGCTTTAAAAGGAAACGAAACCCAACTTACGGTTACGCTCAAAGATGACACGGAAGTATTGGATGAAGTGGTAGTGGTGGGATATGGTACGATGAAGAAGAGAGATTTATCCGGTGCGGTATCTCAGATCAAGAGCGATGACCTGATGAAAGGAAATCCGACTGATTTAAGCCAAGGCTTGGCCGGTAAGGTAGCTGGTGTACAGATCAATGCCGCCGATGGTGCTCCCGGTGGTGGGGTAAGCATTCAGGTACGCGGAACCAACTCGTTCTCTACCAGTTCGCAGCCTTTGTTTATTGTGGACGGAGTTCCTTTTGACGCCGGTTCCACTCCAGCCAGCGATGCCAATCAGAACAGCAATAATACTTCAAACCCTTTGTCGTTCATCAATCCACACGACATTCAAAGCA
Organism: uncultured Bacteroides sp.; assembly: GCA_905197435.1. GTDB lineage: Bacteria > Bacteroidota > Bacteroidia > Bacteroidales > Bacteroidaceae > Bacteroides. The sequence continues at coordinate 12,262 of CAJJYX010000003.1, forward strand.
TTGAAGTGTTGAAGGATGCTTCCGCCACAGCCATCTATGGTTCACGTGGTGCCAATGGTGTGGTGATTATCACAACCAAACGGGGTGAGGCAGGTTATGAGCAAGTGGAATTTTCAAGTAATTTTTCTTTTTCACGCATAGCCAACAAAGTGAAGGTGCTTGATGCTGCGACTTACGCCAGCTATATAAACGAACAAGACCTGAACAGCTACCAATACGATGGCAAGCCTTATGCCCAACTGTCTTATCCCGGAATGTGGAGCTATCCTTCATTGCCCGACGGGACACTGGATTATGAAAACGGCAAATACCTGCCTTCTCCTGAAGATTACCGTAATCCGGGTTATTATACCGATGAATACGGCAACCAGACTTGGGTGGGAGGAGCCGACTGGCAAGACCTGATTTATCAGAACGGCTTTTCGCAAGAATACAACTTGAGTGTAAGCGGCGGTTCGGAAAAAGGATGGCATGCTTTCTCCGGTAACTTCCTGAATCAGGACGGTATTATCAAAGAATCCGGTTTTACCCGTTATGCGCTGCGTGCCAACATCGGTCGCAAAATGTACAAATGGCTGGAAATGGGAATGAACATAAACTTTACCCACACCGAAACCGATTTCAGCAAAACAAACTCCAATGACTATGGTGTAATTCGTTCGTCATTGATTTTCCCGCCCAATTACGATCCGACACACATGGACCAGACAACCAATGATGAATTGAGCTGGCTGGCATCCAATCCATACGCTTACATCAATGATACAAAGGACCACCTGAAGGCTATCAATGTATTCACGTCATCGTATGCAGAAGTCAAGTTGTTCCCGTTCTTGAAATTCCGTCAGAATTTAGGTATCAGTTATACCAACAACAATCGCGGTACTTACTTCGGTCAGCAAACCCAAGAAGGATCGGGACAGAACGGTATCAATGGTAAAGCGGGCCAGTCGGACAATTGGTACATGGGAATCACGACCGAATCATTGTTTACTTTTGACAAGACTTTCGGAGTGCATGGCATCAATGCCGTAGCAGGTTTCACCGCAGAAAAGACCAATTGGGGCAGTAAGTCAATGAGTGCCACCGGATTTCCCAATGACTTGACACAAGACTATGACATGAGCCTCGGTACCAAACCCGGCAAACTGCAAAGCGACCGTGGTGATGCGGCATTGGCTTCTTTCCTCGGCCGTATCAATTACACTTTGCTGGACAAGTATATCTTTACCGCCTCCTACCGTACCGACGGTTCCAGTAAGTTTACCGATGCTAACAAATGGGCCGGTTTCCTTTCAGGTGCCTTTGCATGGCGCATGAGCGAGGAGAAGTTTATCAAGAATTTGAACCTCTTCAGCAATTTAAAGTTCCGTGCCAGCTATGGTGAAACGGGTAATCAAGGTATCGGCAGCTATCGTACCCTGCCTATGCTGAGCGTTGCCAACTATCCGTTTGCCGGTGGCATCAACAGCGGTTTTGCCCAAGTGGATTGGCGCGGCCCGGTAGCCGATGACTTGCGTTGGGAAACGACCGCACAATACAATGTAGGTCTCGATATGGGTTTCCTGAACGGACGCATCAATCTGACGGTGGATTATTACCACAAGAAAACCCGCGACCTGTTGCAAGAAGTGAAGATACCTTTGAGTACGGGTTTTGCCAACATGATGGTAAACAGTGGCTATGTAACCAATGAAGGTCTGGAAATCTCAGGTAAATTCTACCTGTTGCAAAACACACCGTTGAAGTGGAACATTGATGCCAACATCTCTTTCAACAAGAACCAGATCGGCGGTTTGGAAGCCGACCAGTTCGCTACCCGCTTGTGGTATAAGGCCGACGAGGTGTTCTTACAACGCAACGGTTGCCCCATCGGTACCATATTCGGCTATGTAGAAGACGGCTTTTATGACAATCTGGCTGAAGTGATGGCCGACCCCGATCCCGCCGTTCGCGCCAAAGGACAGAAAATGATAGGCGAGATAAAGTATCGCAATTTCGATGATAATCCTGCCATCACCAATGCCGACCGTGTTATCATCGGCGACACGAATCCGGACTTTGTATATGGCATCACCAACAACTTCTCCTGGAAGAACTTCACATTGAGCTTCTTCTTCCAAGGTAGCCAGGGCAACGACATTTTCAACGGTAACTTGATGGATGTGAAAATGGGCAATGTAGCCAACATTCCGCAAGCCGCTTACGACACCCGTTGGACTCCTGAGACAACCGCAATCGCCCAATGGCCGAAAGCCGTATCAAGCTACGAACGCAATATGCTTATCAGCGACCGGTATGTGGAAGACGGCTCTTACCTGAAGTTGAAGAACCTGAACATTGGTTATAACTGGGCCAATCCTTTCAAGGGTATCAAGAACTTGAACTTTTATGCCAGTGCCACCAACTTGTTTACCATTACGGACTATAGCTGGTTCGACCCCGAAGTAAACGCCTTCGGTTCCGATGCTTCCCGTCGTGGAGTGGATATCTATTCTTATCCGAGCAGCCGGACTTATTCCATCGGAATGAAGGTCACTTTTTGATTGTGAGACATCAAATGCAAACAATAACTTAAAAGAAAAAGAACAATGAAATTCAACCATATATTTCTTAGTGTCGCTCTTTCTGCTGCCTTAATGGGTGGTTTTACATCTTGCGACGATTTTTTGGCCGAAGATCCGTACGCTTTCGTAGGTCCCGACCAGGTAGGCAATGACAATGCAGCCGTGAACCTTTGGGTGACAGGTGTATATAGTAAATGGGCCAATGATATGTTCCGTTGGCAGAACTTCCCCCGTGTCCTCGAAATGGACTGTGATTATACAAGCGGCCCCGACTGGGCGTTCAGCAACCTGGGAGCCGGAAACTTTCAGGGAGACGAAGTGGCCGATGCCGTTTGGAAAGGTTGCTACAGCTTAATCAACCGGGCCAATGTAGCTTTAAACTATGTGAACCAAATTACAGGAGCCGATGAAAAGGTCAAAGCCAACGCCATCGGAGAACTGAAATTCAACAAGGCTTTTGCCTACTTCATGCTCACCAAGGCATACGGCGACATCCCGATGTTCGATGTGGCTATCAGCGAAGGCGCTTCTTATGAACAGCCCCGCCGTCCTATTGCAGAGGTATATGCCGAAATCATCCGCTTGCTTGAAGAAGCCATTCCTGTGATGTACAAGAATACGGATGCCGATTTCCAGGAAGGGCATGTAGCACAGGGTGCCGCAGCCGGTCTCCTGGCCAAGGTGTATGCCACGATGGCTTCCGGTTCCATGACCGCCGGCGAAGAAATGATAGTAAAGACCGGTGCCAGCTATGAGTTCAACAACGGTGAGAAAGTGCTGGTTCTCCCCACGAGCAAGACTTTCAAAAAGACACAAGTCGCCGGATATGAAAGTTTCGACACCAAAGACTGTTACACCAAAGCCGCACAATATGCCAAGGACGTGATGGACGGAAAGTACGGCAGCTATGACTTGCTTCCTTATGATGAACTGTGGAAACGCAGCAACTATAACAAGACAGAGCACATGTTCATGCTGCAAACCTTGAACAACGACGAAGAGTATGGCAATACCATTCACCGTTGGTTCAGTGGAACGGAAAATGCCCAAGGTCTGATTCAGCAAGGCCAATGGATCGGCAACCGTTATCATTGGTACACACTGTTCGACAGCAAGGATTATCGTATCACCAAAGGTGTGAAACACCGTTTCCGCTATTCCTATCAAGCCAGCGACAATTACGGTTTCTATTATCCCAATACGCCTGAATACAAACTCATGGCAACCGGTTATGATGAAAACGGAAACAAGGTGGCAGACCCTGTGGCTCCCTACAACGACGGTGTGCAATACACCTTCAATGTAAGCAGCTCCACATTGGCTTACAGCACCAAGTATTCCGATGTAACCGACCCTACCGTAGAGCGTTCGGATGCCTACTGGCCGTTCCTGCGCTATGCCGATATCGTGCTGATTTATGCCGAAGCTATGTGCGAGTTGGGCAGCGGTGTCGATAGCGAAGCCATCAAAGCCCTGAATGCCATCCGCGCCCGTTCAAATGCCAATCCGGCTGTCACTTCGGGCAATGGTGCCATTGATTCGAAAGTCGCTTTACGTTCGGCTATCTTTGAAGAACGTGCCAAGGAACTGGCATTGGAAGGCGACCGCCGCTGGGACTTGATTCGCTGGGGACTGTATCTGGATGTCATGAACTCCATTGGCGGAACCAACGAAGACGGTACGAAAACCAACTACGATGAAGCATCGGTAAACAAACACCGTGAAACCAAGCACTTGCTTTTCCCCATCCCGTCGGCCGAGATTTCGACCAACGATGCCATTGACAGCAACAACCCGGGTTGGAGCTAAGCACATAGAAAAAGAATTGTCGTACAATCAAAAAACAAACAGAATATGAAAAGACTGAATATAGCTGTCTGCGGGCTGATGTTTGCCGCTGCCACAGCAATGCTGGTTTCTTGCCAGGATATAGTGACTTATAATGATGGATACGATGACGGAATGACTTCAAACGGTGTTCCATCCATCTCCGCCATTTATCGTGCCGACGATACGGAAATGACTGCTCCACTCACCGGAGCAGCCTTTGAAGACATGATTAAACTGACCGGCGAGAATCTAAGCCACGCAAAGAAGGTGATGCTGAATGATGTAGAGGTGGCGCTGAGCGAAGTCTATGCCACCACCCATGCCGTCTATTTTCCGATACCCCGCACCATCCCCGGTGAAGTGAACAACAAGCTTTACTATGAAACGGAATTGGGAAACACCTCGGTGGACTTTACGGTCCAGATTCCCGAAGTCAGTATCTCGGGATTGTATAATGAGTTTGCCCTGCCGGGCAGTTCCATCAAAGTAAACGGTGCTTATTTCGACCTCTATGGATTCGGGGGCGGTGAGGAATCCTCCACCATCACGATGAACGGAGTGGCCTTGGAAGTAGATTCATTGACCGAACAATATATGTCCATTGTCATACCCGAAAATACTTCGGATAACTCTACGATTGTTTTCTCTTGGGAAAGTGCAAGCGGAACAAAGACAGTCAGTGTTCCTTATCGCAATACAACCGGTATTCTTTGGAACCTGGACACTCCCGACGTCTACGGCTTCTGGGCGGGAACCGAACTGATTACTACCGGAAACGGTTCCAACGAACCCGCTTCTTTGAACGGTTCTTATTTCCGCGTCAAAGGATCGTATGCCGCATGGAGTTGGAACAGCCTGTTGTGCGGAGGATGTGACATCCCGGCCGAAGCCGCCGCCAATCCTTCGGACTATTGGTTCAAGTTCGAAGTAAACTCCGCCAACGGCAATCCGTTCTACGATTCCGCTTCTGTCGGTTATCTCATTCAGCTGAACGGAGGGCAATATGCCTGGAATCCCTCTGCCAACGGAAGTTTTAATACTTATGGCAACTGGTGTACCGTTCGGTTGGAGCTGTCGGAAGTGGCTACCAATGGAATCAACGCCGGATGGAACAATCTCTTCTGGATTATGCAGCCCAACTCGGACTGGAACACAGATCATAGTTTTGCCAATATCCGAATCGAGAAAAAACAATAAGCCATGATAAAAGATATAAGAATGATGATAACAATCGTGGTGCTGGCAGGCGGAATGCTTGCCTGCACTAGCCCACACACGTCCTCGGGGCGTACTCCCGAAGCTGAGCAGATGCTTACGGAACTGAAAGAAGTCTCTCGGCAGAACCATTTCCTGTTTGGTCATCACGACGATCCTGTATATGGCATCGGCTGGGGCGACGAGAACCGCAGCGATGTGAAAAGCGTATGCGGAGATTACCCCGCCATGATGTCCTTTGACTTGGGACGCATTGAACTGGGCGGCGACAAGAACCTGGACAATGTTCCCATAGAACGCCTTCGCCGCGAAATCATCGCGCAGTATGAACGCGGCGGCATGGTGTCGCTCAGCTGGCATACGGACAATCCTGTTACAGGGAAAGACGCTTGGGATGTAAGCGACTCTACCGTTGTGGCCTCGGTGCTGCCGGGAGGAGCGCAACATGATAAGTTCATGGGCTGGATGGGCACAATAGCCGATTTCATGAACTCGCTCACCACAAGCGACGGACGGAAAGTGCCCGTTCTGTTCCGCCCGTGGCACGAACATACGGGAAGCTGGTTCTGGTGGGGACAGGCCCTGTGCAGCGCCACCGAATACAAAGCCTTGTGGCGCATGACTTATGAATTCATGCAGCAGAAAGGTGTGAAGCATTTGCTTTATGCCTATTCGCCGGGCACGGAACCGAACAATACCGCCGAATATCTGGAACGCTATCCCGGAGACGACATCATCGACCTGATAGGTTTCGACACGTACCAGTTCGACCGCCGGGAATATCTGAACAATATGGAAAAGGCGCTGACCATACTGACGGAAGTAGGACAATCGCACGATAAGCCGACCGCCGTTACCGAAACGGGATACGAAGCCGTGCCCGACTCTACCTGGTGGACGGAAACGCTGATGCCGGTCATTAGCAAGTATCCCATAAGCTACGTATTGGTGTGGCGCAACGCACGCGAACGCCCCAACCATTACTATGCCCCTTACCCCGGACAAGCTTCGGCCAATGACTTCGTGAAGTTCCATGCCGACCCGCGCACGCTGTTCGTCCGTGATATGAAAACAAAGAAATAACAACCCTTTAAATAAACGAGAAGATATGAATTTTGAAGATAAAGTAAAACAATTGTTCGATGAGCACGAAGTGTTGCTCTCACGTCGTAATGAACCGCAGGAAAAAGAAAACGGCATTATCACCCGTTATAAGCATCCGATACTGACCGCCGCACACACGCCCGTGTTTTGGCGTTATGATTTGGACGAGAAGACCAACCCCTACCTGATGGAACGCATCGGAATGAATGCTACCCTGAATTCGGGCGCCATCAAGTGGAACGGAAAGTATGTGTTGGTGGTACGCGTGGAAGGAGCCGACCGCAAGTCTTTCTTCGCCGTGGCCGAAAGCCCCAACGGTATTGACAACTTCCGCTTCTGGGACTATCCCGTCACGATGCCCGAAGATGTGATTCCTGCCACCAACATTTACGATATGCGTCTCACGGCGCACGAAGACGGCTGGATATACGGCATTTTCTGTGCCGAACGCCACGATCCGTCCGCTCCGGCAGGCGACTTGTCATCCGCCACCGCCGCCATCGCCCGTACCAAGGACTTGAAGAATTGGGAGCGCCTGCCCGACCTGAAGACGCGCAGCCAACAGCGCAACGTGGTGCTGCATCCCGAATTTGTGAACGGCAAGTACGCACTATATACCCGCCCGCAAGACGGATTCATCGATGCGGGAAGCGGAGGCGGAATCGGCTGGGCGTTGGTGGACGACATGACCCAAGCGGAAGTAACCGAGGAAACCATCATCGACCAACGCTATTACCACACCATCAAGGAAGTGAAGAACGGCGAAGGTCCCCATCCCATCAAGACTCCCCAAGGCTGGCTGCATCTGGCGCACGGCGTGCGCAGTTGCGCCGCAGGTTTGCGCTATGTGTTGTATATGTACATGACCGCTTTGGACGACCCCACCCGTGTGATAGCCTCGCCCGCAGGCGCTTTCATGGTACCCGAAGGCGAGGAACGCGTGGGCGATGTATCCAATGTGCTGTTCACCAACGGATGGATTGCAGACGAGGATGGAAAAGTGTTCATCTATTATGCTTCCAGCGATACCCGAATGCATGTGGCGACTTCTACCGTCGATCGGCTGGTGGACTATTGCATGAACACGCCCCAAGACGGATTCTGTTCATCGGCTTCGGTAGAGACCTTGAAAAAACAGATAGAAAAGAACCTTCGGCTGATGCGGGAATAACAAACGCCCGACAAGCACCGCTGACAATCGTCGATAGTGCTTTTTCTTTGGAAAAAGCACTGTTGACACCAATCGACAGCACTTTTTCTTCAGAATAAGCACTGTTTACTCAGTCGATAGAGCTTTTTCTTCGGAAGAAGCACTATCGACACCGATAATCATCCATAAAAATCGAATCACCATGATAATGCTCAAAGAAAAGATAGGTTACGGACTGGGAGACATGGCCTCGTCCATGTTCTGGAAGCTCTTCGGTTCCTATCTCATGATATTTTATACCGACGTGTTCGGAATGCCTGCCGCCGCGGTAGGCACCATGTTCCTGGTCACCCGAGTATGGGATTCCGCCTTCGATCCCGTAGTCGGCATCCTGGCAGACCGCACCCATTCGCGCTGGGGCAAGTTTCGTCCCTACCTGCTGTTTCTTGCCGTGCCGTTCGCGCTCATCGGCATCCTTACGTTTACCACTCCGCAATGGAGCCTGACCGCCAAAATCATCTATGCCTATGCCACTTACTCACTGATGATGATGGTCTATTCTGCCATCAATGTGCCCTATGCCTCCCTGCTGGGAGTCATCAGTGCCGAGCCGCACGACCGCAACCTGCTGGCCGTCTATCGCATGCTGTTCGCCTACCTGGGCAGCTTCATCGCCCTGTTGCTCTTCATGCCCATGGTGAATGCGTTCAGCCGGGGGCATAGCGAACAATACGGCTGGATGATGGCGGTGGTGGTGATAGCCGTGGCGTGCGCCGCTTTGTTTTATGGCTGTTTCGCCCTGACCCGCGAACGGGTGAAACCGATAAAGGAGGTGCAAAACCCGTTAAAAGAAGACTTAAGGGATTTGTTTCACAACCGCCCTTGGTGGATATTGCTGGGCGCGGGCATTGCCGCCCTGGTGTTCAACTCCATCCGCGACGGTGCCACGGTGTACTATTTCAAATATTTCATCGTCGAAGAGAACCATGAAACGGTTTCCCTGTTCGGACTGTCCTTTGTGCTGAGCGGGCTTTATCTGGCCGTCGGGCAAGCCGCCAATATCATCGGCGTGATGCTTGCCGCTCCCGTGAGCAACCGCATCGGAAAGAAGAAGACCTATATGTGGGCCATGATATGGGCCACGCTGCTCAGCATCGTGTTCTACTGGTTCGACCGCGACGACATCGCATTGATATTCACCTTCCAGGTACTTATCAGCATCTGTGCAGGCAGCATTTTCCCGTTGCTTTGGAGCATGTATGCCGATTGTGCGGACTACTCGGAACTGAAGACAGGCAACCGCGCCACGGGTCTTATCTTTTCGTCATCGTCCATGAGCCAGAAGTTCGGTTGGGCCATCGGGAGTGCCGTTACAGGCTGGTTGCTTGCCTATTTCGGTTTCCGGGCCAATGCCGTGCAAAACGAGCAGGCCATTCAAGGCATTAAAATGTTTCTGAGTTTCCTGCCTGCCGTGGGAACCGTGCTGAGTGTCACGTTCATCAGTCTCTATCCGCTGTCCGAGAAGAAAATGAAGGAAATCACGGAAGAGCTGGAAGAACGAAGAAGAAATTAATATTTGATTATGAAAAAGAGAATGGAAACAACGATATTTCAACTCAAGAAAGAGGTGGAGGAAATACTTACCACCAACATCCTTCCCTATTGGATGGATAAAATGACAGACGTACAACATGGCGGATTCTATGGTCGCATCAATGGACAGGAGGTATTGATGCCCGAAGCCGAGAAAGGAGCCATCCTGAACGCACGTATTCTTTGGACTTTCTCTTCGGCCTATCGTCTGTTGCACAAGCCAGAATACCTGGAAACCGCCACCCGTGCCAAACGCGAAATCATCGACCGGTTCTACGACAAGGAGTTTGGAGGAATCTATTGGAGCATCAGTGCCGAAGGCCGTCCGCTAGACACCAAGAAGCAAATCTATGCCATCGGGTTTGCCATCTACGGGCTCAGCGAATACCATCGTGCCACGGGCGACAGCGAAGCATTGGAATATGCCATCCGTCTGTTTCACGACATCGAGGCGCACAGCTTCGACCGAAAGAAAAACGGATATTGCGAAGCGCTGACCCGCGAATGGGAAGAAATGGCCGACATGCGCCTCAGCGACAAGGATGCCAACGAGCGAAAGACCATGAATACCCATCTGCACATCCTGGAGCCGTACACCAATCTGTTCAGGGTATGGAAGGACGATTACCTGAAGCGTCAGCTGCACAACCTCGTCCGCTTGTTCATCGACCGCATACTGGACACGGAGACATCGCATCTGCAACTCTTCTTCAATGACGACTGGGAGAGCCCATACCGCATCATCTCCTACGGACACGACATTGAAGCGTCCTGGCTTCTTCACGAAGCCGCCCTGGTGCTGGGTGACAAAGCACTGTTGGACGAAGTAGAGCCTCGCGTCGTTGACATTGCCGAAGCGGCAACCGAAGGTTCCCTGACCGGTGCAGGCATGCTATACGAGCAGCATGTGGACACGGCTTCGATAGACGCCGACCGCCATTGGTGGGTGCAGGCAGAGGCCATTGTGGGCTATATCAATTTATACCAGCATTTTGACGACAGGTTGTCTTTGTCTCGTGCCGTGCAGTGTTGGGAGTTCGTCAAACGCCACTTGATAGACCGTGAGAATGGCGAATGGTACTGGAGCCTCCGGGCCGACGGCAGCGTGAACCGCAATGAAGACAAAGCGGGATTCTGGAAATGTCCTTATCACAACGGACGCATGTGTATGGAAATAATAGAAAGATTTGTTTGAAAACCGCCGATCGTTCGTTATTTTTGAGAACGATTTTAAACATCGAAAGAATATGAAAAGAATAATCATAGCGCTTTGTTTGCTGTCCCTCGTCGGGGGACGCTTGTCGGCCAAAGTGGTGTTGCCCGAAATTCTGAGCGACCATGCGGTATTGCAACAACAGACAGAAGTAAACCTGTGGGGCAAGGCAACCCCGAACACTACGGTCAGCGTAACGCCTTCATGGAACAATCGGACGATAACCGCCCGCTCCGATGCCGAGGGAAAATGGCAGGTGAGCATACAGACTCCTGCCGCCGATTTCACTCCGCACAGCATCGAGTTTTCAGATGGAGAAATAACTCGCATCCAAAACATACTAATTGGTGAAGTTTGGTTCTGCTCTGGACAATCGAATATGGAAATGCCGCTGAACGGTTTCTGGAATTGTCCGATAGAGCATGCTAACGAAACGATAGCCACCTCTGGCGAATGGAACGCTATTCGTATGGCTACCATTCCCAAGACCGGTGCATTGACTCCCCAAGAACATGTAGCGGGTAGTTGGAAAGAAAGCAATCCTTTCAACGCACCTTATTTCAGTGCAACCGCTTTCAACTTTGCCAGGATGTTGCACCGGGTGCTTCGTGTACCAGTAGGCATTATCTCGTGCGCTTGGGGTGGCTCGCGTGTAGAAGGCTGGCTGCCTCGTGAGGTAGTGGAAGGTTTTCGGGATGTTGACTTAAAAAAGGAAATCAAGAAGCCAGAAAAAGGGAAAGAATGGGATTACTACACACCGACAGTTATGTATAACGGCATGCTAAAGCCCCTTCAACGCTATACCATTCGTGGATTTCTTTGGTATCAAGGAGAATCGAACGTAGGTAAAGAGAAAACATATGTCGAACGTCTGCGAATCATGGCTGAGCTTTGGCGCAAAGAGTGGGGAAAGGGAGAACTTCCTTTTTATTTGGTAGAAATTGCTCCATATGATTATGGTGAAGGAATCAGCGGAGCATTATTACGCGAAGCACAGTTCCAAGCATCTTCTCTCATTCCCAATAGCGGTATGGTATGTACTAACGATTTGGTTTATGCCTACGAAAAGTCGCAAATTCATCCCTGCCAAAAAGAAGAAGTGGGCAAACGATTGGCTTATCTTGCACTGAACAAGACCTATCAGTATGGAAGCATAGCCTGCGAATATCCTTCTTATTGGAACATGAGTATACAAAGTGACACAGTAGAACTGACTTTTCACCATGCAGATGAAGGACTGAGTCCGTGGAAAGATATAAAAGGTTTCGAGATAGCCGGAGCAGATAAAGTGTTTTATCCGGCCGTAGCCGTTCTCGTCCCTGAAAAGAAAACCATCCGGGTACATTCGGATAAAGTGAAACATCCGGTGGCTGTGCGTTATTGCTTTCATAACTTCCAACCCGGCAATTTAAAGAATCATCGCGGTATGCCCGTCATTCCATTCAGAACAGATCATTGGTAAACAAATAAATTAAACCAGCATGAAAAATATATTAGTAGCAACAGTATTATCTCTCAGTATGGCAACAAACGTATGTGCCCAAGTGCAACCGGCCATTCCTTCGGATGCCCGGATAGAAAAGAAAGTGGAATCTCTTCTGAAAAAGATGACCCTGGAAGAGAAAGTAGGACAGATGTGTGAAATTACCATCGATGTAATAACCGATTTCAACAGCCCGAATGACTTTAAGTTGAGCGAAGCCTTGCTCGATACCGTCATCGGGAAATACAAAGTAGGTTCCATCCTGAATGTTCCCCTCAGTGTGGCACAGACCAAAGAAAAGTGGGCGGAAACTATTCGCCAAATCCAAGAAAAGTCATTACAAGAGATTGGTATCCCTTGTATCTATGGTGTAGACCAAATTCATGGTACAACCTATACCCTTGACGGTACCCTCTTTCCACAAGGAATTAACATGGCGGCCACCTTCAACCGCGAACTGGTACGCCGTTCGTGCGAAATATCTGCCTACGAGACAAAAGCCTGTTGTATCCCTTGGACATATGCTCCTGTTATGGACCTGGGACGCGATCCGCGCTGGCCGCGTATGTGGGAAAGCTATGGTGAGGACAGTTACGTCAATGCCCAAATGGCCGTCGAAGCAGTAAAAGGATTCCAAGGAGAAAATCCGAATCGAATAGACAAGTACCATGTGGCAACCAGTTTGAAACATTTTATGGGGTATGGCGTACCTGTTTCGGGCAAAGACCGTACTCCCTCTTCCATTTCGGAAATTGATTTGCGCGAAAAACATTTCGCTCCTTTTTTGGAGTGTATCCGCAACGGTGCGCTAACTCTCATGGTCAATTCGGGTGTGAACAACGGAATGCCTTTTCACGCCAATAAGGAACTGCTCACTGGATGGTTAAAAGAGGATTTGAACTGGGATGGCATGATTGTAACAGACTGGGCCGATATTAACAATCTTTGTACCCGCGATCACATTGCCGCCACCAAGAAAGAAGCCATCAAGATTGCCATCAACGCGGGTATTGATATGTCCATGGTTCCTTATGAGGTGAGTTTCTGTACGTGGCTGAAAGAACTAGTGGAAGAAGGTGAGGTATCGATGAGTCGTATTGATGATGCTGTGCGCCGTGTGCTCCGCTTAAAGTACCGTTTGGGGTTGTTTGAAAATCCTTATTGGAATATTGAAGAATACAATAAGTTTGGCAGCAGTGAATTTGCCCAAGTAGCACAAAAGGCAGCCGAAGAGTCATTGGTACTATTGAAGAATGAAGAAAATGTACTTCCCTTAGCTCAAGGAAAAACAATTTTACTAACCGGACCCAATGCCCATTCCATGCGTTCACTAAATGGAGGATGGTCATATTCCTGGCAAGGTGACAAGGCCGATGAATGTGCAGAAGCTTATCATACCATTTACGAAGCCTTATGCAATAAATATGGCAGAAATCATATTATTTATGAACCAGGCGTTACCTATGTCACCGGGAAAGGCTCTCTGTGGTGGCAGGAGAACCAACCGGAAATAGAGAAGGCAGTACAAGCAGCTAGTAAAGCGGACATTATCATCGCCTGCATCGGAGAGAACTCTTATTGTGAGACACCGGGTAATCTGACTGATTTAAATCTTTCAGGTAACCAAAAAAAATTGATAAAAGCTTTGGCTAAAACAGGGAAACCGATTGTCATGGTGCTGAACGAAGGTCGTCCGCGTATTATCAATGAAATTGTTCCGCTAGCAAAAGCTGTGGTACATATCATGTTGCCTGGCAACTATGGGGCTGACGCACTTGCAAACCTACTGGCAGGTGATGCGAATTTCAGCGGTAAATTGCCGTTCACTTATCCTCGTTTGATTAACTCACTAGCTACTTATGACTACAAGCCTTGTGAAAACATAGGCCAAATGGACGGAAATTACAACTACGATGCTGTAATGGATGTACAATGGCCATTCGGTGCCGGACTGAGCTATACTACTTACCGTTACAGCAACTTCCGTGTGAACCGTTCTTCTTTCACCGCTGATGATGAACTTGTTTTCAGTATTGATGTGACCAACACAGGCAAGATGGCAGGAAAAGAAAGCGTGCTTCTCTGCTCCAGTGACTTGGTGGCCAGTCTTACGCCTGACAACATCCGTTTGCGCGGATTCGAAAAAGTCTCGTTGCAACCGGGCGAGACCCGGACAGTCAATCTGAAATTGAAAGGCAGCGACCTCGCCTTTGTAGGTTACGACGGAAAATGGATACTCGAAAAAGGAGAATTCAGAATGACTTGCGGCAGTGAGCAAATCATAATTCAATGCAGCGATACGAAGAAATGGGAAACTCCTAATAAATAATTTTTAGCGACAATATCATAAGCCCCCAATTACCAGACACAGTACGATGCAGGATGGGCATGTGCTATTTTGCCAAGAACGTGATGGGGTCTTTAAAGAGACTTTATTTTACTCTAACCGAACTTCGTCATCATAAGAGGCTATATCTGTTAGCCTCTATGTGTGGCGAAATATTTATTTAGCCGACACTAAATAAAAATCTATGACACCACTATGTTAATTATTAGTGGGATAGATGTGCAAGAAGTATGGTTTGCATTGGTTGTTCTACAGCTTTTTCGATGGATAGAAGATAACCAAACTGATAAAAAGTATCTGTAAAGGAGTATGTTCCTTCAAGGACGAAGTGAACAATGTCGAAAAAGAGATAGACGAAATCAATGACTCCGAACAAAAGAAGTAAGTATATGGCAACTGATAAGAGCATACAATCCCTCAGGAAACATTTGGAGGTTCTGTGGATGACAGTCATGAAGATCGTCGCCGTAACCGTTGTGTTCGTTATTACGGCATTCTTCTTCAAGGAGCAGCTGTTTGATGTTATACTTGCTCCGAAAAACGGAAAATTCATCACTTATCGGTTACTCAACCGAATAATTTTATGGACAGGAAACAGCATACCTCCATTCTCAATCAGGTTTATCAACACGGAGTTTGCTCAGCAGTTCATCATTCACATGAAGACGGCATTGTGTGTCGGTATGTTGTGTACCTCTCCTTACATACTTTACCAACTGTTCCGATTTGTATCTCCTGCGCTTTATGATAATGAACGGCGATATGTAATCCGAATGGTCGGAGGTGGCTATGCGATGTTCTCTCTGGGGGTACTCGTCAGCTACTTTTTAATCTTTCCGCTGACATTCCGTTTCTTGGGAACTTATCAGGTGAACGGTGATGTGGATAATCTCATCACGTTTGATTCGTATATCTCAACACTCGTTATGATGTGCCTTGCGATGGGTGTTATCTTCGAGATATCTATCCTCTCGTGGCTGTTTGCCAAACTGGGTTTCCTTTCAGCTGATTTCATGCGCAAGTACCGCAAACACGCCATTGTGATAATCCTTGTGGTTGCTGCGATTATTACGCCGACATCGGACGTGTTCACGCTTTCGCTGGTCGCCCTGCCGATGTGGGTACTTTATGAAATGAGTATATGGATTGTAAAAAACTCAAAGATGAATGAAGATACTGTTGCAACATAAGATATTCATTGGATATTTCCTTTTGATGGCGATCATCGGCAGCATGGTCGCTATTGTTCTCCATGAGCGTAACCGGGTACAGAAGATAGAAGACGAATCAATCGCCATTTTCCAGACCCAATATGACATCAACACCGCCCACCGCTATGTTACCGCATTGGTGACTTATGGCGAATCCGTCTTGGTATGGGATAATGAGGACACTTTGGCTTACCGGAAACGTTGTGTGCAGACCGATTCCATGCTGCAAATCTTACGAGTGCAATGCGAGGATTTCATACGACTCGCTCAGATTGATTCGCTCCGCACATTGTTAGCCGCCAAAGAAGAGCATCTGTTCCAAATCATGGAAGCCTCACGGAAACAAAAAAGAACAGACAGTCTCTTGTTCAATCTGAAGCCAACCGTGACGAAACAAACAACTACCCGGACAGTTACCCGTAAAAAGAAAGGCATCGCCGGATTCTTCGGAGGCAAGGAAACCGTACAGATACCCGTTGTCACAACCCGGCAAACCTCGTTGGATAAAAACTTGATTTCCTTGATGAATGAACAGCAACGGGACATAGATGCCTATACAGACAGCCTGCGGTTATGTAACAAAGAACTCAACCGTAAACTGCGAATGCTGATTACAAGTCTGGATGAACAGACATGGACTGCTTTCCGAAACAAGGAGGCGCGTCTGAAAGCATCCTACGAGCGTTCAACCGTTATCATTACCGGCTTGATTGTATTTTCAATTATCCTGTTGGTCATTTTGTACCTTGTCATACAACGGGATATTAAGATCAAGGCAAAAAACAAGAAACACCTGGAGGAAACGATAGAGCAGAACATCGCGCTGTTAGAGATGCGGAAGAATATCATCCTGACAATCTCCCATGACATCCGTGCCCCTCTAAACGTAATCAGCGGTAGCGCGGAACTTGCCGTGGATACTAGGGAAAAGAAACGAAGAAACACGCACCTGAACAACATCAGGATCGTGTGCCGACATATTGTACATCTGCTTAACAACCTGCTGGACGTGTACCGCCTGAACGAGGCAAAAGAAACCCGCAACGATGTGCCGTTCAACCTGAACGCCCTGTTGGAACGCATTGCCTTCGGTTTCTCCCATGTGGTCAATAACAAAGGCATTCTGTTCAATCACGACTTTACCGGTACCGATGTCAAACTTTGCGGTGACGTGGACCGTATCGAGCAGATTCTGGACAACCTGCTCAGCAATGCCGTTAAATTTACGGAAACCGGCACTATCAGTTTGAATGCCCGTTATAATGAAGGTGAATTAGTATTGGAGATCAAGGATACCGGCATAGGCATGAGTGAAGATGCACTTTCACGTATCTTCCGCCCGTTTGAACGGTTGGGGTCCGTCAGGAACACGGAAGGTTTCGGATTGGGTCTGCCGATAACAAAAGGTCTTGTCAACCTGCTTGGCGGGACAATAGACGTGACGAGCGGCATTGACCGGGGTAGTACGTTCCGCGTTACACTTCCATTGAAAACCACGGATGAAATGGTAGAGAGCGAGAACTTGATAATACCACATCCGGTACATCTGCCTCGGAACGTGCTTGTCATTGATGACGATACGATGCTGTTGAATGTGATAAAAGAAATGCTGGAGCGTAACGGGATAAATTGTACGACCTGTGAAACTTCCAAGGAAGTGGTCAAGGCGATGCGGGGCAAGGATTATGACTTGTTGCTTTCCGATATTCAAATGCCGGGGACCAACGGCTTTGATTTACTAACCCTGTTGCGCAATTCAAATATCGGAAATTCCCGTACCATTCCCATTATCGCCATGACTGCACGCGGTGACAGGGATAAGGACGCTTTTCTCAATGCCGGTTTTACGGACTACATCTATAAACCGTTTTCTTCCTCGGAGCTACTCGGCCTGCTTTCGAGAATAAAGACAGACAGGCGGGAGGATAAACCGGAGGTTGATTTCAGCTTGATCCTTTCCGAGGTCAGTGACAAGCACAAGGCATTGCTTTCCCTTATATCCCAATCAGAGAAAGACCGTGAAGAACTTGATGCCGCCATAAAAAACAGCAACCGTCAGAAGTTGCGTGAAATAACCCACAGGATGCAACCGATGTGGGAGTTCCTGCGGATGGAAGAGCCCCTGCTGGCTTACCGTACTTTGCTGAAAGACAGTAAAACAAGCGATAAAGAGTTAAAAGAATATACCCGACAGATAATAGACAGCACCGCCACGCTTATCCAGATAGCGGAAGCCGAGATAAAAAGACTGAATAATGAAACGGAAGATACTGATAGTTGAAGACAATGTGGGACTGTCGCAAATACAGAAAGACTGGCTTTCCCGGGCCGGTTATGACGCGGTTACAGCCATGAGTGAGCCGATAGCCCGCTCGTTGATACGCCGGATGCAGTTCGACCTTATATTGTCGGACGTACGGTTGCCGGAAGGCGACGGCATTTCCCTTTTGGAATGGCTGCGCAAGGAGAAGAAAGACATCCCGTTCATCATAACGACCGAATACGTTTCCGTTCCGGACGTTGTGCGTACCATCAAACTGGGAGCCAGGGACTACCTGCCCAAACCTGTGCACAGGGATTACCTGCTGGAACTGGCGGAAGATGTGTTCCATCCGGTAGCCACCGTGAGAAAGCAGGAACGGCAGTTGTTCCACCGCACAAGCCCCATGATACTGAAAGTGGAAAAGTTTGCCAGGCTGGTTGCCCCGTCCGATATGTCCGTGATGATACTCGGGGCCAACGGGACCGGCAAGGAGTCGGTGGCGCAGACCATCCATGACAACAGCGAACGGTATGGCAAGCCTTTTGTCGCCGTAAACTGCGGCGCATTGCCCCGCGAGTTGGCCGCCTCGTTGTTCTTCGGGCACGAGAAAGGTGCGTTCACCGGTGCGGACACGGCAAAGACCGGATATTTCGACCTGGCGAAAGGCGGCGCGTTGTTCCTTGACGAGATAGGCACGATGCCGCATGAAATCCAATCCATGCTCCTGCGGGTATTGCAGGAAAATATATATACTCCGATAGGAAGCGGCCGGGAACGGATTTCGGATGTCAGGGTAATTTCCGCGACAAACGAAGATATGGAACTGGCCATCAAGGAGGGACGGTTCAGGGAAGACCTTTACCACCGTCTGAACGAGTTTGAGATCCGGCAGCCTTCCCTGGAGGAATGCCCGGAAGACATCATTCCGTTGGCGGAGTTTTTCCGTGAACGTTTCTCGAAAGAACTGAAAAGGGCTACGCAAGGATTTACCGAAGAGACCAAACAGAGGATGCTTGCCTACCGGTGGCCGGGCAACGTGCGTGAACTGCAAAACCGTGTCAAGCGTGCCGTGCTGGTTTCAGAAAATCCTTTATTGGAACTTCCGGAGCTAAATACAGGAGGTCAAATGGAGCACACGAATGGGGAGATCGCCTCTGTCATATTACCATTGAAAGACGAGAAAATAGAAAAAGAATCCATCATAAAAGCCCTGCAAATATGCAACGGACATCGTGAACAAGCGGTGCGGTTACTGAAAATAAATCCCGCGACATTGTATCGGAAGATGAAAAAATACGGGCTGCGGTAGGTTGAAAACACGAATAAAGTTCATTTTCTTTTCAGTTGTGGTCATTTTTTGAGAGGCAGACTGTATATTACTGCGGTCATTTTTCAGTTTTTTGTTCCGGATTTTCCGCTTTCAGGCGCAACGACTGTGGAGTGAAGCCCGTCCCGAGCCTTCAGGCGAGCGGCAAGTTGTTTTGGGGTGCCGGAAATAATTTCGGGCGCCCCAAAACACAACTTGCTATGTTCGCTTGAACATGAATTTTTCTTCCGAAAAATCAAAATATGGTGAATAAACAGCTTCCCGCCAATAAAACCCTTCCGCCGCCATCTTTATCACTCCTTGAATATCCAAAATCGCAACTACCGGGACACTTGAGCGGTGTAACAGGATGACATACGGTGTCACAGACCGTCAGCAGGCCGCCATAATAGTGCCAATCTGGAAATTTTATCGTTATTTTGCCGCATGTCAGAACGCGTCCGGTCGCACAATTATCCATGTGTTCGTCAGGTACGGGGTGCATTATTACATCCGACCATCGGGTAATGGGTGAACGGAAACATATAGGAACATAATAATGCGTCAACTCCCCCATGTGTGAATGCGTGACCGGCTTAATGCCGGACGGAACACGTGGGTGATTGGGCACGTGACCGACTTACTTAGTGGGTGTACATATCCGTTTAGCGATATACGCATATAGGAATGGCCGTATTTTCGCATTCACGACGTGATGAAAATGCCTGACTGCCGGAAAAGAATTATCCAACTATCTAAAATATGAAATTATGGTAAAGAGAAAAGAGGTTAAAATCGACGAGGAGCAGATACGCAGCATGATGACGGAGGACATTCCTGCCGGCTTCATGGAAAAAATTTATGGAAACAACGCTGCCGGCTCCCAAAAAGAAGAAGGCAAGGAATCGGAAACGGAAAACCAATCAGGGATTCCTGCCGTACCAGACAAAGTGGAAGATTCCGGTATATCTACAGGTGAAGAAGTACCGCCCCCGGTCCTCCGGGAGAAAACACGCCGGAAAAGGAACGGCTTGCAGGAATATCCCGAACATCTGTTTGACAACAACGTTGTGAGGGAACGCCGGCAGACCTATGTCAGCAGTGATAACTACGAACGGGTGCGCACCCTGCTTTCCGTGATCGCGCCTACAGTCAGCATCTCGTGCTATATCGACAACATCCTCTCGGCTCACCTGGAACAGTACCGTGACGAGCTGAACGCCATCTACAGCAGCCGCATCAACCTGAAGCCGTTATGATGTCCCGTTCACATGAGAAAAGGGACACCCGACAGTAGGAATCTCTTCCTGCTGTCGGATGCCCCTGCTTTCCCTTTCACGACCTTGTGCCTATCTCGTACCGGTGACTCTCGTCCCTTTCGGTATCGGGTTGTCGAGTATTATCTTATAACAGAACTTTCCGTCCACATTCACCGGCTCCCTCGCTACCATAAACCCGGCACATTTCTCCACCTTCGCGGCATCGAGTATCATTCCGGCTATGAAGCTGTTGGAGAAACGGGCGCAACGCGGGTCATTCCATATCATGAAGCCGTTTTCGTCATCCGATACGAACATGTACCAGTCTTTCGGCCTGTCATCGTCCCTGGCGATTCCCAGCCGGTTTCCGGCGTGCAGTTTAAGTTCCCTGCTCAATATCTTGCTCAGGTACATGCTACCGTCACGACATACCGTGATAATCCGTTTTCCCTTGTAGGTCAGTGCCGGATGTGAATTGCTCTTGTCATAAACTGTCAGTTTCATAATCAATCATGTTTTTAGTGATACATCTATTTTCTGTCATGCCGCCTCGCCGGCCATAATCAGTCTTCTTTGGGCAATGAATCTCCGGTTCGACCGGACGGATTCCATCATGGCCTGTGCCCTGCGTGCCACCACCGATGTTTTCTCGCCCATGTGCCTGGCGATGGTACGGAACGAGCTGCCGGTCTCGTAAAACCGCAGCATGAATATCCTGTAATCCTCGTAGGAGAAGTGCCGCCTGAGGAATTTCTGTATGTCCTTTACCAGCCTGTCGCACCCGGTAAACATCTCTTCCCGCTCATCGGTCTCTTCCGTGCAGTCCGCCTCACCCAGTCTTGAGAAATACTCGTCTCCGGGGTTGTCGTAACGGCTGTCTTCCCTTGTTCCCGATTGCAGGATTCTCCGATAACACCCGAAGAAGTAGGATTCCAAGTCCTCTATTCCGTTGTTTGAGAACATCACCTGCTTCCTGACTGCCAGATACGCATCGTGGAACGCGTCCTCGTTGATCTTTCCATAAAGGGACACACTCTCTTTCAGTCTCGCGTATGAACGGTTGAACCATCCGTTGAATTCTTTCACGGCTTTTGTTGCCATATCCTTTGATTTTTATCTGTTAGACATCCGGCCTGCGGTGCAGGCACTCTTGTTTCTTTGTATGCCTTACAGCCGTTCTCCCACTGGAAAGGTGTCAAGGCTCGGCAGGAAAAAATACCGGAGCGCGGAGCGCGAGGATGATTTTTTCCCAGCCGACCCGCAGGGCCCGGCCTTGCGCCCCGGTGGGGAACGGCTACCTTTGCTTCAAAGAAATGAGGGTGTCATTTTCTGTTTTCTACACCATGAATGATCACCTGACGGTGAAAAGTGATGTCTGCCGGTGACACGTGCCGTCCGGTTTACAGACAGTTCCCGTTTTTTTATTTTCTTCGCTTCCGAAACGGTTTACGGGCACATGAATCCCTTTCCGGTACCATCTGTCCGCAATTCCGTTTTTCATGAAAAATCAATGTCAAACTTAAAATTACAGGAATATGGAAGTAGTGGTCATAGACAAGGCGACTTTCGAGAGGATACTCTCGGAGTTCGAGAATTTCGCGAGAAAGGTGGAACGTCTCTGCAGGGAACATGAGGATCTGGGAGAGAGGGAATGGCTTGACAGCGATGACGTGTGCAGGTTGCTCGGTATCAGTCCGAGAACCCTGCAGACGATGCGGGAGAACGGGACGCTGGCTTACACCAAGATAAGCCACAAGGTGTATTACAGACCGGAGGATGTGAAGGCTGTCTTTCCCGTGGTGGAGATGAAACGGTGTATTGCAGCCAATAAAGGAAGATACTGTAATACCGATACAGTTAATTTATAAACATCGTGCTTATGAATGACAATGGCAATATCCGGCTGCTGACACTGGAAAACGACATGCGCGTGAGAGCCTTTTTCTCATCGCTGGAAGACCTTTCAAAAAGGGTGGAGAAAATACACGAAAACAATAAGCCTGCACTGGACGGGGAACGCTATTACAATGACAAGGAGCTGGCGGTGAAACTGAAGGTCAGCCGCAGGAGCCTACAGGATTACCGCAACAACGGCATACTGCCATATATCCGGGTAGGAGGAAAGATCCTGTATAGGGCTTCCGACATAGAACGGGTGCTGATGGACGGGTACCGGGAAGCGTACCGTTTGAATAGATGAACTTGAATCTACCCTCGTAAAGTTGCTTTTATTTCGTGAAACTACCTTCCGGGTATAGCAATTACGAGTGAAAGCAACTTGCTTTATGGTATGATGTCAAAAAAGAAAGTAGTTTGTTGCAAGATTTTTTTTGTTTCTTTAATCTTGATTCTGTGATATTGGCCGTTTTAACTTGACCCATAAACACAACATAGGTGTATCTTTGAATTTAGTCAAACATACATCAGCATCATTTAACATTAGGATTCTATTCCAATTGTTAGCTTTTAATTGAGGAACTTCCACTGCTTCATCGAATAAAGCAAAAGCAGCTCCCATGCTATTAAATACTCTAACAATTCGATTAACTATAATCTCTATTTCTCTCATCAGAATAGGTTGCTTCAGGTCATTGTTCTTATGAAGTATAATAACTGTTTCATCTTTTGATTTTCTTTCTATCATACAATTGAAATATCCGAAGTACTTATTGGAAGTATTCAAATAAGTTAGAGATTGCCCAGGTTTTGTTTCGACTCTAATTACTTGCCTTTTAGTATAATCGCAAAGGATTTCATCAAAATATTCATGCGCAGATTTTTTATTGTTATTTATTGCTTCATCAAATTTTTCTATAAACTCGTCTATTGAATATACTTTAGTACCGAAATTGAAAAGTTTGTATAATGTTTTGCTCTTTAAGCGCATACCTTCGTCATCACTAACTATACAATCGCAGTATGAGCCGAAGAAACTATGGCAACAATCTACTTGCATATTTTTAAACTTAACCTTCTTCCGAATTTCTTTATTTACTCCAAATAGGTCAAGAAGCATATATGACATATAATATACCGTTGCAAAATCAGTAGATGATAACCCTGTTTGAGTTAAAGTAGCTTTAATTATATCTAAGAAGGATAATCCTAATGGAGATGAGGCTAACTGTTCGTTAAAAACATTTTCACCTTCTGCTGTAATCAATGTAGGATTATATCTAGCAATAGTATTGTCTCTTATAATTTTGTATGGCTCCTTATTCTCATAAAAATTGTGGGATACAAATTTCATTAATGATGTAAAAAACGGAGGATCTACTTGGAGTCCGTTAGCTGAAACTGGAATTCTTTTTGTTAGCCAATCAAAATCCAATTCTCCCTTTAAATCCTTAATGCTAATATCAACAATGTTGTTGATAGCATTTCGCTGCTCTTCTGTTATTTGTGAGAAATCAAAATTTTCAAGCCAGGAGAAATCATCTACTTTGCCTATAGTCTCAAAAGCCTTGCGTGGGGATTGCTTCATAACTTCCAGTTTATTGCTTTCATATATTAAACGATTTTCGCCAACTATCGATTGCATAAATTCCATTTCCGCATATTTAATATCCGTTTTATCATCTTGCAAATCAAACAAATGAGCATTTGAATAGAAAAAAAGAAACTCATCCTTGTGAGACAATATCTTTTCACGCAAGAGAAGGTATTTCTCCTCCCTTACATTGAATAGATGGCTGAATACTTGTTTGTCTAAATATATTGTAACCATAAACAATAAAATATGTATAAAATAACAACAATTTATTTATCATTTTTTTAATCTCCTTCAATACTAAACCTTTTTTGTTTTAATTCTGGTAGTTCTTTCAAATGTCTGCAAATCCATCTTAAAGGAATAGGTAATGGATTTGTAACGTGCTATCTTTTTTATCTTACTTCAAATAAAAGTGTAATGACTAGATGATGATAAAGATATGGAAAATAATGGATTTTCTCTATTATTTTCTGACTTTTCTCAAAATCAGTAATTGCATTATTACCACCAATTCCATCTGGCAGCTTACCAACAAGCTAGATTCAATAAATAAATAGCTGTAAATTAATAACATAAATACACGCACTGCTAAAACACTATTGCACTGGCAAGGAACTGTCGCGAAACTAAAAATCAACCGCAGGAATCTCCAGAGCTATCGTCGAAGGGAAGATATCTTATATCAAGTTAGGAGGCAAAGTGCTTTACTATCGTTCCGATATGGAGAAGTTGCTGGAGGATGGGTATTGAGGGACATTCTGGCATATATGGAATGAAGGGAGTATGGGAAATAACTTTTGAAGCCGATGTAATAATGCGTTTTTATATTTTCCTTTCGTTCATTTTATGTGTGTAATCTTATTGTTTTTCATTCATTTTATGTGTATATTTGCAGTGTGTTTCATTCATTAAATGTGAACAGGCACTCTAATTATGGATAGATATGCTATAAATGAACTAGTTAGGTGGAAAGATGCCCGTAGACGCAAACCACTTATAGTAGAAGGAGCTAGGCAGGTTGGAAAGACTTGGCTCGTAAAGGACTTTGCTTGTAAGCACTATGATAATATTGCGTATATAAATTTTGAGGAGCAAATATATTTACGCAATCTGTTTGAAACGGACTTTGACGTGACAAGGATAATTTCTGCCATAGGAGCCGCCGCCCATCAGAACTGCATACCTGGCAAGACACTGATTTTTCTTGATGAAATTCAAGAGGCTCTGAATGGTGTTACCGCATTGAAATATTTTTATGAAAATGCCTCTGATTATCATATTATTGCTGCCGGTTCTCTTTTAGGACTGGAACTGCACAGACAAGCCTCTTTTCCTGTCGGCAAGGTACAGTTCATGACACTTCATCCCATGAGTTTTCTTGAGTTCCTTGATGCAGTCGGGGAACAAGCATTGGCTGGATTTATCGCAAAGCATGATTGGGAGAATATCAGACTTTTCGGACCCAAACTGAAGGACCTGCTCAAACATTATTATTATGTCGGGGGTATGCCGGAGGCTGTTCTGGCATTCAGCGAAACACACGACTGGCTTGAAGTCAGGGATATTCAAAATGAAATACTTGAAAGCTATGACAGGGATTTTTCAAAACATGCCCCGGAAGAGATTGTCCCGCGTATAAGACAACTATGGAATTCTTTGCCTGCTCAACTCAGTAAGGAGAACCGTAAGTTTCTGTACGGAGTTGTCAGGGAAGGCGCCCGGGCACGGGAATACGAGATTGCCCTTCAGTGGCTTTTCGACGGTGGACTGATTCATCGTGTCAACAATGTGTCCGCACCCCGCCTGCCGTTAAAGAGCTACGAGGACAAATCTGCTTTTAAGATTTTTGCCGTGGATATAGGTTTGCTGGGAGCCATGTGCGGGCTGGACTCGGATACTATAGTCAGAGGTAACAATATTTTTACGGAATTCAAAGGTGCGTTGACAGAGCAATATGTCTTGCAGCAGCTTAAATTGAAACATGAACCATTCTACTGGTCTAAACCGAATGCCCGTCAGGAAATAGACTTTTTAATACAGACTAACGGTGGTATAATCCCGATTGAAGTAAAGGCGGAAGAAAACCTTAAAGCCAAAAGTCTCAGACAGTTTGTTTTGGATAATCATCCCGATACGGCATATCGGACTTCCATGTCCGATTACAGACAAGAGGAATGGATGATTAATATGCCATTATATTGTGTTCCTGTTATATAGTCGAATATCTTTTTGAAAAGAACATTTAATTACCTTTATGTAATATGGAGAGTCATAATATATTAGAATATGGCGAATTTATAAGTTCTGTACGACAGAACCGGGATTCTAAATTCGGTTTTTTACTAGGAGCTGGAACCTCATTGTCTTCAGGCGTACAATCTGCATCGGATTGTATCTGGGATTGGAAAAGAGAAATATACTGTCGATATAATGAAAACCACCGTATAAATTTCCCGGACGCACGCTCTAAATTTGCGAAATCGCAAATCCAAAAATGGCTGGATGCGCAAGGAGGATACCCTGCATTGGGAGCAGAAGAGGAGTATGTCTTCTATGCAGAAAAAGCTCATCCAATCGCTTCAGACAGGGTACGTTATTTTAATAGTTTAATCCACGACAAAGTACCCTATGTCGGTTATCGGTTATTATGTCTATTAAATAAGTATTTGATAGTAGAATCTGTCTGGACAACTAATTTTGATGGTATGGCAGAGAGAGCGGCTCATCAAATGAATATTACACCTAAAGTCATAACATTGGATAATCAACAAGATATCTATAGAACCATATCTAATACAGAGTTAATGTGTATCTCGTTACATGGAGACTACAAATATTCGACATTAAAAAATACTTCTTCTGAACTTGATAACCAGTCTGAAGTTTTCTGTCAGGTTATGACTTACTATTTCACAACAAGGCATTTGGTTGTATTAGGCTATAGCGGTCGGGATAATTCATTGATGTCCGCTTTGAAAAATACATTTACCACTTCCGGGGCCGGCAGATTATATTGGTGTGGAATAGAGGAGTCTCCTTCCTCTAAAGTTTTGTCTTTGATACAAGATATTAGAAATTCCGGTCGCGAAGCTTTTTATATTCAGGTAGAGAGCTTTGATAAAACGATGATATCATTATCGTTAGCGTTGTCTGATGGAAATAGAGAAATGTATGATGTCGTGATGTCTGAAATGGCGAAATATCGGGAGAGCGTTAAACTTGAACCATTTAAAGTGAAAGGACATTGTGCCCGTTATCTACTCCGTGACAATCTATATCCGATAAAACTACCGAACTCCTTATTGAAAGTAGATCTTAAATCTGGTGCCAATATCGCTGATATCCGAAAAGTTGTCAAAAATAAGCCTATTTTTATCGCCGAGCAAAAAGGAACCCTCTATGCCATAGCTTCATATTCAGACTTGGAATCTGAATTGAAAGAATACTTTACGGGTGATATCGTAAGAACCCCTATTTCATTGAAGGACATAAGTGCTAATGGAGCTTTTAAATCAATATTTTTAAAAGCTATTTTATATGGGCTGAGCAAATTGATATGTCTAAATTGTTCTTTCGGGAAAAGATTAATCTGGGGTGACAAAGTTTTTAAGAATGTGAATGGGATGCCCGTTTTGTATGCTCTGTCTATTGGATTAAATTTTATCGAAGACAAAGAGTATGCAACCCTTTCTCTGCGCCCTGAACTTTTCTTTACCGATAAGGATATGCCTAAAGAACAACGGCAGGAGGTCTCTCGCCAGTACTTTTCTAAACTATGGAATAAAAAATATGACGAAACACTTAAGGAGTGGGAAAGTATCATATTCAAGAGCAATCATTTGAAGTTCTGTATTCCTAAGGGCAACGAAAGATTTCAATTTCAAATAAGCAATAACAGTTCGCTGTCCCTTCTATTGGGAAAAGATCATGATCCTGCAATCATCATCCCACAGCAACTTAGTAACAGGATACTTTTTAGAGGTGGAATTATACCGGAACCTCTCCTCTGTTTTCCCTCAATTAATGCAGAAAGGGATAATTTTGATTGGAATCAAATGCGTGGATTGGTTAGAAACAAGCCTACAGATTATTGGAAAGACGAAAAGTTCTCTATTGGAGTATCATTAAGTGTGATAGCTCCTATAGAAAAGTCAGGTAGGTTTGCCAGTTTTATTTCTAACCTATCGCGAAACTTGTCACCAGTAAAAAAAGACCACGATTATCTTGTAGACTATCCCGGATTTAATAGCGCATACCATACCCAATTATTTATTCCTTCTCCGGGAACAGATAAATGGCAATATTCGAAATTATATTACACTTCCGCATATGAGATTGCTTCCGATATAACACTAAAAATTAATAGACTGGCTATTAATGGACAGTCTGTCATACTTATTTTTATCCCCAAGGAATGGGAAAAATTCAAGACATTGAATCATAAGGGCGAAAAGATAGATCTTCATAATTATATTAAAGCTTATTGTGCTTCACGTGGTATTACAACTCAATTAATTGAAGAAAAGACTCTTACTGATATAATGCTATGTGAGAAAATATGGTGGTTGTCGTTAGCTATAT
The DNA here is from genome assembly GCA_905197435.1 of uncultured Bacteroides sp. Lineage (GTDB taxonomy): Bacteria > Bacteroidota > Bacteroidia > Bacteroidales > Bacteroidaceae > Bacteroides. The sequence goes on from CAJJYX010000003.1 coordinate 40,877, forward strand.
ATGTTAAATCTTTACGAACTCCATGGACATTAGCGTCTTTAGATGAGAACACCGCTTATGCAGGTATTGGCTACAGCATATTATCTAAGGTGGATAATGAGCAACACGTAGTAATGGGATGTAGTCACATTTATAATCGTTTTGGGGAAGGTTTAAAATACAAATTGCAAAAGGTCAATAATCCTATTTTTGATAGAAAGAACAACCCTTACATGTCTTATGAAGAAGCCTATAAATTCGGCACGATGATTCAAAATTTATTCCTTGAATCCATGGACAAACTTCCTACTAGGGTTGTAATTCATAAAAGGACACACTTTAGAAATGACGAAATTAATGGAATAAAGGATTCATTGAAAGCCGCCGGTATAGAAACTGTAGAATTATTAACCATCGAATTTGAATGCGAACGGAAAGAATTACCGTATGATATAAACCGTTATGGAGTGGGCATTCATAATTACCCTATCAAACGTGGAGCATATATTGTAATATCTGATAATACTTTTTTGCTGTGGACCCATGGAGTTGTGCCATCTATAAGAAATGAGAGTTTGTCGTATTATCCCGGTGGAATTGGAATACCTGCTCCGCTAAAAATAACCCGATATTCAGGCAGCAGTACAGTGCAAACAATTGCGACTGAAATATTGGGATTCACTAAGATGAATTGGAATTCATTTAATTTATATACTAAATTGCCGGCAACTATCGACACCTCCAATACATTGGCACAAGTGAGCCACTTGTTGCGCCATAAATCCGAACAGACATTTGATTACCGGCTATTCATTTGAAATGATAAAATCAATGGAAAGAACATATTGAAAACGAATAGGAAGAAATATGCGCCAGCCCCGACTGTTTCTTGGAGGTGAGGGAGTTTGCCGTCTGGAAAAAAGAAATGCCGGTCTGGGCTTTGGTATAAAGCCGCCCTTCCCCCGGCATCTTTTTGTTATATCTTGATGTTATTTTTTCTGACTGTTCCCGTCGGGTCGGTCGTTTCCGCTGTACCCGTTATTTTGCCCGGGCTTCCGACGAGGGGCAAGGTTCGCGGGGCAAATACACTCGGCAACGCCGAGGAAGATTTGCCCCGCGACGGCAAGACCGCCTGACCTTGCACGCTCTCGAGGCTCGGGCTATCTTGAATCACAGCGGAACACGACCGGGACGGTCCGTTATTTTTCAACCGGACTGTTACCACCCGTCGCGTTTCGCCGTTCCATCAATCGGTCCATGTCTTTCGAGATTTTGTCATCGGTCACTTTGGCATATCCCTGCGTGGTTCTTATGTTCGTGTGCCCCATCATCTTGCTAATGCTCTCAATCGGCACACCCGCCGAAAGCGTCAATGTTCCGAACGAATGCCTGCTCGCATGGTAGCTGAGATTCTCTTTCACTCCTGCCACTATCCCGATTTCGTGTATGCAGTACCATAACATGTCACGCTTGGGCAGGGGGAATATAGGCCTGCTGTCATCAGTGGTATTATACAGCGACAATATCTGTTCGGCTACGGGATGCAGCGGAATAAAGGATTCCACATCGGTTTTCTTCCTGTTGATACGGATATACTTTCTGCCGTCCGCGGTCGTTCCGATATGCGAGGGATAAAGCCGTTTTACATCGACATATGACAGCCCCGTGAAGGCTGAAAAGATGAACGCCCTACGGGTAAGCTCCTGTAACCTCTCCGGCATGGGCTGCTCCATGATCCGTTGCAGTTCCGCCCGGCTTATGTGTTTCAACTTGTAGTCCGGTTTCTTCTCGTAGGGGACATCCGCAAGCGGATTGAAACGGAGTATCTCCCTGTCCACCGCAATATAGATAAGACGGTTCAGCCATGTAAGGCAGTGGTTGATATGCCCATTCCCGCAGCCTTTGGTTTTCAGATAGAGTTTATAGCCCCAGCCGAAGTCTTCGGTAATGTCCTCAAAGGCGATGTCCCGCATACCCAGCGACAGCAGATACTCGTGCAGGTATACCTGTGAGGATTTAGACTGACGGTAAGAGGAGGTCGAATCTATCACTTCTGAGCGGATTCTCAGTCTTTCCCGCTCCTCTTCCCCGGCTTTCAGCAATGTGACCGGAACGGTTGCTACATGGGTAATCTCGTTCTTGAGCATTTCCGCCGTGACCATACCCACATCCTTCAACAGATTGGAATATGAGGTCTCAATTTTGGAACGGAGTCCGACAAGGAGGTTGTTTGCCCTTGCATCCTTTACTTCCCCTGTTTTGGCGTTCCAGTCTTTGGGATTGCAGTAATAACCGGTGGCAAATACGCTGCTCTTGCCGTCAATGGTGATACGGCACAGTATTGAAGTAGTTCCGTCTGTTTTGACCTTGCCACGGTTGATGTAGTATAGAATGGAAAAAGTGCTTCGCATAATCGAATTGTATTTATAGGGTTAGAGAATGAGTTTCAAATCTTTTGTCGCTTCGATATATTTGTCCATATCCTCGAAGAGTTTCTTAGGGGTTACACGAGCATACACCTGGGTGGTCCTTATATCCGCGTGCCCCAGCATCTTGCTGACAGTCTCGATAGGTACGCCGTTTTCAAGGGTCATGAGGGTCGAGAACGAGTGCCGTCCCATGTGGTAGGACAGACGCCCCTTGATACCGGCTTTCATTTTGATGCTCGTCAGACACCATTTAAGGGCCTGGTACGGGATTACGGGAAACAGTGTGCCCCGTGTATCGTCACGGTATTTTTCGATAAGGGCTACCGCTTCGGGCAGCAGCTTCACACGGCTCAACTGCCCGTTCTTCCCCCGACGGTATTTCAGCCACAATGCCCCGTTGTCGTCCCTTGACAGGTTGTCGGGAGTGATCGCTATTACATCCACATACGAAGTTCCGGCATAACAGGCGAAAAGGAACATGTCCCTGACAAGGGAGTGTTCCGGGCGGCATCCGGTAAGCTCTATATCCCGTATCTTCTCGAAATCCTCCTTGCTTAACGCTCTTGGAGCTGTTTCCTTCTGTTTGGGTAATTTGTAGTGTTCAAAATAAAATTTGTCCGAATATCCCTCCTTGAAGGCTATGCGGCAAATCTTTTTAAGGATGGCCAAATAATGGCGTACCGTCTGGACGCCCAATCCTTTTTCAATCACGACATATTCCTGAAACTCCCGGATGAACTGCTCGTTGAGCTGGCAGAAAGCAAGGTCTGATACTTTGAACCTGCTGCTGACGAAATCAGCGAGACGGCTGCGGGTATAGAGGTAGTTGGGAAGTGTACGGTGAGACACATCGATGCCTACGCGTGCCCTGACTTCCCCGATATGTCTGTCGAAGAGTTTGAGCAAGGTCATCCGCGTCCCCTTGCTGCCTTGAAAGGCTTCCTTGACTGCTGTCGCATCGAAATCGGTCTTTCGTTCCACAAGGGAGTCGAATGCGGAGTTTACAGCCAACAGCAGCTTGTCGATTTTTGCGTTGACTTCCACCGCCTCCTTGCTCTTTCCGTTCAGACGGCTTTCCCGGGGATTCCACAGTTCGGGAGTGATGGAGATCTTGCAGCTGAACTGCGCCATCGTCCGATTAACGGTGATGCGCCCCATTATCGGGGCTTTGCCCGACTTGTCCAGTCCGCTCTTTTTGAGGTAGAGCAAAACCTTGAATTTTTCTACTTTCATACGCTTATATTTTTAGTGGCAAATTTACCTGTTTTATAAGCGTTCTTCGATATGCAAAACTATGACAATCAGTGTAATATATCGCTGGTTCAAATTATTTAATCCGCTCTTCGTTACCTTATCCCTATCGGTAACAGCCCTGCTAACGATTTGGTAACCGAATATCCTCAATAAGCCTCGCTTTTTTGCTTTTCCTTTATGTGGAAGAATATAGAGAAATAGCTAATTACCAATAGATTGCGTTATGCTTTCTTTTCGTTTCCATTTAGGGGTAGCAAAACGAAATGCGAGAGATTTAATATGAATTGCGCTGAAAATTAATAAGATACGATTCGGGCGTTTCAAATCATTTTGCGACATATTGAAGAATAAAGTGACAAAACGACCGTCTACCTCCCTTACCAGAATAGTATAAAGTGAAACCGCACAGGCTTTATACAATAAAGATATAAAATATCCTCGACTTATCCAAACACCCACTTGGAAGCATCGGTTAAATACCGCTTAAAAGCCCTTTAAATAAAGGATTTACAGCCTTTATTATTTTCTCCATACATCCCTATACATATTGGCTTAAAAGAGCATTTTAAAGCCTTTATTATCTCAGATCTTCCACCATGGGAGTGATATGCTGATTTGTTAAACAAGTGTTAAAGGGGTTACACTTTTCCAACTTGGGGTTACAGTTTGGGGTTACAAATCGCAAAAAAAAAACGCCCGAATATTGGGGTATATGTATTATAAAAATGGCTCTAAAATAGAAAAACCTTGTTTTTTACACCCTATATGTACATTGGGTTGTATTTGTAGTAAATAATAAGATGTTGATTATTAGATAATTACTTGCATAATTGGGATAAAATACCTATATTTGCATAGATTCAAGCTGAATATTGTGTGTTGCTGTGTGAAATAGACGCGTCGAAGTGTTCCCGGTTTCATTACCGGGGCACTTTAAAACAGTGAATCTAGCCAATTCGTTATATAAGTATCAGGATATGGGCTTTAGTCTATTTTTTTAAGGTGATAAGATTGTTGTTCGCGTGAGGCTGTCCCATTTTCTGCATAGATTTGAGGCAGCCTCTTTTATAATTAGTAGTATGGAAGGAAAATTAGTGGTTTCTTTTGATTTTGTAAATGAAAACGACCTGAATATCGTTGATCAGAGATATTGTAACACGCTAATCGCTCCAGTATGTGGTGAAAACGTGACAATAAACGATTATGTTGATTTTCAATTAGCTCTTACAAGTTTCCTAAATTGTTATTTAACAGATGATTTATCGCGTCATCTCGTTTCCCGTCTCCCAATTGAGATAAGTTTAACGGAACAACATAATAGTGAGTTTGATAAATAAAATCTGCTATTCTCTGGACTTCCGAAGAGTCGCACTTTATACGAACATCTTCCGCTATTCCAGTAGAAAAATGTTGAATTACGTATCTTTCTATTGTAATATTGCATTCTGGAAATTTATAATGCAGTTTATCCATTTCCTGCCAAAACTCCCTATTATTTTGTTCCCCTTTTCTTTTATGGGCAAAATCTATAAATAATTCGTTATAAACAGCTTTGCACTGATATGTTGCTTTTTTCTTCATTTGTGTAGAATTAAATTATTAATATCTGATTATCATTCAATTATTATCTTTATTTTATGATCGGGACATCGGGTTGCGCAGAAGAACCTGATATACGCAATGAGCTCCGCTTTTTTTGGGCAGTTTCTGCATGGGAGCTGAAGTTTGTTGTTGGGGATTCCTGCTGTTTTTCTAATTGAGCAAGTTTAGTTTCTAATTCTTTTATTCTTTTTTCTTTTTCCACAAGAATTTTCTCTTGTAGTTTCTTGTAATCTTCATACATATTATATACATACGTAGCATCAGTTGTATTAGGTGTAACAGTGTTTTCATGTTTTTGCTCATCTTTTAGCATAGAGCCACGCCCTGTTATTAACCAATCAACATTGATTTCAAACTTGTTTGATATGTCGTATATTATATCATAAGAAGGTTTGGCCTTTTTGTCTCTGAAAAGCCGAGATATTTTTTCGGAACTATTGTATCCTAATTCTTTTGATAATGAGAGGCTATTCAATGATTTATATTGCATAAAAGCCTTAATTCTATCCACTATGTTATTGTTCATAAAAGTTAAATTTCATACATGTTTGAAAAATAATATCTATTTTCTTGCAGTATTTCAAATAAGTTTGTAATATTGCAGTGGGTTTAATATAAACCGCGCCAAATATAGCAATTTTAATCCAATAAATATTGAATATGGGACAAGTAATTAAGTTAGGCGCACAAGGCAAGAAGGAACTTGCTGTCGCCTTTAAAGTAACAATGGCCTATGTCGGACAGGTGTTGTCTGGTCAGAAAAAGGGTGGTAAAGCTCCGGCAATCTGGGAAGCCGCCAAGAAACGGAACGACAGTAAGCTGTACAATGTTGACGAAATCGTCAAGCATGAAACAGTCAAAATCCTCGACAACAAGGGTAATGTGAAAGCGGAACGTACTAATTAATAATGTATTATTATGGAAACACTGAACAACAACCAGCAGACAACAGGTCTGCAATTCTTCTCCGATGAGGATATCAATGCCAACATCAGAATGCTGATGATCGACGAAAGCCCGTGGTTTGTAGGCAGGGATATTGCACTTTCGTTAGGTTATAATGACCCTGTATCAGCAATTACGCAACACGTTGATAATGAGGATAGGGTAAAACACCCTATCCCTGATAATCAGGGATTTATGCAAACCACGACAGTTATCAATGAAAGCGGCATGTACGCCCTTATTTTCGGATCCAAGCTGCCGACGGCTAAAGCATTCAAAAGATGGGTAACTAACGAGGTTCTCCCCTCCATCCGCCGTACCGGCGGCTACTCCGTTCGTCCGGCACAGCGTCCGACGCTTCCTGCGCCCAAGTACCGTCCGGACTTCATCGAATGGAAACAGGCTGTGTGCCGTTATCTCAATCGGAATGACCTGAAAACGGTCGCCGCCAACATGAAAGTCACCTACTCCCATGTATGCAAGGTGTATTCCGGCAACACAATGAGCCGCCGTATAGCCGACAGGCTGACGAA
>CAJJYX010000004.1 GCA_905197435.1 uncultured Bacteroides sp.
GGCTCATCGAGCACAACTTCATGAACGAGCCAGGCCAGACTATGCCAGAGATTACCGACGAGTATGCAGAGAGCGTATCCGACCGCTACATCGAACTCTACGAGCACATCACCGGCGAGAAGTTTGACAAGGCTGCTGAGGAAGGCGACATCGCTGCCCGCATCGAGAAGAACGTAAGCGAGTGGCTTGCTGCACACAAGTAAACTATATATAAATGTATAAGCAAGAACAGATTAAGCCCTACGAGGGCACAGGAGAAAAGGGAAAGTTGGTAGAGGAGATGTTTGATAACATCGCCCCTACCTACGACACCCTGAACCACCGTCTCTCGTGGGATATCGATAAGGGATGGCGCAAGAAGGCAATCAGGCGTCTTGCGCCCTTCTCTCCTAAAAAGATGCTCGACATCGCTACCGGTACCGGCGATTTCGCCATCCTTGCCGCACAGATGCTACATCCCGACCAGCTGATCGGAGCAGACATCTCGGACGGCATGATGGAGATAGGCAGACAGAAGGTAAAGCAGCTGGGACTGGAAAACACCATCTCCTTTGCCAAGGAAGACTGCCTCAACCTCTCGTTCCAGGACGAGAGCTTCGACGCTGTAACCGCAGCCTTCGGTATCAGGAACTTCCAGAACCTGGATCAGGGACTGAAGGAAATGTGCCGGGTACTGAAAAAGGGCGGACATCTCTGCATCGTAGAACTCACCACGCCGGTCAGTTTCCCGATGAAGCAGCTGTTCAGCATCTACAGCAACACTGTCTTGCCGATGTATGGCAAACTCATCAGCAAAGACCAGAGCGCCTACAGTTATCTCAACAAGACCATTGAGGCATTCCCTCAGGGCGAGGTTATGATGGAGGTGTTCAAAAAGGCAGGATTCGCAAAGGCAGAGTTCAAGCGACTCACCTTCGGCATCTGCACACTCTATTTCGCAACCAAATAAAACAAAAATATTATGGACAAGTATGGACTCATAGGTTACCCTCTGGGGCATTCGTTCTCAAAAAACTATTTCAACGAAAAGTTTGAGAACGAGGGCATCGATGCCCAATACATCAACTTCGAGATACCTTCTATCGAAAATCTTACCGAGATTCTCGACTCAAATCCTGAGCTTAAGGGTCTCAACGTCACCATTCCTTACAAGGAGAAAGTGATCAGCTATCTCGACGTGGTAAGCCCTGAGGCGAATGCTATCGGAGCCGTCAACGTGATCAAGGTGGAGCACAGAGGCGAAGATGTTTATCTGAAAGGATATAACAGCGATGTAATCGGTTTTACCAAGAGCATCGAACCTTATATCGAGCCTTATCACAAGAAGGCTCTCATCCTGGGTACAGGCGGAGCTTCAAAGGCTATCAACTTCGGTCTGAAATCGCTCGGACTGGAAACAGCCTTCGTGAGTCGATACGAGCGTCCGGGTACTATCCAGTACGAAAAAATCACCCCTGAGGTTATCAAGGAGTATAACGTCATCGTAAACTGTACCCCAGTGGGCATGTACCCACACGTAGACGAGTGTCCTGCGCTGCCTTACGAGGCAATGGACAGCCACACCCTGCTCTACGACCTCATCTACAATCCCGACGAAACCCTCTTCATGAAGAAGGGCAAAGAACATGGAGCCACAGTAAAGAATGGCTTGGAAATGCTCTTGTTGCAAGCCTTTGCATCATGGGATTTCTGGCACCAGGAAAAATAAGCATATCATAAAGTTCAAAGATCAAAATTCAAAGTAAGAATATGAGTAACAATAGATATATGATGCGCGGTGTTAGCGCAGCAAAGGAAGATGTTCACAACGCTATCAAGAACATCGACAAGGGTATCTTCCCACAGGCTTTCTGCAAGATCATACCTGATATCTTGGGCGGCGACCCAGAGTATTGTAACATTATGCATGCCGACGGTGCAGGTACCAAGTCGAGCTTGGCTTACATGTACTGGAAGGAGACGGGCGACCTCTCTGTATGGAAAGGTATCGCTCAAGATGCTATCGTGATGAATACCGACGACCTGCTCTGCGTAGGCGCCGTAGACAACATCCTCGTAAGCTCTACCATCGGACGCAACAAGATGCTCATCCCAGGCGAGGTAATCTCAGCTATCATCAACGGTACTGACGACCTGCTCCACGAGATGCGTGAGATGGGTATCGGCATCTATCCTACCGGCGGTGAGACCGCTGACGTAGGCGACCTGGTTCGTACTATCATCGTTGACTCTACCGTTACCTGCCGCATGAAGCGCAGCGACGTCATCAACAACGCCAACATCCGTCCAGGCGATGTCATCGTAGGTCTTTCTTCTACAGGTCAGGCTACTTACGAGAAGAAGTACAACGGCGGTATGGGCAGCAACGGTTTGACTTCTGCCCGCCACGATGTATTCGCCAAGTATCTCGCAGAGAACTATCCTGAGAGCTACGACCACGCCGTGCCAGACGAGTTGGTTTACAGCGGTAAGTATAAGTTGACTGATGAGGTAGAGGGTTCACCTATCAATGCCGGAGAACTGGTACTCTCTCCTACCCGTACCTACGCTCCTGTCATCAAGAAGCTTCTCGATGAGCTCCGCCCAGAGATTCACGGTATGGTTCACTGCACCGGTGGTGCCCAGACCAAGGTTCTTCACTTCGTAGGCGAGAACTGCAAGGTAGTGAAGGACAACATGTTCCCAGTACCTCCACTCTTCAAGGCTATCCACGACTGCTCAGATACCGACTGGAAGGAAATGTATCAGGTATTCAACATGGGTCACCGCATGGAGATCTACGTACGTCCTGAGGTTGCCGAGAAGGTTATCGCCATCAGCAAGAGCTTCAACATCGATGCCCAGATTGTAGGTCACATCGAAGAAGGCAAGCGCAGCCTGACCATCAAGAGCGAATTCGGAACATTCGAATACTAAAAACAATGTTAGTGTCAACTCAACATTCAACACTCAACATTCAACATTAAAATCAATGGATAATAACAACATATTACAGAAGCTAGAAGGCTTAGAGAGCCGATACGAGGAAGTAAGCACCCTCATTACCGACCCAGATGTCATCGCCGACCAGCCACGCTACGTGAAGCTCACCAAGGAATGGAAAGACCTGGGTGACATCATGGACGCACGCAAGCGATACATCAACTGTCTGAACAGCATCAAGGAGGCAAAGGACATCCTTGCCAACGAGAGCGATCCGGAAATGAAGGAGATGGCTCGCGAAGAACTCAACGAGAACGAGGCGCTGCAGCCTAAACTCGAAGAAGAAATCAAGATTGCTCTGGTACCTAAGGACCCAGAAGACGCCAAGAACGTACAGATGGAAATCCGAGGCGGTGCCGGAGGCGACGAGGCTGCCCTCTTTGCAGGCGACCTATTTAATATGTATAAGAAATACTGCGAATCGAAGGGATGGACCGTCAGCGTGACTTCTGTTTCTGAAGGCGCAGTAGGTGGATACAAGGAAATCGACTTCGCCGTGAGCGGTACTGACGTTTACGGTACATTGAAGTACGAATCAGGTGTTCACCGTGTTCAGCGTGTGCCTGCTACTGAAACACAGGGCCGTATGCACACCTCAGCTGCTACCGTGGCCGTATTGCCAGAGGCAGACAAGTTTGAGGTGAACATCAACGAAGGTGACATCAAGTGGGATACCTTCCGAAGCTCAGGTGCCGGTGGTCAGAACGTGAACAAGGTGGAGTCTGGTGTACGTCTCCGCTACCCTTGGAAGAACCCTAACACAGGCGAGGTTGAGGAAATCCTCATCGAGTGTACCGAAACCCGTGACCAGCCAAAGAACAAGGAGCGTGCCTTGAGCCGCCTCTACACATTCATCCACGACCGTGAGCACCAGAAGTATGTTGACGATATCGCCAGCCGCCGCAAGAGCCTCGTTTCTACCGGCGACCGCAGTGCGAAGATCCGTACCTACAACTTCCCGCAGGGCCGTGTTACCGACCACCGTATCGGTTACACCACTCACGATCTCAATGGTTTCCTGGCAGGTGATATTCAGGACATGATTGATGCCCTGACCGTAGCCGAGAACGCAGAGAAGCTGAAAGAAACAGAATTGTAAAACCCCGATTCATCGTTCCGTGCTTCGGGGCGATGAATCATCATATCAATCCATTATGAACAGAAAAGAACTCGTAGAGCAGATTTTCGCCAAGAAGAGTTTCTTGTGCGTAGGTCTTGACACAGATATCAACAAGTTGCCTAAGTGCATCACCGAGAGTGAAGACATCCAGGGCGCAGAAGCCGAAATGATATTCAGATTCAACAAGGCTATCATCGACGCAACAGCCCCATACTGTGTGGCTTACAAGCCAAACCTGGCTTTCTATGAGAGCCGCGGCATCGATGGCATGATTGCCTTCGAAAACACCATCAAGTATCTCCACAGCCACTATCCAAACCACTTCATCATCGCAGATGCCAAGCGCGGCGATATCGGCAACACCTCCGCAATGTATGCACGAAGCTTCTTCGAGCATCTTGATGTTGACGCCATCACCGTAGCTCCATACATGGGCGAAGACAGCATTTCCCCATTCTACGGCTACGAAGGAAAATGGGTAATCGTTTTGGGGCTCACATCAAACAAAGGCTCGCACGACTTCCAACTGACAGAAGACGTCAATGGCGAACGCCTCTTCGAAAAGGTGCTCCGCAAATCCCAGGAATGGGCCGGTGACGAACAGATGATGTACGTGGTGGGCGCCACCCAAGGTCGCGCCTTCGAAGACATCCGCAAGATTGTTCCCGAACATTTCCTGCTTGTCCCCGGTGTAGGCGCACAAGGCGGTTCGCTGGAGGAAGTCTGCAAATATGGCATGACAAAGACGTGCGGACTGATCGTGAACTCCAGCCGTGGCATCATCTACGCGGACAAGACGGAGAACTTCGCCGCCGCCAGCCGCAAGGCCGCCCGGGAAGTGCAGGCACAGATGGCGGAACAGCTGAAGGCAATCCTGTAAGCAACGACATGATGTTCCTGCAAGACATACCCCAGCATTATGCACACTGCTTTGCGGGCAAAGACCTTTGCCCCAAAGCCGCTACCTGCCTGCGAGCCCTTGCAGCGCAGGCCCTCATGGATAGTGAGGCAGAAGGAAAGGGCATACTGCACTGCATAAGCCCCGTTTATGTGCAGCGTCTCTCGCCCGCCGGCAGTTGCCAATACTATCGCAACAATACACCCGTGCGCTATGCCAAGGGCATGACCCAACTCTTTGAAGACCTCCCCTTAAGGCTGTCACGCATTGTACGCCTACGGGTAATGCAATGCTTTTCGTGCGAGAGCTATTTCTACCAAAGCCGCAAAGGGGAACGGCTCATCTCTCCCAAAGAACAAGAAGCCATCCGCAACGTATTCCGTTCGGCAGGTGTGGACGGCGAGCCGAAATTCGATGAAGTCCAGTACAATTTGGCGTGGGAAGGATAGTCTGTAACTATCCTATCAATCAGCACCTTATAACTTTATTATTCTTTACCGGCAATAAAGCAACGCTTTAGTACTGGTAAAGAAGCGCTTTACCGGTATTAAAGAAGTACTTTAGTACCGGCAAAGCGTTGCTTTATCACTGATAAAGTAAAGGTACAGTGTAAGTACAGATATTCTATCCTGAATAATTCATAGAGAAAATTACATTTTCGACCGTGCTTATATGAATAGTAAAGCAGTTTAGACTGACGAAAGATAGTGGCGGCTATCAAAATAATACTCAATTAAAACTTAATTTCTTTTAGTGGACACTCTGAAATATATTGAGAAACAAACTTGAATAATTCGAAATTATCACCTATATTTGTTCTATAATCCGTATCTTTATGAGCATTAGGCAAAAAAGAATATTTCAAACAGAACAGGAACTTTGGCAAGCGTTCTTATCTTCTGATAAAGATGCTTTCGCGTGGTTGTTTGAGAAATATGCCGATGCTATGTATGCCTATGGAAGCAAAATGACGTCCGATACGGAATTAATAAAAGACGCCATTCAGGATGTTTTTATCAAGCTTTATAAAAACAGGCAGAACCTGAGAAAAAACGTATCTGTAAAAGGATACCTTTTTGTAGCTCTGAAGCGAACCCTGTTGAACCTGTTCCAAACTCATACTATGCTCTCTTTAGAAGAAGGGGATGAAGTTTATTTTGAGATAGACCAGAATTCTCAAAAAGCATTCGAAGAAGTTCCCTTATCTTACGATGAAGAGATAAAACTACAACTTTCCAAAGCACTGAAAACGCTCACAGCCCGCCAACAAGAAGCCATTTATCTGTATTATATACAAGAAATCCCGTTGAAGGAACTCTCTACCCTATTGGATATGAATTATCAATCAACGAGAAATCTCATTCATCGGGCCATGACTAAATTACGTCAGCATATCCAGCCTACTTTTTCCGTGAGTATACCTCTCCTTTTATTCCAATACCTTTCAGAGTAAGGGCTTTCCAATGTAGGGGAAGCACTCCGGTCTTTTCTTGTATAATGCCATTATCCGTTATAGCCAGTCCACCGAATCCCATCATTACAGCCTGTAATACACCGCCGGCACCCGTTATGAAATAAGGGTTGACACCTCCTTTGGTTTCAGCAATCACTCTAAAAGGTGGATTCAGATTAGGGAGATAGGCATCCTTGAAGAAATGAGTCGCTTTATCAACATTTCCCAAGCGTGAGTACAATAAAGAAAAAATGGCTTGCGTCATGGCCGGAGTATTTTTTTCCGGCACTCTTGTCTCATAATAGGCCAGATCTTTTTCTATTTGCACAGGATCTGTAATCAACCGCAACGGATATGCCAAGAGATTTACATCTGCCTGTTTGATATTGGCGCCTTCATACTGGGCATGTTCGCGTGTCACTCCATCGGGAAACGATAGTATTACCAATCCTTCTGCCACCTTATTCCATGCCGGCACTACCGTCTCTCCCAACAGCTTGGCAGCCTCACTGGCAGCCATAAGATTCAACTTTGCCACACCATTTGTATAAGCATTGTCATCCACATTCTCTGCCCATTCATCAGCGGCCACTACATTCCGTATATGATAAGTGCCGTCATTCTCCTTTTCGACCCTGCTCAACCAGAAATCCGCAGTAGCCTTCAAGATGGGAAATCCTTTCTGCTTCAACCAATCTTTATCTTGAGTAACCCGATAATAATTCCAAGCAGCCAAAGCCACACATCCTGTGATATGATGTTCAAAGGTACCAGCAAGCGCCCATACGGGAGTCTCCTCAAAGCCACTGTCGGCACTCTCCCAAGGAAACATGGCTCCTCGGAAACCATGTTCGAACGCATTCACCCGTGCAGTTGGCAGGCGATCGAACCGATACTCAATCATGGATTTGGCAAGTTGTGGCTTCAGCATTAGTAAAGCAGGGAATGTCCATGTATCAGCATCCCAAAAGACATGTCCGTTATACCCTAAACCGGATAGCCCCATCGGAGATATGGAAAGTGCCGAACCTTCACGTACAAAAGAATAAAGGTGATAAATCATATTGTGGATATCTTGCTGTGCCTGAGCATCACCTTCCACCAAAATGTCACTTTGCCACAATTCGTCCCATTGAGATAAATGCCGTTCGATAAGTCGCTCATAACCTTCAAGATGAGCAAAAACCGTGAGTCGTTCCACTTCATTCATCGGATCGGGATGATGAGCCGAAGTCAATGTGGAGCCGGCAACACAAAAGCGGTATTTTTCTCCCTTCGGCAATTTCCGCGAGAAACGCATCTGATGACTGTTAGCATTCGGGGTGTTATGAATGACACGAGGTTCCTCCCCCGCCTTTTCCGGAAAAAGAAAAGTGGAAGAAGCACAGACTGTCAGACGTCCTGTAGGACTGTTGGCTTGAGTAGTCAGCAATTTTATGGCAGCATGTCGCCGATTTATCTCATTATAGTACATTTGCCCATCCCGAAAGGCATCAGGAATCTCTTGTATATTGACAGCGGAGAGAGTTAAATCGACTTTCGGCTCAACTTCCACTACCAACAAAGCACAATAAGGTAACTGTCTCAAGGCCAAATAAGAATAAATAATATCCGCTTTTTCGCCAAAAGAAAAATGAGAAGTATGCATAGCACTTTTCATATCCAGCGTCTGCGTAAAACCAGAAATGTTACTACGGCTGATGTTTTCTCCATCTATGGAAACCGAAGCATTGAGCATATTAAAACCATTAAGGAAATTACTTACACGTCCGCGGCCATATTTATCGTAACTTCCAGCCAATACCACATTGTCCGTACGAAATGGATATGGCGATGACACAATACCCAGCATTCCATTGCCCATAGTTACGCCATAATAATTGTCAGGATGAATATCGGTAGCAATAATTTTCCATGGGTTCTGTCCCCATAAAGAAGCAAATAAAAATAGAAAAATAAGTGAAAGATTTGTTCTCGCCATAATATCAGTCTATTTGGTAAATTCCTATTGAGAGTTCTGGTACATCCAAATAAAGATGACCTTTGCGCGCTTTTAAGTTCTGTGTCCTACCCTTTGTCAGTATAGGAGTGATTGTTTTGAAACCACCGATATACTCCCGAACGGTTTTTACTCTCTTTCCTGACGGATTGATACATATTAAAATGCGTTGACCGTTTTTTCGGCGCTCATATACCATCGGGTAAGCATTCTTTCCTTTCTGAAAAAATTCTATCTCACCACGACAGGCCAGTGCCGGATATTCCTTCCTCAACTTCAGCAAATGACGTACAAAATGAATTTGGGAAGCAGAATCCTGCTCCTGAGCAAACACATTCGGACGATCCCCCAAAGAATCTAAAGGTAAATAGAATTTATCGGGAGAAGCTGTTGAGAAACCGGCTCCAGGTGTAGTATCCCATTGCATGGGAGTACGGGAACCTGCACGGTTTCCACTGCCCAACATGCTCCCTTCCTTGTTGGGAAGCCCGTCTATGAAACGCATACCTATCTCATCACCATAATAGATACAGGGTACTCCGGGTTGGGTCAGGAAGAAAGCTATGGCTGTACGTATTTGTTCTTCCGTATCACGACGCCCGCAACGAATACGCTGAAAGTCATGATTTCCGGTTGGAATACATAAATGCCCACTATTACCCGCTGCCTCCAGGCATTCGTACAGATTGCGGATGTACAAATCCGGATTCCCTACTCCACAAATATCGAAATAGCATGTATCCCGCCGGTAAGTTCCTATTTCATTAAACATCAGTTCTCTATATCCTGTTTTGCCGAAATGAATGATAAAATCCATCATAAATCCAACTTTCAATGCCTTTTGCGGATTACTCCATTCGGCCAATAATATGCCTTCGGGATATAATTCTTGAAAGTGAGCACGAATTTCATGCCATAAAGCGGTAGTTCCAAACAAGTTCGGGTCGTTTTTCACCAATGAGCCAGCCATGTCTACCCGAAAGCCGTCACACCCCATCTGCATCCAGTAATCCATGATATGCATCAGTTCCCAACGAGTGGCGGTAGGTCCAGGAGCTGTCATTGGCTGTTCCCATGGATGTGCCGGATCCGGTTCTCCATATCCATAATTCAAAGCAGGCTGACAATCAAAGTAATTCTTTCGATAGGCTCCGTTACGTTCGAAGTTTCCTTTAACAAATCTGTCAGGGCATATCGTAGAATCGTTTGTCCAAATATAACGATTGGTATAGGCGTTCTGCTCCCGTTTTTGGGAATATTTGAACCAAGGAGACTGGTCGGACGAATGTCCTGCAACCAAATCAAGCACTACCCTTATGCCCCGGCGATGAGCTTCCTCAAAGAGCCTGCGCAAATCATCATTTGTGCCATAACGGGGAGCCACACGATAAAAATCTATTACATCATAACCTGCATCCATAAATGCCGAATGAAAACACGGGTTCAACCAAATAGTGTTGCATCCCAATGAATGTATATAGTCCAAACGGCTAATAATACCTTGTATATCTCCGATACCGTCGCCATCCGTATCTTGAAAACTCTGGGGATAAATCTGATAGAATACCGCATCTTCAATCCAACGGGGTAATGGAAATTCTTTCTGTCCAGCTCGCAATAAGCAGACAAATAGCAAACTCGCTAAGCAACTAATACATATTTTTTTCATAAAACACAACTGATATAAAATAAGGGCTCTGTCTGTAATGAAAACAGAGCCCCTATATCTATTAGCTTTACAGATAATTATTCATACTTATCACTATTCTGTGTCAACTCCGGATTGGCTTCCATTGCACTCAACGGAATAGGTAACAAAATCTTATAGGGTTCAGAAGCCGGTTTCTCATAGCGCGCCTGACAATATTTATTAAAACGAACCATGTCATTACGACGTGAAGGACCATCCCAATAGAACTCATAACCACGTTCATTATATATCTTCTCTAAGGTTAGTTCATCCAAGGTATAGACACGGATACCACGTTTCTCACGTACGGCATTAATGTCCTGCAAGGCACCCTTCGCATCGTTATTACGCATCTTGGCTTCGGCACGCATCAAATAAACATCGGCAAGGCGGTAATATTGAAAGTCGTTCTCACTTTTATTGCCGTAAGTAGAGTTCGGGTCTGGCGCATATTTCACTACGCGTGCACCTTGTGCTTCCGTTGAATTCTGTACGCTGAATTCAGGTGTATAGACCAAGTCAGTTCCGGTACGGTCTTTCAGTTTCTCGCCATCCAAACCATACTGCTGTCCTACCAGAATACCTAAATTAAAACCTATCTGATCTATCAAACGATTGTCCTGATATCGGGGGTCTGTCGTATCCCAAGTATTCAAGAAATCAGGAGTCGTACAACACCCGTTCCACATGCCCTTGAAGGTTCCGAACGTCTGACTGTAGTGCAAAGTAATGTTCAGCCAGTCAATGCCTTTCAACCCTGCAGCCATATTATATATAATAGGCAGGATAGTTTCCGTCTGGTCTGAATAATTTTCATTGAAAGCCAAGTAAAGCTTCCAAAAATCATCGGCTAACTCGTATTTACCGGAATTAATAATATCATCACACAACGCAATGGTCTCTTCCCATTTTCCGATTCCATCGGTAAAGGTCGGAGCCGTTCCCGTATACACCTGATTGTTCAGATAAAGTTTGGCCAGCAACATCTGAGCAGCCGCCCGCGTGATACGCCCATAAGGCACTTCGCCCTTTTCTTTCAACAAAGGGATGATCTCCTTCAGTTCGCTTTCTATACGTGTGATGGCTTGAGGGCGTTCCAAAATAATCGGTTTTTTAGAATAATCACTTTCTGTATATTCCCGCATGGGGAATTTGCCGAAACAATCCATCAAATGATACATACAAAGTGCACGGACAAAACGAGCCTCATTCATATATCCTTTCACCTCTTCTGTCTGCTGCAGTTTGCTCAAGTATTGCAGAGCTGTATTACACTTGGTTATGCCTATCATAAAGCTATTCCACGCATTCTTTATGTACGTGTTTTTGCTGTCATATTCATGTGTGAACAAAGTGCGGTAGTTGGCATTGTTCCAGTCCGTTCCGCGGGTAGGGAACAACATTTCGTCAGTCACACTCTCCATTACTAACCATACACCACTGCGACTCTGCAAGTCACGCAGGTAAGCATAAACCGGAGCAACCAACATAGATGCGTTATTAGAGTCGGAAATAATACCCGAACTATCTTTTTCATTAAGGATCTCTTCTTTGAGATCCGTACATCCTGCCATCATGAAACTGGCAAGAAATGTATAAATAACTAATATTTTTTTCATTGTAGTAATCAATTAAAGGTTAAAAATCAATAGCTACACCGAGACTAAAACTACGAGCCATAGGGTAAGTGGTCCAACCTATACCAAGTGAAGGTATGCCATTTGTATTGCGTCCTGCATTCACTTCCGGATCGTAACCGCTATAACCGGTCAGGACAAACAAATTGTTTCCTGTCAATGTCAAACGAACGTTGCTTACCCATTTATTTGACTTTAAAGGAATGTTATATCCCAGTGTCGCACTACTCAGACGAAGATATGAGCCATCCTCAATGTAACGGCTGGAATAGTCAAGCACATTATCAAAAGCCTCAGGCTGTTTGGTGGCATGCACCGTTGTGTTAAAGCCTTTGGAAAACAAACTGAGATTGTCCATTACATTGGCAAGGTTATTATAAATGTCATTCCCTACCACCCCGTTAAAGAACAAGCTCAGATCGAAATTCTTGTAAGAAAGGCTTGTATTGAAATTTATAGAGAAATCCGGTTGTGCATTTCCTATACACTTTTCCACTTTCTTTCCATTCTCATCCGTTTCGTACTTACTCATTCCATTTTCATCGAAACCGAGGAATTTATATCCCCAAAATGTACCGATAGGGTAACCACTCTTGATGACCTGTGATGTGAAACCATCAATACCTGGTCCACTGGGCGTTCCGGTAGGTAAATAAGACATAGGCAAATCCTTTACTTCATTTTTTATCTTCGAGAAATTGACACCCATGCTCCAATGCCAGTCCTTATTGTCTATCAAAATTCCGTTCAATCCGATTTCCCATCCCTTATTAAGAATTCTCATATCGGACACATTGCTCCATACCTGAGTAGTAGGTGCCGGAGAAATGGAATACACCTCCAGTAAAACATCGCGTGTCGTCTTTGAGAAGTAATCGATCGTACCGCTCAACCGGTTGTTGAAAATCGAAAAATCAACACCAATATTCAACTGCCCCGAACGCTCCCATTTCAAATCAGGATTCGGAGTGCGCTTCAAAGTGACTCCGGGCACAACCAATGTCCCCCCATCCAGAATAGCACCTTCACTATTGCCGGTTCCCAACAGAATTTTTGAAATTTTGTTCGGTATTTCCTGATTACCGGTAATACCCCAACTGAAACGCAACTTCAAGTTATCAAAGAAGTTCAGTTCTTTGATAACTTTTTCTTCACTTATACGCCATGCCAATGCTGCTGACGGGAAAAAACCGTATTTATTGTTATCACCAAACTTAGTAGAGCCATCGGCACGGAAATTCACTGTTAACAGATACTTGTCCATCAAGTTATAGTTGATACGCCCGAAGAACGATTGGAGTTCATTGACCGTAATATTGGAGCTACCTTCTATCTGCTTGTTCTTACCGAAAGCAAAATCATAAATATAATCTATGTCATCTATCTCAAAACCATTTTCAGAGAAACCATAGCGATAATTGCGGAATTTCTGATAAGAATGACCGGCCAATAAATTGAAACGGTGCTTGGAGCCTATATTAAAATTATAAGTCAGATAATTCTCTATCAGAAAACTCTTTCCACATTGTTAATATCTACCGTACCTTTATCGGTCAGATAAATCAGCTCTGCATCCTGAGTTACTTTACGCGATGCCTTCATTTCATCGAAAGCTACATTCATCTTGTATTTCAGGTCTTTCCAAATATCCAATGTCCCGGTGATGTTGGCAAGCAAACGGTCTGTTTCCGTCTTGTCATCCGTAAGGTTAATCATGGCTACCGGATTACGTACATCTTTGCTCTTCTGGAAGTAACTTCCATCCTCATTATAGATAGGGTAGGTAGGGTTCACTTTTAAAGCAGACAATAGCACATCTCCTTCAAAACCACCGGATTCACCCAACGGAACACGCTGGTCGTTGGTACGTGTAGCGGTAATGCTGGCTTCGATATTCAAGCGATTATTCAGCGTTTTCTGACTTATATAGAAACGCCCGGTATATTTCTTCATGCCCGTACGTTCCACAATACCTTCTTGGTCTTGAAACCCGAGTGACGCCCGGTAGTTTCCGCTCTTCATGCCTCCACTTATGGAAAGATTATGATTATGTGAAAAAGCAGTCCGGAAAATCTCATTCTGCCAATTGGTATTGGCGCCTTTATCTTCAATCTCAATACCTTTTTCCGATGCGAACGAACGATATTGTGATGCGTTCAGCATAGGATACTGTTTAGGCAGAGACGAAATTGTCCCATAAGTCGAATAAGTAACTTTAGCCTTTCCTTCGGTTCCCTTTTTTGTTGTAATCATGATAACTCCATTGGCTCCACGTGCACCGTAAATAGCGGTTGCCGAAGCATCTTTCAAAACGTCGATAGACTCTATATCGTCAGGGTTCAGAAAGTTTAGAGGATTCTTCGTTGCATTACTCCCTATACCCGATATGTCTGCCCCGGTAGGTTGTTGGTCTTCCGATGTATCAAGAGGCACACCGTCTACTACATACAAAGGGTCTTGTCCGGAACGGATAGAGTTTGATCCACGTACACGGATCGTCACACCACCACCAGGCTCACCGCCATTATTGGTGATGTTCACACCGGATATACGCCCCTGTATCAGCTGTGAAGGAGAAGTGACCAATCCCTTGTTAAAGTCTTTTGATTTAACTACAGCTACAGAACCGGTAAGATCACTCTTCTTCATAGTACCGTATCCCACTACCACCACTTCGTTCAGTTGTTCCGAGTCGCTTTCCATCAATATATTCATACCTACGGCTGCTTTCAATTCCACCCGCTTATAGCCGACATACGAGAATATGAGTTTCTGACCGCTATTGACCTTTACAGAAAAATTACCGTTTATATCCGTAATAGCACCAATGGCAGTCCCCTTCACCTGTACACTTACCCCGATAAGCGGCTCTCCGTTTTCATCCTTTACTATACCGGTAGCTGTCATTTGCTGTTGAGTGTTTTGCTTGCTATCGTTTTTGGTAAAGATCAGAATCTGACGTGCAGAAATTTCATATTCCAAGGAAGTTCCTTTCAACAAAACACCCATCACTTCGTTGATGGACGAGGTCGTAAGATTCATAGTCACTCTCTTATTCAGGTTGACCGTTTCACTGTTGTATACGAAAATGTATTTGCTTTGCTTTTCAATAATAGTCAATACTTCCTTGAAAGGCTTGTTGTTTACCTTAATAGTGATTTCTCCATTTTCTGTTACCGTTACCCCTATATTTTCTGTTGCATGGAGTACTTGCGAATACATTCCTAGGAAAAATAAAATATAACTTGCCAATACAAGTTTATTCCGCAAAAAATGTGTATAATTGCAGAGATAATGTAGTTTAATCTTCATTATAATAGATTTTGGTTATTAGTTTTTAATTTTCAAAGTCTGGGCTGGCAAATGGTGCGAACATTTTCCGGCCCTTTTTCATTTTTTCTTTCTCATATTCTAATCATAGGCAATTATTTTTTATGTTTATCAATCAATATTACTTTTCTCTGTGTTCCATCCAGTTTTACAGGCGCTATCTTGGTAAGTCTGTCAAGTAATTCATCCAAAGGCACACTTATATCTAACTTACCATTAATATGTATCTTAGCCAGTTCATTCCAATCGTAATTGAAATTCGTATTGTAAATGTCTTCAAGCTTCTTGAGAACACAGCTGAGCGGTTCATCCTCTATCTTCAGCAGGTTCTCTTTCCAACAAATATAAATAGTGGGATCTACATCACTGTTCAAACTTGACTTTTGGGTAGATGAGTCGAATACATACCGTTGATTGGGAGATAATACGTGCCGACTGCCTCGTACAGATTCCACTTCCACCTTTCCAGAAATCAGCAACACAGACTGTTCCAATGCCTTAGGGTAAGCTGATATCAAGAACTCGGTTCCCAAAACTCCTATATTCATATTCGGGGTTTCTGTAACAAACCGTTTATTAGCATCAGGAGTTACCTTTAGATATGCTTCTCCTTCCAAATAGACTTTTCTTTTTTCCTCTGCAAAATGTAGTGGGAAACAGAGCTTTGACTGTTCACGAACTGTTATCCGTGACTTATCGGCAAGGATAACATCTGCTTTTGCTCCTACTGGTACAGCAAGTTGCAGATAAGCCTTTTCTTGTTCTGTAACCGACAGTTTGAAAGATGTACCATTTATAGATTTAACCTCCACTTGATTGGTTTCGGCCACACAACGGACTTCTACCTGACTATCAAACACCACTTGTTGCTCTCCTAAAAATAATGAAATATGATGTAAAGTATCCACATCCACCAACTCCGTCATCCTTGAGTAAAAATCTGACTGTAAATTCTTTTGAAAAAAAAGCCAACTTCCAACAGCAAGAACCAATACCGAAGCTACCGCACACCATCTCCATGGCCAAGAATAACAGTGTGGACACGATATGGTTCTTTTTTCTATATTCTCCCACATTTCTTTTCTTTCACTCTCGGACAAAGAAGGTTCACCCGGCAAAATATGCTTCCGCAATAAATCCGAATGAACAAAATTTCCAAGTGTATCTTTACCCATTTCTTAATATGATATAATTATGCTTCTATAGACAATACAGGTAAACTTTTTATTTGTACTCACTTAGTTGTAGTTTTCTATAAACTTCTTGAAAGTGCATTTTCGGCGAGCAAGACCGACGCCAATATCATCTTGCATGACATACTATGTTCCGATACAGTTTCCACATACAAAGAAAAGAAATACCGGACCCTATCTGCAAAGGCATTGATGGGTATGTCGGATTGCAAGAAGAAAGCATTGCTAACTAGGATGGATTGGGAATTTCTCACAAGTTCTTGACTTTGGCTTTCGCTTCTTAAAATACATATTATTTTTTTTGGGGGGGGAGGCGACGTTCAGCCAAAGTTCGGGTTACTGGCGAATTCCCCCGGCTTTATGCCAAATTGTTTCTGGAAGCACTTTGCAAAATACGACGGGTTGTTAAAGCCTACCATATAGCAGATTTCACTAATACGGTATCTGTTTTCCGCAAGCAGAATTGCCGCTTTCTTCAACCTCACTATCTGTATCAACTCATTCGGAGTGACATTGGCCAGCGTCTTTATCTTGGCAAACAAGCCGGAGCGGCTGACGCCAAGCTGTTCGGCAAGGAAATCAACGGTCAGTTCGGGTTCAGAGAAGTTCTGCTCAATAATCTCATTGATGCGGGTCAGGAATTTATTGTCCAACGAATTGCTGGCTATGCTGTTTAAAGGAATCATCGGCATTTTCGAGAACTTCTGGCGCAACAGACTACGCAAGTCGAGGAGATTCTTGATGCATGCCTCCAGATACTGTACAGAGAAAGGCTTCTCAATGTAAGCATCCGCCCCGCAGTCCATCCCCGCTATCTTGGAGTCCATGTCGGTCTTTGCCGTCAGCAAAATGAACGGGATATGACTGACAGACTGGTCGGCACGCAAAGCCTTGCAGAATTCCACCCCGTCCATGCGCGGCATCATCCAGTCGCTCACAATCAAAGTGACCTCACGCTCCTTCAGCTTTTCCAATGCCTCCATTCCGTCTTCTGCCGTCAGGATGGAATATTGGGCGGAGAAACTGCTTGAAAGGAAGTTCAGCATTTCTTGGTTGTCATCCACAATCAGCATCAGCGGTTTGTCCTTCGAAGGCACCACCGGAAGACTTTCCGACAAGATGTCTTCGGGCACGGCCGGGCAGGGTATGGCCGCTTCCCCTTCCTGAGACGCTGCCCCGGCTTGTTCGATAGGCAACGTCACAATGAACGAAGAGCCTTTATTGATTTCGGACTCTACTTCTATGCGACCGTTATGCTGCTCCACAATGCTCTTCACAATACTAAGCCCGATGCCCGTACCGGGTTTATTGTCCATTGCCTGAAAGAAGGGGTTGAAGATTTTCTTGCAGTCTTCCTTGCTGATGCCGATTCCGTTGTCTGTCACTTTCACCACAAACGTATGTTGTTCGGGCAGGACAACGCAGGAGAGGATAACCTTGTCCTTGGTATACTTACTTGCATTCGTCAGCAGGTTGCTTATCATCTTAGTAATTGCCTCACTATCCACCATAGCCATGAAATCGGCATCGGGATATTCCACTTCCAGGTGCGCGCCATTCTGGGTGATAAACGGCTTGAACCGCTCACAAGCCGCCTGCAGCAGCTGGCGGATATTCTGCGAAACATACGTCACAGTCATACCCTCCTGCTCCACTTTGCGGAAGTCCAGCAATTGGTTGACCAGAAACAGCAGCCGCTGGCTATTCCGGTCAATAATATTCAGGTCGTCGCGCAGCACTCCCGGCATCGGTATGGACGACTTCATAATCTTCTCCAAAGGGCCGATGATAAGCGAGACCGGAGTACGGATTTCGTGGGCTATCATCGTGAAGAACTTAATCTTGGCCTCATGCACTTCCTTCTCCTTGCTGGCATTCAATTGATCGATCTCCGCCGTGTGTTTCTTCTCCGTCAGCCTCAACAGGAAACGGATAAAGAAAGCCAGCACGATGCATGCCAATATGAAATAAAGGGCCTTGGAAGCCGTGCTCCAGTAGAAAGGGGGATGAATGGTTATCCTCAAGCTCGCCTCCCGATTACTCCAGATTCCATCATTGTTCGTCGCTTTCACCTTAAAGGCGTAGGTTCCGGCAGGCAGGTTGGTATAGGTTGCCTTATTCTGGGAGCCCACATAGTTCCAATCCTTGTCGAAACCTTCCAGCTTATAGGCATACTGGTTTTTCTCGGGGGTGCAATAGCTCAATGAAGCATAGAGCAGGCTGAAGACGTGGTCTTTATGGGACAACTCCAGCTCCGCCATCCGGTTCAGGGCTTTCAGCATCTTTCTATCCCCTATCCGGACTTCCTTGTTGGAGATTTCCAGTCCTGTGATGACGACCGGCGGAAGCACCTTGTTTGTTTTTATCTGATAAGGATAAAAGGCATTGAAACCATTTACCGAGCCGATGTATATCTTCCCGTCAGAAGCCTTCAATGCGGCATTGGGCAGGAATTGTTCGCTCTGCAACCCGTCGCTGCGTGTAAAGACCTGGCAACTCTCGCCGGGAGCGTAGCGGACCAACCCTTTCGTCGTGGTCAGCCACAGCACATGCTGGTCTTCAACGATACCGCAGATGTTATGGCTGGGAATGTCCAGAGGTATCGTCTCAAACAGGTCTTCGTCCGCATTGTACCGGCAAAGCCCGTTCATCGTTCCCACCCACATATTTCCGCTGACATCTATCAGTGTACAATTCACCTGATCGTTGGCCAATGCACCGGGAGCATTGCCATGCGTGTAATTCTTCCAAGTCTTTTTATCCGGGTCATGCCTGAACAAGCCCTTCCCTTGCGTAGCGAACCAGATATTGCCGCCGGCATCCTGGTCTATATCGATGGTCAGCGACTCCAGGTCTTTGACACGGATAAAGTTGTCTTCCTCACGGTTATACAAGTTTACCCCCGCCATGGAAGCCACCCATATCCGCTTCTCCCGGTCGCGGAAGATGGCGTAAGAGCTGGTGCCGTCAAGGGTGGTCAAATCGCCTCCTTTGGTGATATATGCCCTGAACGTGCCTGTTTTCGTATTCAGCACGTTGACTCCCCCTGTATAGGTGCCAATCCATAAATCATCATCATCCATACAAAGTGCGTGCACATTATGATAGGAAAGGCTGTTCCTGTGTTCATCCGGCATGTAATGGGTGAATTGTTTATCCTTGGGGGAGAAGCGGCTCAGTCCCCCATCGTCAGAAGCTATCCAGATGTGCCCGTAAGGGTCTTCGCAGAAACGTCCGATAACGGTTCCGTTCACCGAATTGGAAAAACGCGAATGGGCAAAGCATTCAAACTGCCCGGCATTGGGCGAAAGATAGTTAACCCCGCCGTAATAAGTCCCTACCCATATCCCGCCTTCACGGTCTTTTACGATAGGATAGACAAAACGGTTGGATAATGAATAAGGGCTCGTTTCGTTCTCCGTGAATAATCTATGCTCGCACGTAAAGGTATTGAACAGCAAAAGTCCGTCATCCGAGCCTATCAGCAACTGGTGGGGAGCGTATTCCATCAAAGAGTGGATATGCGTGGCCCCCTTGCCCTCCGACGGGTGCAAATAAATGGTTGCCTTACCCGTGTACCGGTCTATTTTCTGTAACCCGCACTCCCAAGTGCCCAACCACAGCGTATGCTCGGAATCTTCCAACATAACCAAGGAATTCGAGTCATATCTGACGGCTTCGTAAGTAATGGGGAAAGGTTCAAATTTGTTCTCCGCCTTATTCAGCTTGGAGACAGTGGGGCTTCCCCAATTGGTGACCGCCCATATCTGATTCTCACTGTCAATCAGCACGCTTGCCATTAATCCATTGGCATCCTTGAATTCATAATGCTCCAGGTAGTGCTTGGACATGTTATACTTGAAAATGCCCTGCCCCACCGTCGAAAGCCACAAGTTGCCGTCTCTGTCCTCTACGATATGGTTCACATTGCTCTTAATGCTGTCTCCCTGGGGTGTCAATGTTCTGAATGGCTCGAAGCTTTCCGTCTCATAATCAAAGATATAAACTCCGTTTTCTGTCCCTATCCAGATGTTGTCTGCCGTTTCATAAAGAGAAGATATATAATCATTGGAGCCTTGCGGATTCAGATTATATACCTTCACAGAGACGCCGTCATAACGGTTCAAGCCGTCATCCGTGCCAAGCCACATAAAGCCATATTTGTCTTGCATAATGGCACGCACCGAATTGGACGACAACCCATCTTCCACGGAAAAATGGCGGAACCAGAAGTCAGTGGAAGCCGCCGGAAGAATCAGCGGCGTCACGCAGGCTATGATAGCAAGGATAATCTTTTTCATTTCTTTACCTAATATTGATTGAACATAATTCCCATTACAATCAATGCCGGACCGAAAAAGATAAGTTACAGCATTATCTGCCTGTTTGATAAAGGATTGCTTCCCGTAATCCTGATGCAGTATGGCCATTGGGCATCTTTCTCTCCCGGGGCAGGATTCATCCAATGCTCCGTCGGCGCTCCCATTACAACCAGCCACAAATATGTCAGCGTTTGATCTTCTGGAGCTGTAAAAGTAATACTTTTCCCGTTACTACCACTCATCTCCCCATAAATAGATTTGCCTTCTGCCGTTACAGCAACAAAACCATAACGCCAGCCTGCCTTATCTGTGTGGATTGCAGCGTATCCTTCCTTTCCCGCCTCTCCGCGAAATTCTATTTTTACGTCCTCTCCCGGCTGAGGGATAGCCAGAGGAATGGCATTGAATCCATAATTCTCAGGACAATTCTCCGGTGCTATTCCATACCACCCATCCGGTTTCCCAATCAATTCAGTGGTATATTTATTGGCATACGGACGTGTCTCCTTCCAGACACGCGGAAAATCCCAGTTGATGAAGTGCCGATAGGTGTCAAACATCTCATCACAGAACTGTTCCTGATTCAAGGCCGCCATACGTTTGTAGGTAATCACCGGATCCTCTCCACGTTTCCCCTGCCGATAGAGTTCGGCTATGATGGGAAGCCCCCGTTTCATCCCCCAGTATTCCAATACATAAGGCGAATGATAGATATTCTCCATATGGAGATAAGCCTTGTGGGTCAGTTTCACAAAAGCATCCCAATGATATTTCTCATCAGTAATCCATTCGGGATTCACCTGCCACAACATCCATTGCGATGTCATCTCAAAGAAACCGCATCCTCCCCAGGCTTCGCCCTGCCCGTCACAGCTGATTTGTGCCTGAAAGCTATGCCCCAATTCGTGTGCGATGCAGTTCAGCTTCTTGTCCTGCACACGGTTGGGGGCAATCCATAAAGCGCCGATTTCTCCATCATAATCTCCACCGTAGGCTGTGCCCTCCAAAGAGTAGTTCAGCATCACCATCATGCGATATTTATCGCACTTGGAACCGGACTTGGAAAACTTCAGGGTATCACGGAAGAAGTGATAAAAACTCTCCAACTTTTCCGTCAGGTTAGGCAGGTCTACCCGCATATCGTGTCCTTCCATTTGAGGCGGATTGGACAAGTCGTTTCCAAAACCTTTTTCCCAGAAGATGACGAAGTTGTCGGTGCAAGCCATGCGATGATAACTCCACTTGCTTGCAGGGTTTTGCAGGTCTATGTTTTGTAAGTCTTTGGGGATATAGATGGCTTTTCCCTCAGGAAGAACGAGCTGTTGAGCCGAAAGAGAGTTCCCGGCTAATAGTCCGATTAAAAGAAATATGAAAATATGTAGCTTCATTTGTATTGAGTCTATTTTTACTTTTTTATTAATCTACCAATTTAATAAGTCTGTCCCTTCAAATTTCACTTTATAAGGACATTGAACATCATCTGTCTCGTCTTCATTCCAAGCATGAGACATATATTGTTCAGGAGCTCCCATCACTACAAAAAAGAGTTTATTAGTTCCTTCCAAAATTGTATAAGATACTGTACTCTCTTTGTCTTTATTCATCGGAGTATATTGAACCACACCATTTACGACAGCCACTAATCCATACCTCCATCCGGCAGCGACATTATTTCTGTTATAATTAGTAGTAACGCCGACTTTTTCGCCATCTGCATTAACAATAGTTCCCGGATCTTCCGATGCCAAACTACTGCCTGTGTCCAATCCTACAAAATCAACCTTAACAATGCTGCCTGCCTCCGAAACATTTAATGATATAACATTAAATCCCGTACTCCCCGGGCAACAGGAATAACCTACTTGATAATATCCATCCTTAGCATATAGTTTAGTAGAATATTTCGTTGCGCTCTCAGTAACGTATTTACGCACAATATCAATATCATAAGTAGTCATACGTGCAGCATAGTCATACAGTTCTTCATAAAGAGTTTCCACCTTACCATTGCAATATAATCGTTGATAGGTCATAAGCGGATCTTCTGGATATTTCGATTGCTTCCATATTTCTCCCAGCACACTAATCCCGTGTTTTTGTACCCAGTAATAAGGTAACCAGTAACTGGCATAGCGCATCCATTCGTTATTGAAATGGCGATGGCAATTTGCTTTCCAAACATCCACATGATATCCAAATAGTTCTTGAGGATAAGTTTGAAGAGATTGCCATTGCGCACACTGCTCCCAAAAACCATTTCCTCCTCCACCATTCGGTCCAAAACCATAACGAAAGCCTTGATGGAAATCTTTCGCAGCTCCATTCAACAACTTATCACAATACACCTGATACTGGAAATTATGCCCAATTTCATGTGCAATCGTAGAGCCTACCGGTTTACAGGTACTCGGATTTACCCATAAAGCGCCAATTACATCGTCATAACCTGCCCCCGTAGCCAACCACTCATCTTGATAAAGCAAATAGATTTGCATCTTATACCGATCCAAATAAGATTTTCCTTGTCCTATTTCGGCAAATTCCAATGCCTCAATATTGGTCTGATAAAATTGTTCAGCTTTTGCCAACAAATCATCCACATCAACCCGCATGGTCTCCGAGACACTCTTAGCATTCGGATCTTTACCGAATCCTATTTCCCAAAACACAATAAAATGTTCACTTTGTTTATGACGATAGAATGACCATTTGGCATCTCTTGAAAACATATCCATCATTGCAAACTCCGAAGGTTTGTAGTACTTCTCATAACCGGATATATCTGAAGGCTTAAGTACATCAGGCTGATTAACAGCTACAGAATCATTCTGACAACTTAAAAGAAACAGAGTAGCAACAATAAGTATGCAGCCAATCATTCCATTATAACAAATTCTTCTATTCATGAAAATATATATGAATTACCTTTTGAATGAAAAATGGGAATCTCCACTTTATAATACAGAGATCCCCACCTCATTCTGAACTGCCAAGGATGACGTTCACTATTTATAAGGTTACTCCATTATAATGTTAATTACAAAACGCAATAGATTTGCCTTGTTTGTTTTATCACGGAAACCAATACTGATAGTATATTTATCACCAGCAACAGGTGTAGCCGAACGGCCTATACTCAAAGTTTTATCACTTATGCTACATTCTGCGAAAAGAGAATATCCTTCCACTCCCCAGTTGGTGACCGTACCGTCTTTCATCATCCAATAGCCGGGAGCATTTGCTGTATATGAACTTTCTTCATCCCATTTCAAAGATTCAAGATTAACTGAATACATATGAATATCACCGTCTCCATCACCATCAAGCCCTTCACAAAATTCAGCGACAGTCATTCCAAAACGTTCCTGTATCTTATCTGCATAATCATTAAACTCTATAGAAGCAGCCGAATACTCACCATCCGGAATGTTGATTGACACTTCAACAGGCACGTCTACAATTGCGATCTCACTAAGAATACGTACATATTGGTCAAAGTCTGTTCCATTGATTGCAAGCCCTACATTGATACTAACGGACGAACCTACCATTACACTTTCCAATGCACTTACTACAAGCGTTTTGTCCGAAACATTCAGTTCTACGGTATAATTGGCATCCGCTTGACTGGAGATATTTCCCATTTCATCAAAATACCATCCAGTTGTTCCCTTGTTGGGAGCTGTTTTGTCCCAAGCATTACGAGCTGCATTTATACCATGAAACACAACTTTACCACTTGATATTCCGGCAATAGCTTCATCTATTGTCATCCCCAATTTTATTTGAAATAATTCAGCATAGTCAGACAAATTGATGATTTGTGTTTGACCGGCACCAAATTGTATCTTTTTTGTAACTGTTGCTTCCACATCAGCACGCAAATAAGGATTCTCATTCTCGCCATACACATGCTTACTTGTGGCGTCTTCCCAGTTTTCGCTGCATGCCGCCAAAGAGAGGAGTAATCCCCCCAATAGTACATAAAGTATATTCTTTTTCATTGTTTACATATTTAGTTATTAATACCCGGGATTTTGTTTTAAATTCACATTACCTTCCATCGCTTCCTTCGGAATAGGGAAGATATTAAGATGATTATCCGAAACATCCGTCACCCGAGGCTTGCAGAACCATGATTTACCATTGTATACATTCTGACCATTTGTCATTTTAAAACGAATAAGATCCTGACGACGGACATATTCTCCTACAAATTCCCAAGCACGTTCATCAAGCAAACCGCCCAATTCAATGTCAGCACCACCTTCTATTTCATTAAAGATCTTTGCAGGATCATTTTTCCCCATTTCATTACGGTTTTCACGATGCCCATACGGATAGTTACTTCCACCTTTAAGTTGCGCTACGGTACGAACTGCCTTTGCCGGATTAGATTTGAAATTACGTGCACGGACTTGTGTCACCAGGTCGGCAGCATCTTGTTCTGTTTCTCCTTTGTAGCCGCCCAATCTGAGCAAACATTCGGCTTTCTTCAACAGCACATCGGCATAACGGTAGAAGGGTACATCATCGTAACTTGTAGCCATATCACCAGGGAGAATCTCATATTTTACTAAACGCCCACCTTCGTATTCGTAACAACCAGGTTGGTCAATACTACGTATTTCTTTGGTGTAAACGACCTGCACACCATTAGCTATAAGAGGTGTCCCATCCATTGCATATTGAGGCGTATCTACATTCCAACAATCTGTGTAGCGCCCATCCGCATCATCATACGAATCAAGGAACTGTGACAATACGTTAGCACCGCTAGTAGCCCATGTATTAAAGCCATAAGTCTTCTTACTGATAACCGCAAGCCACATACTGGCATAATAGTTACCACCTCCATATTTTTCTGTATAGGGTATTCCAAAGATAATTTCCGGATTACCGGATATATCCTCTTTGAAATTATCCAGATAGTTAGGAGCTAAAGAATAAAGGCCACTCTCAATTATTTCATTCAGCTCATCAATACACTTACCGTACCATGACTTGTCGGCATCATCATTAAACCATGCATTGTGATTTATATACATATTGGCAAGTAGCATATTTACGCTATAGTTATTGATGCGTCCCATGATTTTCTCATTCCCGCACTTACCTTTTACATCATTTAATTCAGTGATAATAAAATTCCACATTTCCTGAGCAGTAGCTTGTTCCGGTAACCATCCTGCTTCATGGTCAGCCTCTGTGTCCAACGGAACATTACGAAATGCATCAAACAACATATAGTAATATAGTGCGCGGTATGCTCTAAGTTGTGACACAGTAGTCTCTACTGATTGTACGGCAGGATCGGCTAATAACTGATTACAAGCGGTAACACCAGCAAAAGCACGTGTCCAAAAAGCACCAAAATGCCATATCGTAGGATTAAATTCATGCTTGTGCAGCGGGATATAAAGGTCCCCCCAACCAATACCGATACGATTCGGAATGCACCAAAGGTCGCCTGAAAGCCCTGATATATCAGAATAACTATACCATCCCCAAAGGACATCACGCAAACTATTATATACAGGAATAAACAGAGCCTGTGCATCTTCGGGAGTAAATTGATAAATGTCGGGAGACATGGTATCATAAATTTTCTCGGTTAAGTCAGTACAACTGTTGAACGAGAGTGAACATGCAATAAGTGCAGTTCCAACGTATGTTTTTATTTTTGTTTTCATATTTAGTATCATTTTAGAATCCAATGTTAACACCAAAAGTAAAAGAACGAGTAGTAGGATAAGTATCACGATATTCAATACCGGGAGCCTGTACATTGTTAATATCAAGTTCCGGATCTAACCCCGAGTAACCAGTTATGCAGAACAAATTATTACCCGATACATATACGCGAAGGCTCTTCATGTATTTGTTATTGCGTATCGGAAGAGTGTAACCAATAGTCAGGTTGCTCAATTTAACAAAATCACCATCTTCCAGATAATAGCTCACCACTGCCTGTTTTTGTGCTCTCGACAAGGTATATTCTCCACCATAAGGAGCATTGAGCACACTCTTGAGTTTATTCAGAAACACTGCGTTATTCTCATAGAAAGCACGCGGAGAGTTGAGTATCTTAAAGAAAAACTGCCCGGTGAACTGTGCAGACAAATCGAAGTTTTTGTAACGCAACTGATTACTCCAACCAGCAAACAGCTGTGGCATGCCTGTTCCCATGTCCTGACGATAACTTTCGTCAGCCAACATAGCATCGCTCATTTCTTCTATTTCTCCGGTATTAGGATTTTCAACTAGAAATACTCCACGTTCTGCAACACCTACCGATTTAATCATATAAAAATGACCTAGCTCTTTTCCTACTTCCATGTAGTGTGTTCCCTGAGAAATAGGGGCATCCAAACCTCCTGTAATACGGAAGTTTGCCGTCTCGTAAAGGTCATTCGAAAGACTTACCAACTTATTCTTGTTATGTGAAACGGTCAATGTTGTCTTCCATTCAAAGTCTTTTGTACGCACCGGAACAGCATCGATGGCTATTTCAATACCTGTATTGCGCATTTTACCTACATTAGCCAACGTTTGATTATACAAGTTAGGCGGTACCGGAACAGTATAATTCCACAACATATCTGTTGTATTCTTCTGATAAACATCAATTGAACCGCCTAATCGATCATTCAGCGTACTGAAGTCAAGACCAATATTATATTCTGTTGATTTCTCCCATTTCAGATCCGGGTTAGGATTTGAAGTTGCTATCAGACCAGGTTTCCATTCTCCCTTATCATAAAAATATTCGCTACCAAAGCTATATTTCAGCAACGAAAGATAGTTATCGTTAGGAATAACACCCGTAGTACCCATACCGGCACGCAGTTTCAAATTATTGAGCCAAGAAATATCCTTCATAAATTCTTCTTTGCTGATAGTCCAACCCAAAGATATTGATGGGAATGTTCCCCATTTATGATTGGTACCGAAACGGGAAGAACCTTCGCGGCGAATACTGGCAAGAATATTGTACTTATCGGCAAATCCATAACTTATACGTCCGAAGAAACCTATCAATTTATTGTCATTTTTATAACTGCCCATACCTGCTTTACCATCCTTCAAGTAAGCACCTAAACCCAGATTATTGTATTGGAAGAAATCATTGGGGAAATCGGTATTATTGGCATTGAAACCAGAGTTCTGCGTGTATTGGTAACTATAACCTGCCAGTGCATCAAAACGGTGCTGGCCAATTGTCATTTGATAGTTTGAAGTAAATTCCAATTCGTTAGTATAACTAGTAGCATACGATTGGTATGCATAACCTGTATGTCCGGAACTGCGTTGATCTGGATAATCAGCAGTATAATAACCTTTATCATGTGCACCCCAAGTACGACGTGAAACCCGAAGGTTATTTTGCCAGCCCTTGATAGGTTCAAATGTCAATGTACCTGTCATACGAGTCCAATCGGTTTTGTAATCACCAGTACGTTCATTAATCATAGCCAGCGGATTGGCATATTCACTACGACCGAAATTCTCGTACCAATTACCATCCATATCTTTGATAGGTTCAGTAGGGTTATGGATAATAGCCTGACGGTATTGGTAAGTAGCGTTATTGGCACTGTTGGTGTGTTCCCCCTTGAGTAAGTTTACACTTACTTTCAACATATCGTCCAAAAACCAGTGTGTTAAGTTCATGTTCAGCGTAAGGTCTTTACTATAAGTATTCAGAATTACACCTTGGTCATCACGATAGGTTACATCGGCAGAATAAGTTGTTTTCTGTGTACCTCCACGAACGCTGAGGTTATGATTATGAGAGAAGCTGGTACGCGTAATGGCATCCAACCAATCAGTATCATAACCTTCATCTGTAAAGTCGGTATAACCCTTACGGATCTCTTCGGGGCCCATAAAATCATGTTTTTTACCGAATTGAGACAATGACATGTAACCAGAATAGTTGATAGAAGTTTTCTGTTCACGTTTTCCATCAACTGTTGTAATAAGAATTACCCCATTGGCACCACGTGTACCATAAATAGCAGCTGCAGAAGTATCTTTCAACACATCCACCGATGCTATATTCTCGGGAGACACTGTACTCATATCACCGGGAATACCATCAATTAACACCAATGGACTATTACTACCAGTTAATGTAATGACACCACGCAAACGGATACTTGATCCGGAGTTTGGGTCACCACTACCTTTCGATATAATAAGACCTGCAACTTTTCCTTTAATTAAGTCAGCGGCATCACTCACTTTTCCTTGAATAAAATCATCTTTCTTCACACTGCTAATAGCACTCGTTACGTCCCCTTTTTTTTGCGTTCCATAACCGATAACTACAACTTCATCCAGCAATTCAGTGTCATCCGCTAAAGTTACATTGACTTTCCGTTGTGAACCTATTACTATTTCCTGGCTCTTATAACCAATGTAAGAGATTATCAGCACAGAGTTCGACCCGCTTACTTTCAAAGTATATTCACCGTCAACGTTGGTGATAACACCGTTACTAGTTCCTTTTTCAAGAACATTGGCACCGATAATAGGTTCACCACTCTTGTCTTTTACCACACCAGTAATTGTAACAGTCTGTTGCTGCACAATCTCAGTTGTCATTGATGTTGTCGTTCCTTGAGTTGCAAATACCGGACTTACACCGATACCTGCTACAAAGAAAAGACAGGTTGCAGCCTTCAATACAGCATTGCTGAACGAGACTCGATTTTCATGTGTATTCATAATATTCAATTAAAAGGTTATTATTCAATTACAAGTTATTTATTCCTAATTTAAAAAAATAGATTAGCTTAGTTTACTTTCCACTCAATCACCCCACCCGAAGCGCCTTTTTGCAACAAAGCAGCAATTTTCAATCCTGTCGTTTTTACCGGTTTAAAATCAAGGCTATTATAGCAGTCTTTCTTTACCGTGTACTCATTCAAAGCTTCTACCTCTTTCCAAGTTTTTCCATCCTTATAATAAAGTTTCCAACTTTCCGGCACACGGAAATCGCCATCATAATGATCGAAATCCAACCAATAAACCTGTATGTTTGAAACAGTGTAAGGCTGATCAAATTGATAGGCCAAGGTTTCCTGTGTCCCGTTTCTCAACCACCAATAATGGTAAGGTTTAGAAATATCCGATGAGCGTTTCGGTTCCCATTGGTCATTCACACCCCATGCCCAGCTTTCTACAGAGGCTGATTCGGGGGCATCTTTCTGAATAGGGGCCTGTATCATTAGGGTCTGTGCCTTACTGGCAATTGTCGGTTCGGGAATGGGACGAGCATACTCGGCAGCTTCGGGAATCCAAACAGCCATCTGGTCTGCACCGCGATTGTTCCAGGTTGAATAAGGAATGGCTTTGAAAGGAACCTCTTTCACACTACCGTCTTTACCAACTTCCTTCGCATTACCGGTCAGCACCACAACACCGTTCAACAGATTAGCGTCATAAGATGCTTCCATCGGAGTAGCATCAGGAATGAACTTATTGAAAACAGTGCTGTCAGCCTGGTCTTTACCTTCCAGACAGAACATGATTGGACCACGTTCGATAGCCAGTTTGCCACGGTCATCTTCTACATTATCATTGGCTTTAATACGACGTACGTCCATCGGGAGACTAATTTCTACCACATCACCCGCTTTCCAGACACGTGAAATTGTGGCATAGCCGTCATACTGTTTGGCATTTACTTTCTTACCATTGACAAAGATTCCGTAAGCACCTGCCTTATCGGTAAATGAATAAAGATCCGTCGGTACGGGGGCATCCTGCGCCCAACCCGGGATACGGAAACGTAAAGCGAATTCCTGCTCTTTCTCAGGAGTAACAAAGATGGAAACTTCTCCCTTCCAAGGATACTCAGTAGTCTGCTCCAACGTCACATTATTACTGTCCGTATTAAGGTCGGCCTTACTCTGAATATAGAGATTGACATAAATATCATTACCCTGAGTGGCGTACATATAATAAGGAACAGAGGCCATGAAACGGGTTACGTTGCCCGGACAACAGGCACAACCAAACCAGTGTTGGCGTTCGTGCTGCCCCATAGATTCGAGCGGATTGTCATAGAAGAACTTATCGCCACTAAGAGAGACACCCGAAATCACACCATTATAAAGTGCACGTTCCAGCACATCGGCATATTTTGCATCCCCCGTAGCCAGAAACATACGGTGATTCCAATAAACATTGGCAATGGAAGCACAAGTTTCACAATATGCTGTATGATTGTTCAATTCATAGTCAGGCCCGAAACCTTCACCCTGCGGACGGGAACCGATACCTCCGGTTATAAAGAGCTTTTTACTTGCCATATTCTCCCAAATGCGGCTCAAAGCATTGAAATAAGCCGTGTCCCGGGTCAGGGCAGCTACATCGGCAACGCCCGAATAAAGGTATCCGGCACGCACGGCATGGCCTACGATTTCGTCTTGCTGCAAAATAGGTTTATGATCCTGGCTGTATTCGCTAAGGCGATGGCCGTCTGTTCCGCGTCCGGTTTCCTCCACGAAGTATTTAGCCATTTGCAGATATTTCCCGTCACCGGTCACCTTATATAATTTAGCAAGCGCCATCTCGGCGATAGGGTGTCCCGAGGGAACATGCTTTTGTCCTTCAGCGGGACCGAATACCTGGCAGACAAGGTCGGCGTTTTTGATAGCTACATCAAGCAGAGAACGTTTGCCTGTTGCGCGATAGTGTGCAACAGCGGCTTCGTACAAGTGACCGCTATTATAAAGTTCGTGGCTGTTGATTTTTTCCCAACGATGCGTTCCCCACCAACCGGAAAGACGGTAGCTTTTATTTGTTACACACGTGGTGAGGTAACCATCCGGTTCCTGAGCTGCGGCAATAAGGGAAATCACACTATCCAGATAAGCATCCAGTGCTTTGTCATACTTCACAGCCAACGAGTAGGAAGCTCCTTCTATTATTTTATAAGGATCGGTATCGTCAAAAGAGAAATCACCACGGTGCTCACCTTTCATCAATCCTCCGGCAATGGCAAAATTATCGAAGCGTCCGTTCTTCTCACATTCCTTAAATGCAGAAGGTATGGAGACTGTACGATTGGTTTCAATACGCGGAGTCCAGAAGTTATCGTTCAGGTGAACTTGCGTAAAAGGGACTTCTTTAATCGGAGCATCAGGCTGAACGTAAGGTTCGCTGCAAGCGCTCATGCCCAAGAGGGCGATGCTGCCAAAAAGGAATTGGATTCGTTTATTCATAATATCATATTGTATTTTAGTTCGTTACCAAAAGTGTACGGCAAAGGAAAGGGATTTATCTCGAACCGAATAAAACGAAAATCCATATGAATGCAAAAATAGTCGGGTTACAATGGCTCTGGAGAATATTTAGATTATTATCGCATTGGCTTGGATTATTTTTTCACGGGTACGGATATTGTACGCACAACAAATCTATAAACAGCAAACGAAAAACAAATGGTCTCTTTATTCGTTGCAAATAATGCGGTGATTAGGAATGCCCGAAGGCATAGTTTCTCAAGAATAGTTTCTTAATCTAATGGAAATCATCTATCTTTGTCATTCTGAAACATTGCTTGAAGGAGAAACAGAATATGATGTATATGGCACCTGCAAACAGAAAACGTTTACCTTATGGCATGATGAACTTTGAGGATATCCG
Source organism: uncultured Bacteroides sp. (assembly GCA_905197435.1). GTDB lineage: Bacteria > Bacteroidota > Bacteroidia > Bacteroidales > Bacteroidaceae > Bacteroides. The sequence goes on from CAJJYX010000004.1 coordinate 32,286, forward strand.
CCTCGAAAACTATTATTATGTAGACAAGACCGCCTTTATTCCCATGATTGAGCAGGCAGAGCGCTTCTTTTTCTTTTTCCGTCCCCGTCGATTCGGCAAAAGCCTGACACTGAACTTGCTGCAGCACTACTATGACGTGCGTGCCAAGGACAAGTTTGACACGCTGTTCGGCGACCTCTACATCGGACAGCATCCTACGCACGACCGCAACAGCTATCTGGTACTGAAACTCAATTTCTCCGGCATCATCGGTGAGCTGAACAATTACCGCCAGGGACTGGATGCGCACTGCCGGACCATGTTCGACTATTTTTGTGATATTTATGCCGACTATCTGCCACAGGGCATCAAGGAAAAGCTGGATGAAAAAGATGGTGCGGTAGAGCAGCTTGAATATCTATATACAGAATGTCAAAAGACGAATCAGAAGATTTATCTCTTCATTGACGAATACGATCATTTTACCAACGCCATCCTTTCGGATTCCGGAAGTTTACACCGTTACACAGACGAGACACACAAGGAAGGTTATCTGCGCGCTTTCTTCAATAAGGTGAAAGCCGGAACCGACTCTTGCATCAAGCGCTGCTTCATCACCGGAGTCAGTCCCGTAACGATGGATGACCTGACCAGTGGTTTCAATATCGGGACAAACTATTCCCTTACGCCGGAATTTAACGCAATGATGGGCTTTACGGAAGAGGAAGTGCGCGAAATGCTGACATACTATTCCACAAACAGCCCATTCCATCACAGCGTGGACGAATTGATAGAGATAATAAAACCGTGGTACGACAATTATTGCTTTGCCGAGGAATGCTATGGTGGAACTACGATGTACAATTCCAACATGGTGCTCTATTTCGTCAAGAACTATATTCAAAATGGCAAAGTTCCGCGGAGTATATTAGAAGATAACATTCGTATCGACTACGAGAAGCTGCGCATGCTCATCCGCAAGGACAAGGAGTTTGCACACGATGCTTCCATTATCCAAACCTTGGTAAGCCAAGGCTTCATCACTGGAGAATTGAAAAAAGGTTTTCCGGCTGTCAACATAACCAATCCCGACAACTTCGTGAGCCTGCTCTATTATTTTGGGATGCTTACCATCAGTGGCATGCACGAAGGAAAGACGAAGCTCACCATCCCCAACATGGTAGTCCGCGAACAGTTATACACCTATCTATTGAACACCTACAATGATGCCGACCTTAGTTTTGACAGTTACGAAAAGAGTGAACTGGCAAGTGCCTTGGCCTATCGTGGCAACTGGCAAGCTTACTTCGGTTACATCGCTGATTGCCTGAGGCGTTACGCCTCCCAGCGCGACAAGCAGAAGGGCGAATTCTTCGTCCACGGCTTCACCCTTGCCATGACGGCTCAGAATCGCTTCTACCGTCCCATCTCCGAGCAGGACACGCAGGCCGGCTATGTGGATATCTTTCTTTGTCCGATGCTGGAGATTTACTCTGACATGAAACACAGTTACATCGTGGAACTGAAATATGCCAAATACAAAGACCCCGAAACCCGAGTGGAGGAACTTCACAGGGAAGCCATCGAACAGGCCAACCGTTATGCAGAGACAGACACGGTGAAGTATGCCATCGGCACCACAGAATTGCATAAGATTGTGGTGGTATATAAAGGAATGGAAATGCGGGTGTGCGAAGAGGTGTAACCTCCGTCCCGATAATCCAAAGACTAAAAAAATAATCCAAACATAGTCCAAGAATACCATAAATGGGTGATTCTTGGACTATTCTTTTATTACATTATATTATTCAGTCCTTCCGTTCACTCCTTTCCCGCTTACTTTGCACACGGACCCAATAAAGAGTTTACTTATTATGAAAAACTACACATCGCTCAAATTAGCCGTTATTTCCTTATTTCTGTACTTCGGGAATAATCCACTCGGGGCAGCTCCCGGGAAAAAATACGCGCTTTCCTCTCCTGATGGGAAGTTGAAGGTGGAAGTCACCGCCGGAGACAAACTGTCTTATCAGGTGATGCACGAGAACGATACGCTCCTCTCTCACTCTGACATAGGATTAGTTCTGGCAGACGGAACCACAATAGGAAACAATCCTCAGGTAACAGGCATTAAAAGGAGAAATATACGGGATAATACAAAGTCTCCTTTTTATCGCTTCAAGGAGTTCATAACTACATGCAATGAACTCAATCTGAAGCTGAAAGGTGATTTCGGCATTACCTTCCGCGTCTATAACGAAGGAGTGGCTTATCGTTTTTACACAACGCAAAAGACAGAGGTAATCATCAAAGATGAGATGGCAGAATTCAACTTCAACCAAGATTGCACAGCCTATCTTCCTTATACGACCAATGATAAGAAGCCGATGGCAATGGCTTTCCAGAATGTGTACGACATTACCCCACTATCGAAGGCACAGCCGAAACCGGCTTTCCTGCCTGTGACTGTGGACTGTGGCAAAGCTAAGCTGACGATATTGGAGTCTGACCTTGAGTCTTACCCGGGTATGTTTGTACAATCACAAGGTGAAAAATACAGTTTGAAAGGAGTATTTGCCCGCTATCCTGCCAAGACAGACTTCTATCCCTGGCGCAGGCAGGAGTATGTGACAGAGACAACCGATTTTATAGCCCGCAGCAAAGGCGCCCGCCCTTATCCCTGGCGCGTGTTGGCCGTGACAGAAAAAGATACGGATATGCCGGTCAACAACCTGGTTTATGCATTGGCATCCCCCAACCGCATAGGTGACACTTCATGGATAAAAACCGGGAAAGTGGCCTGGGACTGGTGGAATGACTGGAACTTGAAAGGCGTCCCTTTCAAGGCAGGCATCAATATGGATACCTACAAATATTATATCGATTTCGCCGGTCGCAACGGCATCGAGTTTATTGTGCTCGATGAAGGCTGGTACGCCCCCAAAAGCGGTGATATGCTGACCGTCGTTCCCGAGCTGGGCCTTCCGGAATTGATTGCTTACGGAAGGAAGCAAGGAGTGGAAATCATACTTTGGACGGTATTCAACGTACTCGACAACCAACTGGAAGCAGCCTGCAAGAAGTATTCCGATATGGGTATCAAAGGATTCAAAGTCGATTTTCTCGACCGTGACGACCAGACGGCCGTTGAAATGGTATACCGCATTGCCGAAGCCACAGCCAGGCATAAACTGACACTCGACCTGCACGGCATCTATAAACCGACAGGCATCAACCGCACTTATCCGAATATCATCAACTTCGAAAGTCTGTTCGGCATGGAAGAAGTGAAATGGACGGATATCAAAAACAACATGCCACTTTACGATGTGACCTTCCCTTATATCCGTATGATGGCAGGACCGGTAGATTATACTCCGGGGGCCATGCGCAATGCAACGAAATCCGACTGGCATGCCATTTATTATACCCCCATGAGCATGGGAACACGCTGCCACCAACTGGCTGCCTATATTGTACATGACTCCCCTCTCACCATGCTATGTGACGCGCCAACGAATTATCTGAATGAGCAGGAATGTGTGGATTTCATGACTTCCATCCCTATGGAAACAGACTCTACCTTTATCGCCGCAGGCAAATTAGGAGAATACATCGTGACTGTCCGTAAGAAAGACATCAACTGGTATATCGGCGGAATGACAAACTGGGATGAACGGGATATAGAAATTGACTTCTCTTTCCTGCCGGCAGGTGCCCGTTATACCGCCACATTATTCACCGACGGCATCAATGCCGGCAAACAGGCAGAAGATTACCGCACGGAAACGCTGACCATAGACAAAGACAGCCGGATAAAACTGCATTTGGCTTCTGGTGGCGGATTTGCGATGAAGCTCGAAGCCTGCCCGGTACGTGGAACTGTGACAACAATCCCCGAAAATAAGAATATTCCTTCTTTCTATAAGAAGTACATTGATACGGAAGGTTTGTATGTTACTTCATCCGGGCGAGTGAGTGACGAGGCTTTGTTGAAGGCCTGCGATATTATCAGCCTGATGCTTGCCAAACGTCCTGATGTGAAAGCACATATGGTGAAGAAAGGTTGCCACGTGATGGTAATAGGAAAAGATGAAGCAACTTGCGACTTGCCGGAGTTTGCCCATATCTGCAATTCTCCCGATAGCATTGCTTACTGGAACTGGCGTGCCCGTGGTTTCGGAGGTGCACCGGAAGATGAATTCTCTGCCAGTTGCGGAGAAGAGAACCTGTTGGGATTGCCTCAGGATAAATATACGGGTGAGAACATTCTGATTCATGAATTTGCACACTTGATACACCTGGTGGGGATAGCCGGCATAGAACCTGATTTCAATGACCGGCTGGATGCTTTATGGAAAAGTGCAGGAGAAAAAGGATTATGGGCAGATACTTATGCCCTAAGCAACAAAGAAGAGTATTTTGCCGAGTGTGTGCAATCTTTCTTTAACTGCAACCGTTATGCCGAACCTGCCAACGGAGTGCACAATTCCATGAACCGCCGCGTGAAACTGAAAGCATACGATCCGGATATGTATAAGTTACTGAGAGAATACTTTTATGAGATAGAAATACCGGTTAATAATAAAATACATAAATGAATAGAATCATCCTTTCAATCACTTTCCTTTTAACAGGAACAGTTTTTGCCTTTGCACAGAACGATTTCAATACTCCGGGCACAGGTAATCCCGTCATCCCCGGATACTTTGCCGACCCTACTGTAAAGAAGTTCGGTGACACTTATTATATGTATGCCACGACTGACGGCAGCGGTGCCGGCTTCGGCCCTGCACAGGTGTGGACAAGCAAAGATTTTATAAACTGGCCCCTGATCCCCATGAATTGGCCCGACAGCCACTGGATATGGGCACCCGACGTGGTACAGCACATCGACGGCAAGTATTACTACTTCTATTGCCAGCCCTGCATCATCCACTGCGGTGTAGGAGAAACCCCGCGCGGCCCGTGGAAGAACATCTTGGGAGAAAGCGAAGCCGTCCTCATCCCTGACCGTTTTGTAACAAATGCCATCACACTGGACGGACAGACTTTTGTAGATGATGACGGCTCGGTATATATGTACTGGGGCACTTGGGGGATATACAAAGGCTTCGGCTGCGGTGCCGGGAAACTGGCGCCCGACTTGAAAAGTTTCACCGAAACCCGTCTTATCCCCAATACCGAAGCTACGGATTTCTTCGAAGCTCCCTTCGTCATCAAGCGGAACGGGACTTACTACTTCATGTATTCTTCCGGTTCCTGCCACGACCATACATACCGTGTACAGTATGCCACTGCGGACCATCCTTTAGGCCCTTATAAATATGGCAGTTGCATCCTCGAAACCAACACCGACGGTACCATTCACGGTCCCGGGCACCACAGCATCCTGCAAGAGGGTGAAAACTATTATATCGTCTACCACCGTCACGACAATCCACACTCCAACCGTGGCTTCCACCGCCAACTTTGCATCGACCGTATGGAGTTTGCCGAAGACGGGAGCATCCGGAAGATTACTCCTACCCATGACGGTGTAGGTGCACTGGCTCCCCCTGTAGTCAAGTCAACCAACCTGGCTTTTGGCAAGGGCGTTCGCGCCTCTTCTTTTTACGACAATAATTTCCGCCCCGAATATGCCGTAGATGACAACAACGGAACCTTGTGGCGTCCGCGCGGCATGGAACAGGAATGGATTGAAATAGACCTGGAACGTACCCGGCCGATACAGACCATCTGGACACAATTTGAATACGGTACGCAGTTCTACCAGTATCTGATCGAGACTTCCATCGATGGAAAACGCTGGAATATCTTTGCCGATAAACGGAACAACCATCTGGCCGGCAGTCCGATGGTGGACTTCGGAAAAGCCAAAGCCCGCTATGTCCGCCTCACCTATACCGGCGGACAGAAGAATGGATTCGGTGGTGCCATCTGGAACATCAAAGTATTCTCCGGCATTGAAGAATCAGCCCCGCAACAATGGCTCGGACTGGCTGCCGCCGACTGGGACGGCCGCGAGTGGAAAAACAACGAAGGAATGCTGGGAGGTGCTTTCACTCTCAAAGAAGGCACAGCCCGTGCCGGACGCATGGACGGACGCGATGCTTTGATTCTTGAACCGGGCACGACGTTGGAATTTCGGCATCCGCTGATTTCCCCTTCCAAAGAGCATACAATCAGTGGGTCAGTTTATAGATCAGGCAGGTGGCAAAGCTATGAAGCGGAGTCTGCCCTTTCATCGGGTGTGATTTCGCTTCAAAGCGGAGCCGAACCTTTGATAATCACGAACCTCCGCTATTATAATTGGAAACAGGAACCTGCCGAACAGGCCTATGATGCTACTACAGATATTGTCCGCCTGCCGGCAGCCGACCGGCAAAAGCGTGGTTTGGTAGTGAGCATTACTGCCGAGGACTTTGCTGCCGGTGACACCGTACATTACTTCTCCAATCATGGGGTGGACGGATACTTTGAAGCTCAGAAAGCGCCTTCCGTCATCCGGGAAGTGCAAGGCAGGAAAAGTTTCCACTTCGAGGGACAACAGGTATTCCGTTCCAGTTTCTCCCTACCTGCAACCTTGCTGGACAATGCTCCCTATACTTTGGAGGCCTGGGTATTGAACGACTCCATCGCAGAAAACGAATGTGTAGCCGATTTCACGACGTCACATGACGAAATGGAAAAGATTATGCTGGTAAGCGGAACAGAACCGCGCTGCGGGGTTATCAATCACTACGGTTGGTATGAGGATGCCGGCTATAAGGATATGAAAACGCTGGAAGGCAAATGGCAACACATCTATATCTGTTTTGACGGTCGGATGGAGCAGGTATATATAAATGGGCAACTAATCAGCGAAAAAGATATCCAATTACTGATAAAACCGTCACAGCACGTAACTCTGGGGGAGAATGCAGAACGTAACTGGCCGTTTACCGGCAATCTGCATTCGCTGAAGCTTTGGGACGAATATATTCCGATAAGAAAATAACACCAAAATAGAATGATAACCATGAAGAAACTTTTAGTAAGCACACTGATGCTTGCCACTGCGATAGGCAGTCAGGCACAGGTGAAAAACCAGTTGCACGGATACCCCATTGAACCTGTGCCCTTCACTTCGGTGAAAGTAACCGACTCCTTTTGGGGGCAACGACTCAATGCGAGCCGTGAGGTAACCATCCCTCTGGCTTTCAGCAAATGCGAGGAAACAGGAAGATATCAGAACTTCGTCAACGCAGCGCATCCCGGCGATACGATAACAGTCGGCGGACTGGCTTTTGATGATACGGATGTCTATAAGACCATTGAAGGTGCCAGTTACCTGCTGCAAACTTATCCGGACAAGAAACTGGCTAAGTACATCGACAGTGTGCTGGTGATTGTAGCTGCCGCGCAAGAACCGGACGGGTACCTCTACACCAGCCGCACCATGAATCCAAAGCATCCGCACGAATGGGCAGGAAGCAAACGCTGGGAAAAAGTAGAAGACCTGAGCCACGAATTCTATAATCTGGGGCACATGGTGGAAGGTGCGATTGCACATTACCAGGCAACCGGGAAAAAGAACTTCCTTGATATCGCCATCAGGTACGCCGATTGCGTATGCCGTGAGATAGGTACAGGCGAAGGACAGCAAATCCGGGTGCCCGGACATCAGATTGCAGAAATGGCACTGGCCAAGCTATACCTGGTCACCGGCCGGCAGAAATACCTCGACCAAGCCAAATTCTTCCTCGACCAACGCGGATACACCAGTCGCACGGACGAATACAGCCAAGCGCACAAGCCGGTTGTCCAGCAAGATGAAGCGGTGGGACATGCCGTTCGTGCCGCTTACATGTATGCAGGAATGGCCGATGTGGCAGCCCTCACCGGAGATACCGCCTACATTCATGCCATCGACCGCATCTGGGATAATATCGTCGGCAAGAAGTATTACATCACCGGAGGCATCGGAGCCACGGCTGCCGGAGAGGCTTTCGGCAAAAACTACGAGTTGCCCAATATGTCAGCTTATTGCGAGACGTGCGCAGCTATCGGTAACGTATATGTCAACTATCGTCTTTTCCTGTTGCATGGCGAATCAAAGTATTATGATGTATTGGAACGTACCTTATACAACGGGCTAATCTCGGGCGTATCACTGGACGGCGGCGGTTTCTTCTATCCGAATCCATTACAGAGCATGGGGCAACATCAACGCCAGCCCTGGTTCGGTTGCGCTTGCTGCCCCTCTAATATCTGCCGTTTCATTCCGTCATTGCCGGGATATATCTATGCGGTGAAAGACAAAGATGTCTATATCAACCTCTTTATGTCCAATACTTCGGACCTGAATGTAGGTGGCAAGGCAGTGTCCATCGAACAAACCACCGGGTATCCCTGGAACGGAGACATCGCCATCAACGTCAAGAAGAACAATGCCGGGCAGTTCACCATGAAAGTACGTATCCCGGGATGGGTGCAGGGGCAGGTAGTTCCCAGCGACCTTTACGCTTACAGTGACGGCAAACGTCTGAAGTACACAGTAGCCGTGAACGGAGAAACCGTACAAAGCGAACTGAAGGACGGCTACTTCTGCATCGACCGCCGCTGGAAGAAGGGCGACAAAGTAGAAGTACACCTCGACATGGAACCGCGCACCGTGAAAGCGAACGGCAAAGTGGAAGCCGACCGCGGACGTGTAGCCGTAGAGCGTGGACCGCTTGTATATTGTGCCGAATTCCCGGACAATGATTTCGATGTACTGGGAGCCTTGATGAACCAGCAGCCCCAATTTGAAGTCATAGACCGGCCCGATATGCTGTATGGCATCAAGCAACTGAAGACCGACGCGCAAGTATTGAACTTCGACAAGCAAGGCCGCCTGAATACCAAAGACGTGAAACTGACCCTGATTCCATACTATGCATGGGCACACCGCGGTTCAGGCAACATGGCCGTGTGGATTCCACAAGACTTGAGTGCCTCACGCCCCACCATGCCCGCTACGTTGGCCTCCGAAAGTAAGATAGAGGCTTCGCACCGGGCAGGTTCACTCTCCTCCATCTGCGACCGTCTGGTGCCGAAAGACGAGAACGACCGCTCGATTCCCTACTACCACTGGTGGCCGAAGCAAGGGACTACGGAATGGATATCTTATGAGTTCCCGACAGAGGCAACCGTTTCAAGTGCCACGGTATATTGGTTTGACGATGCTCCCTGGGGCGGATGCCGTGTGCCGAAAAGCTGGAAGATATACTACAAGGATGCACAAGGTGGGTGGCAACCCGTCAACGGCACCGACAAATACGGCGTTGCCAAAGGAACGGGCAACACAGTGAACTTTGACCCTGTGAAGACCAAGGCCGTTAAACTGGAAATCACACTGCCGGACAAACATGCGGCAGGTGTCTACGAATGGGAAGTTAAATAAGGCACAGCCGAAGAGGCCACCCGACAGATAAAATATCGAGAGAGGGTGTGCCGAAGCTAAAATTCACTATCATGTTGTTCTGTCAGAGTTTTGACATTCATTTATGCGGCATTCATCCAGTACGAAAGCCAAAGCCAGATACCCGTCTTCATTTCCCATCACACATAAGACGGGTTATCGCTTTGCCATACACAACTGCCGACTTAAATTTTGAATAAAAGGTATTTCTTCAGCTCCTGATAATTGGCAGCTCCACCAGCATTTAATAATATACAGCAGTAATGAATATCCGGATTAAATTTTGAAGTTCGAAATTTGATTCGGATATTTGCACGTCAGTACACTTGTCAGAAACCTTACTGATCGCTAAATATCCGCCTCATGAACCAAGACGATACTATATATGTCCTACGAACGTAAAATAATAAACGACCCCGTTTTCGGGTTCATCAACATACCCAAAGGATTACTGTACGATGTTGTACGGCATCCTCTTTTACAGCGTTTAAACCGTATCAGGCAATTGGGTTTATCCTCCGTTGTCTATCCGGGCGCACAGCACACACGGTTCCAGCATTCGCTGGGCGCATTCTATCTGATGAGCGAGGCTATCCAGCAGCTGGCCACCAAAGGAAACTTTATCTTCGACAGTGAAGCCGAAGCCGTAGAGGCGGCCATTCTGATGCACGACATCGGTCACGGTCCTTTCTCCCATGTACTGGAAAATACCATTGTACGCGGTGTTTCGCACGAAGATATTTCCCTGATGCTGATGGAGCGCATCAACAAGGAAATGAACGGGCAACTGACACTAGCCATCCAAATCTTCAAGGACGAATATCCCAAACGCTTCCTGCATCAACTGGTAAGCGGGCAATTGGATATGGACCGCCTGGACTATCTCCGCCGCGACAGTTTCTATACCGGAGTCACAGAAGGCAATATCGGTTCCGCCCGTATCATCAAGATGCTGGATGTAAAAGATGACCACCTGGTCGTAGAGGCCAAAGGCATCTATTCCATCGAAAACTTTCTCACTGCCCGCCGTCTGATGTACTGGCAGGTCTATTTGCACAAAACATCCGTTGCTTATGAGAAAATGCTGATCAGCACCTTGCTCCGTGCCAAGGAACTGGCAAGCCATGGCATAGATCTGTTTGCCTCACCGGCATTGAAATTCTTCCTATACAACGACATCAGCCGCGAAGCATTCTATAATAATCCCGAGTGTTTGGAGAATTTCATCCAACTGGATGATAATGACATCTGGACTGCCCTCAAGGTCTGGAGCCATCATCCGGATAAGGTATTGTCCACGCTAAGTGCCGGCATGATTAACAGAAATATCTTCAAAGTCGAGATTTCCACCGAACCTATTAGCGAGGAACGGAAAAAAGAACTAACTTTGCAAATCAGTAAACAACTGGACATTCCTCTCTCCGAAGCGAGATATTTCATCTCTACCCCCAGCATCGAGAAGAACATGTATGACGAGGCAGATGACAGTATTGACATACTCTACAACGACGGCAGCATCAAGAATATTGCCGAAGCATCGGATATGCTCAATATCTCCCTGCTGTCCAAGAAGGTAAAAAAGTACTACTTATGCTACCAACGTTTGCATAGATAGGTATAAAATATTCACCTCAGGACAAGGATATATAAAAAAAAAGTCCGTTATTTGCGTTTTGAAACCATCTAACAAGAATAAGACATGGAGTTCTCTGCTAAACAAATTGCAACATTTATCCAAGGAGAAATTGTTGGAGACGAGAATGCTACCGTTCATACCTTTGCGAAAATCGAAGAGGGAATACCGGGGGCCATATCTTTCCTCTCCAACCCCAAATATACCCCCTATATATACGAAACCCGTTCAAGCATTGTTTTGGTAAACAAGGATTTCGTTCCGGAACAAGAAGTGAAAGCAACCTTGATTAAAGTGGACAATGCGTATGAAAGTCTTGCTAAATTGCTAAATCTTTATGAGCAAAGCAAGCCCAAACGGGTGGGAATTGACTCCCTGGCCTTTGTTGCCGAGACAGCAAAAATAGGCAAGGATGTTTACATTGCACCTTTTGCCTGCATTGGCGAGCATGCAGAGGTGGGAGACAATACAGTCATTCATCCGCACGTCACGATTGGCAGCGGTGCAAAAGTAGGCAATGACTGTATTATTTACGCCAACGCAACCATCTATCACGATTGCCGCGTAGGAAACCATTGCATCCTGCATTCCGGCTGCGTCATCGGTGCAGACGGTTTCGGTTTCGCTCCTACCCCGAAAGGATATGAAAAAATTCCGCAAATCGGCATCACCATCCTGGAAGACCATGTGGAAATCGGTGCCAATACATGTGTGGATCGTGCCACTATGGGGGCTACAATCGTACACAGTGGCGTGAAACTGGATAATCTGATTCAGGTGGCACACAATGATGAGATAGGCTCCCACACCGTAATGGCAGCGCAAGCAGGAGTGGCGGGGTCTACAAAAATAGGCGAATGGTGTATGTTCGGCGGCCAAGTAGGCATCGCAGGCCATATACATATCGGCAATAAGGTGAACCTCGGCGCGCAGTCCGGCGTTCCCGGCAGTATAAAGGATGGAAGCCAGCTTATCGGTACTCCGCCCATGGAGTTGAAGCAATATTTCAAGGCATCCGTTGCACAAAGGAGCTTGCCTGACATGCAAAAGGAACTGCGCCAGCTCCGTAAAGAATTGAATGAACTTAAACAACAATTAAATAAGTAACCAATGTTAAAACAAAAGACTCTAAAAGACAGCTTTTCGCTTAGTGGGAAAGGTCTTCATACGGGACTTGATCTAACCGTTACTTTCAATCCTGCTCCGGATAATCACGGATACAAGATCCAGCGCATTGACTTGGAAGGACAACCTACCATTGATGCCGTTGCAGACAACGTAACCGAAACTACCCGTGGCACCGTACTCTCCAAAAACGGAGTAAAAGTAAGTACTGTGGAGCATGGCATGGCTGCCCTTTATGCATTGGGAATCGACAACTGCCTGATACAGGTAAACGGACCGGAATTTCCGATTCTGGACGGAAGCGCCCAATACTATGTCAACGAAATAGAGCGCGTAGGCACCGTAGAACAAAATGCCGTAAAAGATTTCTATATCATCAAGTCTAAAATTGAGTTCCGTGACGAAACGACCGGCTCTTCCATCATTGTGTTGCCGGATGAGAACTTCAGCTTGAATGTATTGGTATCATACGACTCCAACATCCTCCCCAACCAATTTGCGACACTGGAGGACATGAAGAATTTCAAGGATGAAATTGCCGCCAGCCGCACCTTTGTATTTGTACGCGAGATAGAGCCACTGCTGCAAGCAGGCCTCATCAAAGGCGGTGACCTTGACAATGCGATCGTTATCTATGAGCGCGAAATGTCACAGGAGAACTATGACAAACTGGCCGACGTAATGGGTGTTCCACACATGGATGCCAAACAGTTGGGATACATCAACCACAAACCTTTGGTATGGCCCAATGAATGTGCACGCCACAAGTTGCTCGACGTTATCGGCGACCTGGCTTTGATAGGCAAACCCATCAAAGGCCGCATCATCGCTACCCGCCCGGGACACACCATCAATAACAAGTTCGCCCGCCAGATGCGCAAGGAAATCCGCCTGCACGAAATCCAGGCTCCCACCTACGACTGTAACCGCGAACCGATTATGGACGTAAACCGCATCCGCGAACTTCTGCCTCACCGCTATCCCATGCAGTTGGTGGACAAAGTCATTGAAATAGGTGCCAACTACATTGTAGGCGTCAAAAACGTAACTTCCAACGAGCCTTTCTTCCAGGGACACTTCCCGCAAGAGCCCGTAATGCCCGGCGTGTTGCAGATAGAAGCAATGGCACAAACGGGAGGCTTGCTTGTGCTGAACTCAGTAGATGAGCCGGAACGCTATTCCACCTACTTCATGAAGATTGACGGTGTGAAATTCCGCCAGAAAGTAGTGCCGGGAGATACGCTCATCTTCCGTGTGGAGCTGATGGCCCCCATACGCCGCGGCATTTCGACCATGAAGGGTTATGTGTTCGTAGGTGAGAAGGTGGTCTGCGAAGCAGAGTTTATGGCGCAAATAGTCAAGAACAAGTAATACGATTTCAAATTTACAATTTATGATTTATGATTTCTCCACAACAGTACGGTCAAATCATAAATCATAAATCTAAAACCATAAATAATCAACATGATAAGTCCCCTAGCGTATATTCATCCCGAAGCTAAAATCGGGGAAAACGTAGAGATTGCTCCTTTTGTTTTCATCGACAAGAATGTGG
>CAJJYX010000005.1 GCA_905197435.1 uncultured Bacteroides sp.
GGATTTCCCGACTCCAGCCTTTCTATGATTTTCCAGTGTAGATATGTGTATCAGTACCTAAAATAAACAGCTGTTTCTATACCACCCTGCAAGATATGTCGAATATGGGGGCTCACCGCCGCCGCTACCGGTGGTCAGCTTGAGGTTCACCACCTGTTCCTTTCCGCCTTCCAGCTCGGCTTGCCCGACCGGAACGGCATAAGTGACTGTCTGGCCACCCATGGTGATTTCTATCCACGGGGTGCCGGCGACGACGGGCTGCGGGAAGAGGATAGTATGGAAGCGGTTGCCGCCGCCGTCAGTAGATTTCAGAGGGGTGAAGTCAGAGAGTGTCCCAAGAGTATTCACCTCGCCGGTATGGTCTATAGTACCGGTGATACGCATATTCTTTATCATGACCGTGGCGGCATCCACATCCGCTTGCGTCAATGTGCCGGGCGTGGCGGACAGGCTTAGGCTGACCGTGAGGCGGTGCATCACGTGGCGAAAGTCGAGGGGGACGGCACCGCTGCCTCTCACACGACGGAAGGCGGAGGCATGAAGCAGGTCGGCGGCGGCGTATTGCGCCCGGTCGCTCTGGTCGGCGGGTAAGGAGAAGCCTTGGGATGTCTCTGAGTAGGTACGTGTCGGGAAAAAGGCATGGAAATTGAGCTCAGCGCCGTCGCTGAATTGGTCCCATGTCAGTCCGTCGGCCTCCCACGTGCCGTTGCGGAAGATGGCGGGATATGTCGAAACGACATCAGGAGAGTCCTCATAGGCTACGAATATCGTCGTTTCGTCACCAGCGGCAAAGTTGCCCGTGCCGTCCTCGTCGTTGATAGTGGCACGTGTGCCGGGCTCATCGGTGCCATCGCCATTCGTGAAGTTGGCAACAACGGTGGTGAAGCGGATGGTATTACCGTTGTCCGTGCCGCCATCGAGAGCCAGTGCATCGTCCTGCGAGCAGGCCGACAATCCGGCCACACCCGACAGGATGGCGATAAGGCATATGTTCTTTTTTATTATTTTCATATCGTTGCGTTTATTAAACTACGTTGTTTTCATTGACTGTAATTGAAGTTCAACTTTGGGAAAGGCGCGGATTACTACTGCTGAAAAGCTATGCTATTCCATTTCATGGGATGCGCATCTGCCCCCACCGTCCATTCATCATTGGTAGTAGCTTTGGGAAGAGCTGTACCGTCATCGGGATGCTTGTCCACATTCAGCACAAGGTCACACTTAGCGGGATTGAATGCGTACTCTCCGGAATGAACGGGGGTTCTATTGTGAAAAATAGCGCCATACTCTATATCTTCATCACTTCCTATGTGAACGAAATTTCCGGCTGCGGTAACCTCTATCCGAGTAAGGCTGCTGCAACCCGTTACCATATAATTGGCTAATTCCGTACACTTCGGCAGTTCAAGTGTCTGCAGAGACGCACATCCAAAGAAAGCCTCCAAGTCTATTGCAGCCACATTATCCAATGTGAGCGCCTCCAGTGAAGTGCAACCCCGAAATGCTCCTTGTTCAATCCGTGTAACCTGCGACAGATTCACCGCAGTCAGCGAAGCACAGCCGTAAAAGGCATTCACTCCGATTACCTGCACGTCATTGGGAAGCACCACTTCCTGCAAGGCGGTGCAATTCAGGAAAGTGCGCTCGGGCAAAGTTGCCGGTGTTCCCCAGTCCGTCACTCCGCTGAGATCACATTTCGTGATTCGGGGGTTATTGGCAAATGCACCCCAATTACCGCCCATTCCTATCTTGGAAAGTTCGCCCGTCAACTTGAGTTCGGTGAACTCCGCATCAAGAGCATCCCCAATGGCAGACTTTGCCTTCTCGGCAGTCATGCCGGTCATATCGAGATTACCGGAGATACCGGACGGAAGATTTTTTCTGCGCAACTTAATTTGACTATCCTTCGAAGCGAGATAAAGTTCAAACTTATCACCATATTTCCTCATTTGTTCTCCATAAAGGCTAACCGATGACTCCGGGTTCACTTTCAGCCAATCGCAGTCCGTCTGCGTCAGTTGGTAACCACCGGTTCCTTGGGCGATAGGGGTTACGCCGGACAGACCGAGTCTGAGATGCACATCACCCGTGAGGGCTTTCGAAACGGAGATAAGGGGATAGGAAACGAGCGAGGCAAGATTGTAGCCTAAATCTATATAAGTCTCGGCGGCTGTCGTTCCCCCGTTCAGCACAAGAGTGGCGCCATTCCTGACGGATGCACAGAGCGAACTACCTGCCGCATAAGACAATTCGGAGCCGTCACCTAATTCCAATACCGACTCCTTGCCATAAACCATAATCATACCACCCCCGTTCAATGTCACATTCCCACTAAGCGCAATCTTGCCATTATACATACATATCACGGCACCCATGTGCAAATCTTGCTGAACCAAATTGATATTGGCAAATTCGATATAAACGGCATCATCTGTGATATTGCCATTGCCGAGAAAATAGTAACTGTCCTTCTCCCAAGTCAGTGTGTGCCCGCCACCGTCTATTTTAAAATAGCCGTTGTCGGTCATGGAAGGAGTGTTAAAAAGGTCACCGCCTGCGGGTATCGTGATATCACTGCCCAGCGTGACAAGCGTCGGAGCATCTGCCGAAGTGCCACCTGTCTTCAGAGCAGCAAGCAGGGCTTCGTATGTGGTGACTCCGGAAGTGGTACCGCCTATCACCACTTCGTCCGTAATCGTGCCGCCATCGCCCCAGCCGGAGATTTCGGAAGCGGTCAGTTCCACCTCGTTCTTTCCCGTCTGCTGGTTCTTCTTCAACGTGAGTTTGATGGTGAGCCGCTTGCCGCTTTCGAGGCGGGTTTGATTGCCGGGGGTGGCAGTATTCAGGTCGACAGGTACATTATAGTACCACACATCCCCGCCTACGGTTATCTTGAGCCATTCCTCACCAGCAGTAAGGTCTTGCGGTGCTACTTTCCAGTCGGCATTTCCATTACCTCCGTTGCTGAGGACCACACCGCTCGTTGCTTTGTCATAGGTCACTGCGCCGGTCAGCAGGTTCACCTCCACGTCGGCACGCATCGTAGGCGCATTATCCTTTGCCGCGGAGTTTATCAAGGCAGAAGATAAATCTACACCTTCCATGCCATCTCCCGCCACCAGTTCGACAACGAGCCGGTGCATCAGATGTTTGAATATCAATTCCACCGTCCTGCCCTTACTTGTCGTGGCAGTGGCGTGGAGCAGGTCGTCCGTGTTTCTCCACGCTTCGGGCGTATACAGGTATGCCGCAGGATTGGCTATGTTTTCCGTGATGCGCGGATAGTAAGCGGAAAAAGTCACCATTTTCGTCTCACTGAGGTCTTTCCAATAAAGCGGATTGCTGTTGTCGGCCTTGTAAGCAATGTTTTCGTTATTGTATGCCGGAGATGTGGCACCTCCCGTAAAAGTGTACATGCCCCATTCGTCGGCAGGACCGAACGAGCCTGCGCCATCGGCATTGAGTTGCGGCGCGCGTGTCTGCACTCCCTCTATGCCGGCGGTGATGTGTACTGCGCCTTCGGGCAATGTGTCGCCACCCTGCATTGCATCGTCATTGTTACAAGCCGCCAGTGTCAGTGCGGTCAGCACAAAAGCGGTGAATAAATGTCTTGATACTTTCATATATTCATATTTTTATTGTTTGTCAAAATTCTATTTTCACTTCGTCCTGCGTGCCCCAGTCGTTCACATTTCCGTTGAAAGAGGCGGCAAAACCTTGTTCCACACTTACCGCAATGATTTCCACCTGCGGTGCTTGATATGCTTTTGTCTCCATTGTATATATAGTATTAAAGGTTATCAAATTTCCAAATCACCCGACACTGTGCCTTGCGTGCCCCACGGTTGGATGGTTGTATTTACCACTACGTCCGTACCTACAGGTGTACGTTTCAGCGTAATGTTGAAAACAGTTTTTTTGCCCTGCTCAAAGGTACGGCTGGCTTCCACCGACCATGTCAATGCAGTGCCGCCCGCCAGGGTTAGTTTCAAACTCCTTCCGCTTGCACCCTCCTGAGGCAGGATAATGGCAGAGGCGGTCTTGCCATCGGCGGCAGTGTT
The DNA here is from genome assembly GCA_905197435.1 of uncultured Bacteroides sp. GTDB lineage: Bacteria > Bacteroidota > Bacteroidia > Bacteroidales > Bacteroidaceae > Bacteroides. The sequence continues at coordinate 4,062 of CAJJYX010000005.1, forward strand.
CAGCGTAAGGGTGGCGAGGTTCTTCCCTGCGGATAGCGTATTCTGCAACACGTTGAAGTCCGCTTCCACTGGCTGTTTGCCCAGCGTGATGCTCATACCCGCCAGTTCCGCATCACTCACGCCCTCACCGGCAGTCAACTTCACTTCCACACGGCTCAGGCGGTGGAAGAACTTCAAATCGACTGTCTTGGTGTTTTTGTCTTTCCCCGTGGCATTGTCGCTCCGCAGCAAGTCGATGTGGGCAGGGGCCTTTTGGTTACTCACGTTTACCTTATATATATTGCCCGTCAGGTCGGTTTGCGGACAGTAAGCAACGAAGTCCACCTTTTCATCCGCACTCAAAGGAAAGTAAATGGTCTGTTCTACTCCGGCAGGTGTAAACTTTCCATCTCCGGCGGTGGTCACATACTTGCGGTTGGCGGCACCGTCTACCACTGCCGTCGTTCCGTGCTCCAGCATATAGATGCCGATGCCGTCGTTTACCGCCCACGCGTCGGTCGTGGCGCGGGTCAGTGTAATTCCCCCGGCAAAGGAAACGGCTACATGCCCGTCATTCACTTGCGGCACATTTTCATCGTTGCTGCACGCAGCCATCATCAAGGTTGCCATGCCAATAAACAGATAATCTGTCTTCATCATAATATTTATCATTAAAAATTATCACTTGATTAGTTATATCGGATGCCTTACGGCTGTCTTTCGGGAAGAATAGAGGAACGGCAAGAGAGCGGAGAGATGCCATTCATTCCTTACAAAAGTATCAATAGCACAAACAGAAGGCAAATAAAATCAATTGTCTTTGGTTCAAATGAACGAAAAACAATTTTTCTATATGCTGAAAAGTAATAAAACGGGGGAAAAACAATTCCTAATTAACGAAAGACAATTTTCAATTTACAAAAGACAATACTTCCCAACGGACAAAAAATCACACGCTCTTCGTGCGGTGAGGCAGTAGTATTTAAACAGATCTATTGGAATAGCATCTGGGCGTCATTCCCGTCATCTTTTTGAAATCCCGGTTGAAATTACCGCTGTCATTGTATCCTACCATTTCACAGATCTTGTCAATACTGTATTCAGGGTGTTCGGTAAACAGACGGGCTGCCTCGCGCAAACGAAGTTCTTTGCGCCACGGGCGGAAATCCATTCTGTAATGGTCTTTCATATATTGCCGGAAGAATGACTGATTTATCCCGAAAGAATCTATTACGATGCTGGAAGGAACATCTTTTTGACAATATTCTTTTTCATCTATGTATCTTTGCAACCTTTCTTTCAGCAGTCGTTTCATTTCAAAAGCTGTTGCTTCTTCCCCTGCATCCGATGCTATTGTTGCATTGCCTGTTTCCTCAAAAAAAGTTTCCGGTACAACAGCAGTAACAGTGCAGATGCAATTTGATGCGTCTGCACTGTCTTGCGGTACCGCAATGACGGGAAATGCAAATTTCATCTTATGATAGTAATTGATAAACCACATGACCATGAAACCATAAAAAGTCACATATAGCGGAACGAACAGCATATATAAGCCGGGACGGAACATGATGACGATAGCCATGATGCCGATAACCAATGCAGAATAGAAACCGGCTTTTACCCACGTCAGACGGCTTTCCTCCTCATCGTCATAGTAATCCTCCACCTCTTGAACAGTCTTCCGATAAGCCTGCATAAACTTCCAGGTATAAAAAAGCAATTGGACAATATAAGCCGCAAGACTCACATAAAAGAACCCGGAAAAATAATCTGTAAACATCATACCACCGAATAAGATTACTCCCACTACGGTGATACCTCCCGCCTGCCTGCCTACCGTTTTCCACCGGACTTCGGCCGGGCGTATGAAAACCATCATGGACATTGTGAAAAGCAACGCCTGATAGGAAGCGACAAAAAGCGTGCTGACCGGTTCGATGCGGGAGTCATATCCCGTAAAGCAACACAACACACTGAGAAGTGCCAGCACGAAATAAGAAGGTACAATGATGTTCCGTGCTTTCCGTAGCTTTTCCAGCCCTTCTTCCTGGTGTATCGTCGTAGTCGCCAGCATACCTCCCAGCATCGCCACCATAAAAGCCGAAGCTCCCATCAAGATTTTGTATGTCGTTTCATCCATGCATTCAAGTCGTTAAGATTACAAAAATAGTCTTTTTTGCATTTCGTGCCAAACAATTGGTTTTCAAAGAATCAGAAAAGAACTATTGTTTTACGAATGAGCCGCAAAGTGTGAACGACATTCGGGAGATTTACCTCAAGACGGACAGTGGCACGTCATTTCACCTCTTCCAAGTAGAGCAAACGGCTTGAATAGTCGTTCCGTTTGTGATAGTCCACCCTATGGTTGTAGGGAATCTCCAGTCCGTTCGCCATGAGGTAGGCACCGCTGAAGACCTTCCCTTCGTAACGCAGGGGGACGTTGTCGATGCGATTCAACTCGTGTATCCGGTATTGTTTGTCGGGACAGAGGCCGGCCATCTTTACACGGGGCAGGTGCTGGTTGTAGAAGTGTTCCGTCTTCCACCAATAGAAGACAGCTTTGTCTTTCTCCGGAGCCACATACATCAGCGAAGCCACGCCCTGCTTGTCATAAGGAGATACCAAGCGGTAAATGTCACCCAACTGTACCACGGGACGGATGGTCTTGTACTCGGCAATGGCATTCTTGCAAAGTGCCTTTTCTTCTTCCGTCATGTTCTTGGGCTGTATTTCCATACCTAAACGGCCGCTCATGGCTACGTCGATGCGGTATTTCAGAGGGATGGTGCGAAATGTCTGATGATTGGGAGCGGCACTGATGTGCGATGCCATGGCGATGGCAGGGAAGAAATAGGAAGTTCCCCACTGCATATAAACACGCTGGAGAGCATCGGTATTGTCGCTTACCCAGAATTCATCAAAATAAGGCAGCACTCCGTAATTGGCACGACCGCCTCCACTGGCACATGCCTGGATGGTAAGGTCGGGATATTTGGCACGGATACGCTGACAGATTTTCTCGAAGCCACGGTGGAATTCAATATACATGTGGCTCTGATTGTCCTTCGTCAGATATTGGGAGCCATGGTTCTGGATGGACATGTTGGCATCCCATTTGATGTAGTCTATTCCAGGATAAGAAGTCATCAGATTGTCGACAACACCGAAAACGAAATCCTGCACGGCAGGATTGGCAAGGTCGAGCACAACCTGCGTGCCGCCACGTCCCAGCACGAGGTCACGTTCGGGGGCTTTGAGCACCCAGTCCGGATGTTTCTCGTAAAGCTCACTGGTGGTGTTCGCCATCTCCGGCTCAATCCAAATGCCGAACTTGATGCCATGCTTCCCGGCATCACTCAGCAGACCTTCGACACCGTTCGGAAGCTTATTTTTGTCCACCACCCAATCACCGAGTGATGAGTTATCGCTCTTACGAGGGTACTTGTCACCAAACCAGCCGTCATCCATCACAAACAGTTCCCCGCCCATAGAGGCAATGTCTGCCATCATCTGGTCCATACCCTGCTGATTGATGTCGAAGTACACGCCTTCCCAACTGTTCAAGAGTATCTTACGGGGAGTAGTGCCATGTGCCAGCTTGTGCAGGCGTGCCCAGCGGTGGAAGTTGCGGCTGCCTCCGCTCAATCCCTCGTTGCTATAAGTAAAAGCAAGTTCGGGAGTACGGAAAAGCTCGTCCTTCTTCAAGGAATAAGCGGAGTTCTCTTCATTGATTCCGGCAAAGAAGTGGTGGTATTCATCGTCATGGGTTTCGATGCGGAGCTTGTAGTTGCCACTGTAACAGAGGGCTGCGCCAACCACATTGCCCGTATTTTCCTGCGGGCGGCCGTCGAGGGAGAACATCACTTCGGCATGGTCGGTATGGGAATTGCGCACACCGTCCTTATTCTTGATAACCTTCATGCCCGGAGTCAGGGGCTCTTGCGTCAGATAGCCCTCATTGGCCCACGAACCGGAAAGATGGGACAGCCACACGTCACCGCGGCGGATGGGCAGATAACCTGATGCAAACTGGTTAAGCATCACCGCTTTCTTCTCCTGATGGGAGATTTCGGTCCAGGTCTCTATCACATCAGCATCCTGCCAAGCACGGTAGCAGACATTGACAAAAAAAGGATATACCTTATCTTTCAGCGCCACAACAGTTGTCACGGCGTTTCCTTCCTTTTCGGTAGTCACTTTCAGCACTTCAAGTTGGAGGGTCATGTTGCCATCGGCATGTTTCACAGCGAGGGCTGTCTCCGTTTGGCAGTTCAATCCATACACGGGATAGGCCGTATGGCTCGCCTCTGCAGTAGCGATATTCTGCAAATCGGTCTCAGAAAGCTTATTGCCATAATACAAATGCTTCAACGTGCCTCCTTCGGGGGCAGAAAGTACCAGAGAGGTTTTCGGGGTAGATATACTACATACGCTTTGAGCAAACAGGCTGCCGGTTGTCAGTAACAGCGCTCCCAACAAGTAAATCGTTCGTCTTTTGAAATTCATGTTTTTCCTGTTTTAGATTCTACACTATTTAGCTGTGGGCAAATGTAAGCGTTTCCCCGAAGATAAAATAATATCATTTTATCCTATATTAATACAAATATCATTTCCGGCTGACAATTGTCCCCGTAGCTTGATTGGTAGGCATCACCAGTACTTCCGCAATCTGAATATGCCCGGGAACGGCAGCGGCGAAATAAACTACTTCGGCTATATCGTCACCATCCAACGGACGTATTCCTTTATATACATTATCCGCCGCTTCCCGGTTGCCACGGAAACGCACGACGGAGAAATTGGTTTCCACCAATCCGGGCTTGATATTCGTCACACGTACCGGAGTATCCACCAAGTCGATGCGGAGTCCGTCGGAAAGGGCTTTGACGGCAGCTTTGCAGGCACAGTACACACTACCGCCCGGATAGGCGTAGTCTCCGGCAATAGACCCCATGTTGATGACATGACCGCGTCCGCGCTCCACCATGCCGGGAACCACGAGGCGGGTCATCGCGAGCAGAGCCTTCACGTCCGTATCAATCACCACATCCCATTCGTCAAGATTACCCTCGTGTTCCTTATCCACTCCGATGACGAGTCCGGCATTGTTAATCAGTATGTCTATCGCTTTCCATTCCGCCGGAAGAGATTCAAGGGCAATACGGGCAGCCTGACGGTCGCGAACATCGAAAGGAAGCAAATAAACATCTGCTCCGAATTTCTCTTCCAGCTCTTTCTTTACGGTATTCAGTTTCTCTACATTGCGGCCATTGAGTATAAGCCGGTAACCATTCATGGCAAACTTCCGCGCACAGCCTTCCCCTATTCCCGAGGAGGCTCCGGTAATGAGTACAATCTTCTTTTTCTCCATTATTCAATAAGTTTTAAGTCAATAAGTATGTCATCATAATCAGCTATAAAGAGAATATACTTAGCTACCGGCAAAGGTATTACTTATTATTTTAGAGTAAAGCGAAAAATCCCGATAAATTATGTAACTTTGCCCCCGCTTTTTATTGAAAGCCTGAGATTTGTTTAATTCGTTTGGATAAAGTAAAAGACGCTTATGCAAAAGTCCGATTGCATCATCGGTGTGGAACATGTATCGAAATTCTTCGGAGACAAGGCCGTGCTGAATGATGTGAATTTGTCTGTCCGTAAGGGCGAGTTTGTAACAATACTGGGACCGTCCGGTTGCGGAAAGACAACACTGTTACGCCTCATTGCAGGCTTTCAGACAGCCTCGGAAGGAGTGATAACCATTGCCGGAAAGGACATCACACAGACACCGCCGCACAAGCGACCGGTGAACACCGTGTTCCAGAAGTACGCCCTCTTCCCCCACCTGAATGTATTCAATAACATAGCCTTCGGTCTGAAGCTGAAGAAGCTGCCCGGCGCCACCATCGAGAAGAAGGTGAAGCAAGCCCTGCGCATGGTGGGCATGACGGATTATGAGGACCGCGACGTGGACTCCCTCTCCGGCGGACAGCAACAGCGCGTAGCCATCGCCCGCGCCATCGTCAACGAACCCGAAGTACTGCTGCTGGACGAACCGCTCGCCGCACTGGACCTCAAGATGCGCAAAGACATGCAGATGGAACTGAAGGAAATGCACCAGAAACTGGGCATCACCTTCGTATACGTGACCCACGACCAGGAAGAGGCGCTGACACTGAGCGATACAATCGTCGTGATGAGTGAAGGACGCATCCAGCAAATCGGCACGCCGATAGACATCTACAACGAGCCCATCAACTCCTTTGTAGCCGACTTCATCGGTGAGAGCAATATACTGAACGGTGTCATGATAAAAGATAAAGCCGTCACCTTCTGCGGACACAAGTTCGAGTGCGTAGACGAAGGCTTTGGCTGCCAGGCACAGGTAGACGTGGTTATCCGCCCCGAAGACATCTACATCTTCGATGTGTCCGATGCCGCACAACTGACGGGCACCGTGACCAGCTGCATCTTCAAAGGCGTGCACTACGAAATGCTGGTGCAAACGCGTGAAGGCTACGAGCTGATGGTGCAAGACTACCACGCCTTCGAAGCTGGACGCGAAGTAGGCCTGCTGGTAAAGCCCTTCGACATCCACGTAATGAAGAAGGAACGCATCTGCAACACCTTCGAAGGAAAGCTGGTGGACGAGACACACGTAGAGTTCCTGGGCTGTAACTTCGAGTGCCTCCCCATGCAGGACATCGAGCCGGGCAGCGCCGTACAGGTGGAAGTGGACTTCCAGCACGTCATCCTCGAAGACAATGAAGAGGACGGCCGCCTGACGGGTGAAGTGAAATTCATCCTCTACAAAGGAAACCATTATCACCTGACCGTGTTTACGGACTGGGACGAAGACATCTTTGTCGACACCAACGACGTCTGGGACGACGGCGACCGCGTCGGCATCACCATCGCGCCTGAAAATATACGGATTGTTCAATCTCTTAATAAGGAAGGAAGTGCTCAATAAGTTATCTCATTTCTTCATGCGCCGGCGCAACTGGACGGTACCCTACGCGCTGTTTCTGCTTGTATTTGTGATAGTACCGCTATTGCTTATCGTGTTCTATGCCTTTACGGATGAGGAGGGAGCGTTTACACTGGCCAACTTCCGCAAGTTCATGATGCACCCCGAGGCGATGAACACTTTTGTCTACTCCATCGGAATAGCCGTGATAACAACGCTGGTCTGCCTGTTGCTGGGCTATCCGGCAGCATATATACTGAGCCAAACGCAATTCAACACTTCCCGCACCATGGTAGTGTTGTTCATCCTCCCCATGTGGGTGAATATCCTGATACGCACGCTCGCCACAGTGGCGCTGTTCGACTTCCTGAATCTCCCGCTGGGCGAAGGGGCGCTGGTGTTCGGCATGGTCTACAACTTCCTGCCGTTCATGATATATCCCATCTACAACACCCTTCAGAAGATGGACCATAACCTGATAGAAGCCGCGCAAGACCTTGGAGCCAATCCGGTGAAAGTATTCGGCAAAGTGATACTGCCCCTCTCCATGCCGGGCATCATGAGCGGCGTGGTGATGGTATTCATGCCCACCGTCTCCACCTTCGCCATCGCCGAGCTGCTGACGATGAACAACATCAAGCTTTTCGGAACCACGGTACAAGAGAATATTTACAACGGAATGTGGAACTACGGTGCCGCCCTCTCGCTCATCATGCTGCTGCTGATAGGCATCACCATCCTCTTCACCAATGAGGAAGACGGGGCATCAAATGAAAGCGGAGGTGTGATATGATGACACGTATATTGACCAAAGGCTATCTGTGGCTGCTGCTGGCGCTGCTCTACTCGCCTATCCTGATAATCATGATATTCTCCTTCACCGAAGCCAAGGTGCTGGGCAACTGGACGGGATTCTCCACCCGGCTATACAGTTCGCTGTTTACGGGAGGCATGCACCATTCGCTGATGAATGCCATCTGGAACACATTCGCCATTGCACTCCTTGCCGCCACCGCCAGCACGGCGCTGGGCAGCATCGCAGCCATCGGTATCTTCAACTTGCGCTCGCGCACGCGGCAGGTGATGAACTTCGCCAACGCTATCCCCATGATGAATGCGGACATCATCACCGGTGTGTCACTGTTCCTGCTGTTCGTCAGCTTCGGCATATCGCAGGGATTCACCACGGTGGTACTGGCGCACATCACGTTCTGCACGCCCTACGTGGTGCTCAGCGTGATGCCCCGGCTCAAGAAGATGAACCAGAATGTTTATGAAGCAGCACTCGACTTGGGCGCCACACCGTTCCAGGCACTACGCAAAGTGATTCTTCCGGAGATATTCCCGGGCATGATAAGCGGCTTCATCCTCGCCTTCACGCTCTCCATCGACGACTTTGCCGTGACGATTTTCACCATCGGCAACCAAGGTCTGGAAACACTTTCCACCTACATCTACGCCGATGCACGCAAGGGCGGACTGACACCGGAACTGCGCCCCTTGTCCACCATCATCTTCGTGACGGTGCTGGTGCTGCTGATAGTAATCAACAAGCGCGCCGAACGGACGAAAAACGCTTGATAACATAACGAAAAAACACCCGGGAATTATAAAGTAAAGTACCCGGGATTTTCCAAAACAAGACAATGAAAAGGACAATAAACATACTGATTCTGCTGTGCTGCATCGCCTCCCTCGCCTCCTGCGACAGTTCTACAGAAGAGCGCAGCCGCATACTGAAGATATACAACTGGGCCGACTACATCGACGAGGACGTCCTCGCCGAATTCCCCGAATGGTACAAGCAGCAGACGGGCGAAGAAATCCGCCTCATCTACCAAGTGTTCGACATCAATGAAATCATGCTCACCAAGATTGAACGCGGGCACGAAGATTTCGACGTTGTGTGCCCCTCGGAGTACATCATCGAACGCATGCTGAAGAAGGACCTCCTGCTGCCCATCGACCGCAACTTTGGCCGCACCCCGGACTATATCCCCAACGTGTCGCCCTACATCCGGCAGGAACTGAACAAGACCTCGCAACCGGAACGCCGGACCCAGGACTATGCCGTCCCCTACATGTGGGGCACGGCAGGAATCCTCTTCAACAAAAAGTTCATCACGGCCGAAGAAGCCGGCACGTGGAACACCCTCTGGAATCCTAAGAACCGCGGCAAGATACTGATGAAGGACAGCTACCGCGACGCCTACGGCACAGCCATCATCTACGCCCATGCCGGGGAACTGGCCGACAGCACCGTCACCGTAGAACAACTGATGAACGACAATTCTCCGCAGGCCATCGCCCTCGCCGAGAAATACCTCAAGGAGTTGAAGCCCAATATTGCCGGCTGGGAAGCCGACTTCGGCAAGGAAATGATGACAAAGAACAAGGCGTGGATTAACTTCACCTGGAGCGGCGACGCCGTATGGGCCATCGAGGAAGCCGATGCCGTAGGCGTGGAACTGGACTATGCCGTCCCCCGCGAAGGCAGCAACATCTGGTTCGACGGATGGGTAATCCCCCGCTACGCCCGCAACGTGAAAGCTGCAAGCTATTTCATCAACTACCTCTGCCAGCCCTCCGTGGCACTGCGCAACATGGATGCCATCGGCTATGTCAGCGCCGTAGCCACACCGGAAATCATGGAGGCCAAGACAGACACCACCCTCGACGTACATTCCGACCTGAGCTATTTCTTCGGAGACCTGCCCGGAGCCGACAGCCTGCAAATAGATCCGGTGCAATATCCCGACCGCCGGGTAGTGGAACGTTGCGCCATGATACGCGACTTCGGCGACCGTACGGAGCTGGTGCTCGAAATGTGGAGCCGCGTGAAAGGCGACAATCTCAATACGGGCATCGTACTGTTCATCTTTGCCGTCTTCGGCCTGCTTTTCATCTGGCTGGTGTATGCCAAGATACGCAAGTACAAGCAGAAACGCCGTCACCACCTACGCAGAAGACGAAAACAAATGCAGAAAGGGGCATAGAATTATTACACCGGACTATGATTTGTAATTTATAATGCCTAATTTTGCTACCCATTAAACAATAAGTGAGCTCTGATATCTGAGATAAAAGACGGTCAGGCCCGTCCTCATCAGAAGGGAAATTCTCTAAAAAAGGGCCGGACTGACGAACTTTAGAAAGAAGAATATGGTTATTATACACATAAATTTGCAACATAAAGTCAACTTTTAAAGGAAAAGAATTATGAAGAAAATGAAAATTACAGTATTGTTTTTGTGCGGCACCTTGCTGTTTGGCAGTTGTGGCACAATGAACAACAAAGCCAAAGGCGGAATAATCGGTGGTGGTTCCGGCGCAGCTGCAGGTGCCATTATCGGCGGACTGATAGGTAAAGGCAAAGGTGCAGCCATTGGTGCAGCGGTAGGTGCAGCAGTAGGCACGGGTGCCGGTGTTGCCATCGGGAACAAGATGGACAAAAAGGCTGCAGAAGCAGCCAAGATTGAAGGCGCACAAGTGGAGCAGGTGACAGATGCCAACGGCTTGCCGGCTGTCAAAGTATCTTTCGCGGCAGGTATTCTGTTCGGCTTCAATTCCGCAGCGCTGAGCAACAATGCCAAGGCTTCCCTGCGTGAACTTGCACAAATCCTGAAGGAAGACCCGACAACGGATATTGCCATCATCGGCCATACCGACAAAGTGGGTACTTACGAAGCCAACATGAAGGTTTCCAAGAATCGTGCCTATGCTGTAGAGAATTACCTGCAGGACTGCGGTGTATCTCCCGCCCAATTCAAGAAAGTGGAAGGCGTGGGATACAACGAATACGACGAAAGTCTGTCTGCCGACCAAAACCGCCGCGTGGAGGTATATATGTATGCCAGCGAACAGATGATTAAGAATGCAGAGGCGTCTAATTAATATGCCAATGTGATTAATGTGCCAATCAGCACATTGGCACATTAACACATTAATCGCATTAGTATATTGGCGTATCAATCACATTGGCACTCTCTCCATGAAACTCCCGAAACTTTTGCGGTTCCTCCGCAACATCATATTATTCTTCTTTATTTCCACTATCCTGGCGGTAGTGGTTTATCGTTTTATTCCTATTTACATCACGCCATTGATGGTTATCCGCAGCGTGCAGCAGGTCTTCAAGGGTGAAAGTCCGTGCTGGCACCACACGTGGGTATCTTCCGACAAGATATCCCCTCACCTGCCTATGGCCGTCATCGCCTCGGAAGACAACCGGTTTGCCACACACAACGGATTCGATTTCGTAGAAATAAAGAAAGCGATAAAGGAGAACGAAACAAGAAAGCGGAAACGGGGCGCAAGCACCATCAGCCAGCAGACAGCAAAGAATGTATTTCTATGGCCGCAATCCTCATGGGTACGCAAGGGGCTGGAAGTTTACTTCACCGTACTGATAGAGTTCTTCTGGCCCAAGGAGCGGATAATGGAGGTCTACCTCAACTCCATCGAGATGGGGAAAGGCATCTACGGTGCACAAGCCGCCGCCCAATACAAATTCAAGACCACAGCAGCCAAGCTCTCTGCCGGACAATGCGCGCTGATAGCGGCAACACTGCCCAATCCGATACGCTTCGACTCTGCGCATCCGTCCTCCTATATAAAGAAAAGACAAGGACAGATTCTGCGGTTGATGAAACTGGTACCCAAATTCCAGCTAAACAAAAAGCAGTCAAAAGAATAGAGAGAGACTAAGGGTGAAGAATGTGGCCTTAGTCTCTCCCTCTCTTTAATTTTCAATTAATACGCATGTCCCCCCTCTTCCATTTCTTTTGCATCAATCTTACGATTGTCTATGCTCCGCCATGCATAGAAAATGTAGGCAAGAACAAAAGGAACAAGGATGGAGACATAAGCCATCACCTTCAGCGTAAACAAGCTCGAACAACTGTTTGCCAGTGTCAGTGAGCTTTGCAGGTCGTGAGTAGAGGGATAATAGGCTGTATTGTTATAACCCGCCACGAGCAGCAACGCCAATACTGTAAGCACCGTCCCTGCACCGGCAAACCAGATACCCTTATCGAATGCCGGCTTCCACAGCGTGCGGATAATGCCCCAGAGCACAGCCACCACACCTATCAGGAATACAAGCAGTACCACCGGCATCTGCAGGAAGTTCGTCAGATATTTGTAAGGTTCCATAAACACCTCTCCCGTTTCCGGACGGACAGCATAGCCGTCGGCCACCAGCATACGGATGACGAAGGCCAGGAAGAACACCAGGAACAATGCAGTATTTCCCCAAAGCGAACGGCGGCAACGTCTCACTAAATCATCCTCATTGATGTTGTTGATAAAATAGAGTGCCCCCAAGATACGCGCCAGAAAGAAGACGGCCAGCCCCAGTACCACATTCCACGGATTGAGCAGCGCGTCAAGTCCATGCCAGCCGTTGGCCCACTGACTGATAACCGGCATCACCGTATCTGCCATATTCCCTTTATTGACATAAAATTCGGAGCCGGTGAAGAAAGTTGCCACCGCCCCTCCCAGCAATACCGGACCTACCACTCCATTTATTACCAGGAATGTACGATACGTCGTCTTGCCCAGTAAATTTCCTGCCTTCGACTGAAATTCGTAGCTGACAGCCTGCAAGACAAAGCTGAACAGAATAATCATCCACAGCCAATAAGCCCCTCCGAAACTGGTACTATAAAACAGCGGAAACGAAGCAAAGAATGCACCTCCAAACGTAACAAGCGTAGTAAACGTGAATTCCCACTTCCGCCCCGTAGAGTTAATCATCATCTTCTTCTGTTCCTCCGTTTTTCCCAAACAGAACAGAAGCGAATTACCTCCCTGCACAAACAGCAGGAATACCAAAAGCGCCCCCAGCAAAGAGACTACAAACCACCAATAGTGTTGAAGAAAAATATAGGTATTCATTGTGAGTTATGAGTTATTAGTTATAAGTTATGGGATTCGACTTCCGGACCTTTGCGAATGGCTTTCAGCATAATCCCCACCTCGGCAATCAGCATGACGGTGAAGAGGATGAGGAAAATGAAGAATGTGGTCTGCACAGAGCTGACATCCAGTTTAGAGATGGCGGCACTCGTAGGCAGCATGTCCTGTATAGCCCACGGCTGGCGCCCGCACTCGGCCACCACCCAGCCGGCTTGTCCGGCAAGATAGCCCAGCGGAATGGTGAGCATGGCCACCCAATGCATCCACCGCATCCGTGACAAGTCTTTCTTATAGACCAGGAACAGCGCCACAATAAAGAAGAGGATGAAGTATCCACCCAAAATTACCATGACACGGAACATATAGAACGTAAGCGGCACATTGGGCACCAACTCGTTCACATCCCTGATATAACCGTAACCGAAATAGGCTACATTCTCTTTCAACACTCTGGCTGCCACCTCTGCACCTGCATCGTTGCCCACAGCCTTGGCTGCACGGTAAGCGGCAAATGCACCGATAGCCGTTTTCCCTTTTTCTATTTTCTCTTCGGCCGAAAGCGCCACGGTACCGTCCTCCAACGGATAACCGCCTTGCAGCAGGTCGTTGATGCCGGGAACGAAAGCATCCATCTTCCGCTCGGCAAGCAGTGACAGCATCTTTGGGATTTCTACACGGAAAAGGAATGGGCTCACCCCATCCTGCGGCGTTTTCTTATCGGGATTCAGCAAGCCGAACGCAACCAATCCCGCACCCTGCTGTCCGTCATAATAACCTTCCATGGCAGCCAGCTTCATCGGCTGCTTCTGCGCCACCTGATAGCCCGAACCATCACCTGTCCAGGCAGACAGCACGGCGGCACACAAACCTACCCATGCAGCAATCTTGACGCTTGCCAGCGCAAACTTCTTTTCGCGCTTCTTCCACAAATACCAACAACTTACGCCTACCACAAACACTGCTGCCAGCACCCATCCGGACAATACACTGTGGAAGAACTTGTTGACAGCCATCGGTGAAGTTGCCACCGCCCAGAAATCCACCATCTCGTTGCGGGCTGTATCAGGATTGAACTCCATCCCTACGGGATTCTGCATCCACGCATTGGCAACCAGAATCCACCAGGCAGAAATCGTGGCACCCAGCCCCGTGAGCCAAGTGGATGCCAAGTGAAAACGCTTGCTCACCTTGTCCCAACCAAAGAACATGACAGCAATGAACGTTGCTTCCATAAAGAAAGCCAAAATTCCTTCGATGGCAAGAGGCGCACCGAAGATGTCGCCCACAAACCAACTGTAATTACTCCAATTCGTACCGAATTCAAACTCCAGAATGATGCCGGTTGCCACACCGATGGCAAAGTTAATGCCGAAAATCTTCATCCAGAACTTGGCAGTACGTTTCCAAAATTCATCACCCGTACGGTAGTATGCCGTCTCCATGATGCCCATAATTACCGCCAGCCCAAGTGTCAGCGGCACGAAAATCCAATGATAGATGGCTGTCAGAGCAAATTGGGCTCTCGACCAGTCAATCAGAGAAGTGTCAATGTGTTCAAGCATAAGAATTAAGTTATGAGTTATGAGTTATAAGTTATTTGCTGAGAGTTATCGAGGAGGTAGAAGGTAGCTGCCCATACTCCGGTGAATAAGCTCATTACTGACATAGCCTTCCTTGTCGTCACCCACTGCGGGGGTATTCAAAAATCGTGGGAAAAAGAAAAGACGGAGAATAAAGAACATGATGAATAATTTCACAAAAATGATAAGCCACAAAGTACGCCCCAGTGTCATACTTCGAAAACCTTCCAAATAAAAGTTCCAGATGTTTACCACAGTCCGTTTCATACCGGTTAAGATTATAATGATTACAAATATAAAATACTTTTATATAAAGAACAAATAAAAAGGTGAAAAGTTGAACAGGAAAAAGACTTCTGCCGTTCATCGACACAAAAAAGATTTTAGGCGGGGAAAACTCCCCCAACGTCTATCACTTTTGCATACCTTTCTCCACCCCGCTACATTTGCAAATGTAAAACCATAGAATAATGAAGATATGATGAACGTAAAAAGATTGACAGTGATAGCGCTATGCATGGCAAGCTGCATGGGAGTGTCCGCCCAAAACGACACTTCCATGCAGACGCCCGGCAGCTCCGAGCAGCCTGCCGACAGCCTGCCTGCCCAATGGGATTTGCAGACCTGCATCGACTATGCCTTGCAGCAGAACATCACCATCCGCAAAAACCGCCTCAGCGCGGAAAGTGCCCAGGTAGATGTAAAGACCGCCCGGGCTGCCCTCTTCCCCAGCCTCTCGGCCAGTGTAAGCCAACGTATCGTGAACCGCCCGAAGAGCGAGACGAACACCATCATCGACGGTGACAACATCACCAGCAGCCAAAGCAAGACTTCCTACAACGGCAGCTACGGCATCGACGCCAACTGGACCCTCTACAACGGTGGAAAGCGTCTCAACACCATCAAGCAGCAACAACTGAACAACCGCATTGCCGAACTCAGCGTGGCCCAAAGCGAAAACAGCATTGAAGAAAACATCGCACAGACCTACGTGCAGATACTCTACGCTGCCGAAGCTGTGAAAGTGAACGAATCCACACTGGAAGTGAGCCAGGCCGAATGCGAACGTGCCCGCCAGCTCTTCGAGGCAGGAAGCATAGCCAAGAGCGACCTGGCACAATTGGAAGCCCAAGTGAGCACCGACAAGTACCAACTGGTGACAGCACAAGCCACTCTGCAAGATTACAAGCTGCAACTGAAACAACTTCTGGAGCTGGACGGCGAAGCTGAAATGAACCTATACATCCCCGCCCTCGGCACGGAAAATGTACTGGCACCCCTGCCCTCCAAGACAGACGTTTACCGTTCGGCCCTCGTGCTGCGTCCCGAAATAGAGGCCGGCAAACTGAACATACAGACTTCGGACCTCGACATCAAGATTGCCCGCTCAGGCTATCTGCCTACTCTGAGCCTGACTGCCGGCATCGGAACCAGCCATGCCAACGGCAATGACTTCACCTTCAGCGAGCAAATCAAGCAGAACTGGAACAACTCGCTGGGATTCACCGTAAGCGTGCCCATCTTCAACAACCGGCAGACCAAAAGTGCCATAGAGAAAGCCAAGATTCAGAAGCAGACCAGCGAGCTGGACCTTCTGGACAACCAAAAGACACTGTACAAAACCATCGAATCCCTCTGGCTCGATGCCAACAGCGCCCAACAGCGCTACGCCGCCGCCACGGAGAAACTGAAAAGTACACAGACCAGCTATGAACTGGTTCAAGAACAGTTCAACCTGGGCATGAAAAATACCGTAGAACTGCTGACGGAAAAAAACAATCTGCTCAACGCACAGCAGGAAACGCTGCAAGCCAAGTACATGACCATACTGAACATACAGTTACTGAAGTTTTATCAAGGAGAAAAAATCGAACTATAATACCTTATATATATGAATAAAAAAAGAATCATCCTCATTGCCGTAGCCGCCGCAATCATAGTGGGCGGCAGTGTATGGCTCTTCGGTGGTGCCAAGGCCAAGCACAAAGTGACCTACGCCACAGCCACCATCAATAAAGGCGAGATTTCCGAATCCGTGACAGCTACGGGAACCATCGAACCGGTGACGGAAGTGGAAGTGGGTACCCAGGTGAGCGGTATCATCGACAAGATTTATGTAGACTACAACTCTGTCGTAACCAAAGGCCAGCTCATAGCCGAAATGGACCGTGTGACACTGCAAAGCGAACTGGCTTCGCAACGTGCCGCCTATAACGGTGCTAAAGCCGAATACGAATACCAAAAGAAGCTTTATGAGCGCAACAAGACTCTGAACGAGAAGCAACTCATCGCTGCAACCGATTATGAACAGTCTGTCTACAACTACGAGAAAGCCAAGAGCAATTACGAAAGCAGCCAGGCTTCACTGGCAAAGGCCGAACGCAATCTGTCGTACGCCACCATCACCTCCCCCATCGACGGCGTAGTCATCAGCCGCGACGTGGAAGCAGGACAGACGGTAGCCTCCGGCTTCGAAACGCCGACACTGTTCACCATCGCCGCCGACCTGACACAGATGCAGGTTGTGGCCGATGTGGATGAGGCCGACATAGGCGGTGTGGAAGAAGGACAACGCGCCACGTTCACCGTAGACGCCTATCCGAATGATGTGTTCGAGGGAGTGGTTACGCAAATCCGTCTGGGAGACGCCTCTTCAAGCAGCACATCGAGCACGTCGACCAATACAGTCGTGACTTACGAGGTAGTCATCTCCGCCCACAACCCCGACCTGAAGCTGAAACCCCGCCTGACGGCAAACGTCACCATCTTCACCCTCGACCGCAAGGATGTGTTATGCGTTCCAGCCCGCGCCCTGCGTTTCAATCCCGAAAAACCGCTTATAGGCAACAATGACATTGTGAAAGATTGCAAAGGGGAACACAAGCTCTGGACCCGCGAAGGCAACACCTTCACCGCCCATCCTGTGGAAATCGGCATTTCAAACGGAGCCAGCACGGAAATCATCAGCGGTATCAGCGAGGGTACCGTGGTTGTGACCGAGGCCACCATCGGTGCCATGCCCGGCAGCAATGCTCCGGATATGAGCCAGGAAGCCCCCGGCGGTGAGAAGAGTCCGTTCATGCCTGGCCCTCCGGGAAGCAACAAAAAGAAGAACGGGAAATAACACAAAAAAAGAATTATGAGCAAAGTAGTCATTGAACTCCAAAATATCAAACGGAACTTCCAGGTGGGAGACGAAACCGTGCATGCCCTGCGTGGCGTTTCGTTCACCATCAGGGAAGGTGAGTTTGTCACCATCATGGGAACATCGGGTTCCGGGAAATCGACTCTGCTGAATACCCTCGGCTGCCTCGATACGCCCACCAGCGGTGAATACCTGCTGGATGGCATCCCCGTGCGCACCATGAGCAAACCACAACGTGCCGTACTGCGCAACCGTAAAATCGGTTTCGTATTCCAAAACTACAACCTGCTGCCCAAAACCACTGCCGTGGAGAATGTAGAGCTTCCGTTGATGTACAACTCCGCCGTCTCGGCCTCCGAACGCAGACGCCGTGCCATCGAAGCACTGCAAGCAGTAGGGCTGGGCGACCGCCTGGAGCATAAGTCAAACCAGATGTCCGGCGGACAGATGCAGCGTGTAGCCATTGCGCGTGCCTTGGTGAACAATCCTGCCGTTATCCTGGCGGACGAAGCCACGGGTAACCTGGACACGCGCACCTCTTTCGAAATCCTGGTTCTGTTCCAAAAGCTGCATGCCGAAGGGCGTACCATCATTTTCGTGACGCACAACCCCGAGATAGCCCAGTACAGCAGCCGCAACATCGTGCTGCGTGACGGGCAAATCAAGGACGACAAAATAAATACCAACATTCAGAATGCAGCCGAAGCCTTGGCTGCATTGCCTAAACAGGAGGAAGACTAATGAACGGAACAAATCTTTTCAAAATAGCCCTGCGTGCCCTGAACAACAACAAGCTGCGCGCATTCCTCACCATGCTGGGCATCATCATCGGTGTGGCTTCCGTCATCACGATGCTTGCCATCGGACAAGGTTCGAAGAAAAGCATCCAGGCGCAAATTTCCGAAATGGGTTCCAACATGATCATGATTCACCCGGGAGCAGACATGCGTGGCGGTGTCCGTCAAGACCCCAGCGCCATGCAGACCCTGAAGCTGACCGATTACGAAGCACTGCGCAACGAAACCAATTTCTTATCCGCCGTCAGCCCCAATGTCTCCTCCAGCGGACAGCTCATCGCGGGCAACAACAACTACCCCTCTTCCGTGAGCGGTGTCGGTACGGATTATCTTGAAATCCGGCAGCTCAGTGTAGAGAACGGCGAGATGTTCGACGAAGCCGACATACAGACTTCTGCCAAGGTGTGCGTCATCGGAAAGACTATCCAAGACAACCTTTTCCCCGGCGGAGAGGACCCCGTAGGGCGTATCATACGATTCAACCAGATTCCTTTCCGTGTGGTGGGCGTACTGAAGTCCAAGGGCTACAACTCCATGGGCATGGACCAGGACGACGTCGTACTTGCTCCTTACACCACCGTCATGAAACGTTTGCTGGCTCAGACCTATCTCAGCGGCATCTTCGCCTCCGCCCTCACCGAGGACATGACGGACAATGCCACCGAAGAAATCACCGAAATACTGCGCCGCAACCACAAGCTGAAAGCCAGTGACGACGACGACTTCACCATCCGCAGTCAGCAGGAACTCAGCAGCATGCTGAACTCCACCACCGACCTGATGACTACGTTGCTTGCCTGCATCGCCGGCATCTCACTCGTTGTAGGCGGCATCGGCATCATGAACATCATGTATGTATCGGTCACGGAACGTACACGCGAAATCGGCCTGCGCATGAGCGTCGGAGCCCGCGGTGTCGACATCTTGAGCCAGTTCCTGATCGAGGCCATCCTTATCAGCATCACCGGAGGCATCATCGGTGTCATCATCGGTTGCGGTGCCAGCTGGGTAGTGAAAAGCGTTGCCCACTGGCCCATCTTCATACAGCCGTGGAGTGTATTCCTCTCCTTTGCCGTATGTACCGTTACCGGTGTGTTCTTCGGCTGGTATCCTGCCAAGAAAGCTGCCGACCTCGACCCGATAGAGGCGATACGATACGAGTAATATTCCCTTTGCCGGAGGAAGCAAGCAAAATACTTGCCAGACATAAAGGAAAAACTTTCCGGCAACACGTGGAAAAATTGCACGAAACAAAAGACTATCTCTGTTCCAAGCCTTGGGATACACATCCGCAGGCTTGGAACAGATATCCATAACCTTGGAACATGTATCCACAGGCTGCGGACGGAAAAAGTTCCGCAGATGGATATTTCCAATATCCATATAAAAGCATTATCTTTGTATCATTATGAAACAACAGCTTCCCAACCCACGCCGTCGCGGCATTGAAGTCTTGATACACATCATAGGCTGGGGAATCGTGTTCGGCTTTCCCTTTCTGATGATGACACGGAGCGGATTCAACATCACCTGGATGGACTATTTGCGCCATGGCAGTATCATCCCCCTCTCCTTCCTCATCGTGTTCTACGCGAATTATTGCTTCCTGATTCCACGATATCTATTCGAAGGACACATCAAGCAGTATTTGCTGCTGAACGCGCTACTGATTATCTGCATCACGGCCGGTGCGCATCTGTGGCAGGAATATATGTTCCAGGCACACGCCCACGGCGGCAAAGGCGACAAACGCATGGGGCCTCCCAAATGGATATTCATCCTGCGCGATGCCTTTTCCATGATACTTACCGTGGGCCTGAGCGCAGCCATCAAAATGAGCGGGCGCTGGGTACAGATGGATGCCGCCCGCCGCGAAGCCGAGAAGAGCCGTACGGAAGCCGAACTGAAGAATCTGCGCAACCAGCTGAATCCGCATTTCCTGCTCAACACGCTGAACAATATCTACGCCCTTATCGCTTTCGATACAGACAAAGCACAAGCCGCCGTCCAGGAACTGAGCCGGCTTCTGCGCCATGTGCTGTACGATAATCAGCAGAACTTCGTCACCCTGGGCAAAGAAATGGATTTCATCCGCAACTACATCGAACTGATGCGCATCCGTCTGTCTGCCAACGTCACCGTGGAAACCCAGATAGACGTACGCCCCGACAGCTCTACCGAAATAGCCCCTCTCATCTTCATCTCCCTCATAGAGAATGCCTTCAAGCATGGCATCTCCCCTACCGAACCCAGCTTTATCCATATCCATTTCAGCGAAAGTCCCGGAGAAATATGCTGTGAAATAACCAACAGCTATCATCCCAAAAGCCTGACTGATAAAAGCGGAAGCGGCATCGGACTGGAGCAGGTGCACAAACGCCTGGAGCTGACCTATCCCGGCCATTACAACTGGCAGCAGGGAGTGAGTGAAGACAAGAAAGAGTATAAATCGGTTTTAATCATAAAAATATGAATCTGAATTGTGCAATTGTAGATGACGAGCCCCTCGCTTTGGGGCTTCTGGAAAGCTACGTCAACAAAACTCCTTTTTTGCAATTGGTGGGGAAATACTCCAGTGCAGTGCAGGCTATGAACGAGCTGCCCGAAAAGCACATCGACCTGCTTTTCCTTGACATCCAGATGCCGGAGTTGAATGGATTGGAGTTCTCTAAGATGGTAGATTTCAAGACCCGCATTGTTTTCACTACCGCTTTCGGCCAATATGCCATAGATGGTTACAAAGTCAATGCACTGGATTACTTGCTGAAGCCCATCTCCTATGTTGATTTTTTACAGGCTGCCAACAAGGCTGTGCAATGGTTCGAATTATTGCAGCAGCCGAAGGAAGAGATACAAAGCATTTTTGTAAAAAGCGAATACAAGCTGGTACAGATAGAGCTGAACAAAATCTTATACATAGAAGGGTTGAAGGATTATCTCAAAATCTATGAGGAAGATTCTCCCAAACCCGTCCTGTCTTTAATGAGCATGAAAGCAATGGAAGAGCTTCTGCCTGCCTCACGTTTCATGCGTGTACACCGTTCCTACATTGTCCAGAAAGACAAAATACGCATCATAGACCGTGGACGAATTGTTTTCGGAAAGAATTACATTCCGATAAGCGATAGTTACAAACAGGCTTTTCAGGAATTTTTAGACCAAAGAAGCTGAAATAATCGACCAATTCGTCGATAAAATCGAAGAGTACATCGATTTCTTATAGAATCTTTTTGCATATTAAAATATGTTTTTTACCTTTGCATCGAACAGATAGGAGTTGTGAAACTCCCCCAATAGAATAGTTTAGTTAAGTCTAGTTTAGTTTTTGTGTGAAGCACTTCCTCCGTGAG
Source organism: uncultured Bacteroides sp. (assembly GCA_905197435.1). Taxonomy (GTDB): domain Bacteria; phylum Bacteroidota; class Bacteroidia; order Bacteroidales; family Bacteroidaceae; genus Bacteroides. Next base: position 25,805 of record CAJJYX010000005.1, read on the forward strand.
CGAACGACAGGAAGTGCTTTTGTTTTAGATGTATCATGCACTTACGAGAAAAAGCAGATTCCCATCATTTCGCAGTAAGTTGCAAAATTTGATTGTCGAGGCAGTCCATCGATAATCGTACCTTGTCTGCCGAATGTATAGTCAAGAAATAAGATATGACATAAACCGTTCCACCGTTCAGAACCTGGTTATATGTATGGTCTTGTCTGAACGATTCATTGTCTTTATTAGTGGCTTCCAATGAATACGCCAACAGTGCATCATCTGCGGGCAGGTCAAAGTAGGCAGTCTCACTGTTTTGTAGAGTAAGGGTACGGTCGCCCAATGTAATCGTAAAGATATAACTGTTGAACCAAGTATCCAATATATCTTGGGGCAAAACAAGGCTTACACCGAAATTTATCATGGGAACTTTTACATTGAGATAGCTCACCTTTTCTGGCTCGATGGTGAAAGTTTGTTCTTTATAATATTTCGGTTCGCCTTTTTCATTGTTATCATAAGAAGTATTGTGATTGGGAGAATAGGCTTTTAAAATGTAATTGCCTGCTTCAAGTTCTATTTTGCCGGATGCTTCGGCGGCTCCTGCATCGTACTTTATGACGGGAGTGCCATCGGCTTTCAATATTTCGATGGCGATGTCAGGAGAAACGGCACGAGTGGAAATAGAAGAGACGGTGCCCGTCCCTATTTCAAGGGAAGCAAGAGACAGGTAGCCTTTACCGACAGTTAACGGAGCGTCTTCCTGTTGGCAGGAGACAAGGGAGAATATTATCAGTGTGTATAATAAAATCTGTTTCATGTTATTTATCTTATATAGTTCAATGAAAGATCGTCTATCTTTAATACACTGCCCATATGAACGGTCCAATTTCCGATAGTAGGATAATTGATAGTTGTTCCTTTTTCAAAATCATTTCCATCAAGGGACGTCTTATTAGATGCCAAAAATTGAACACATATTGTCGTCGCCTTCTTGTCTGTTACACTATATGTAAAATTGACTACAGCTTGTTTATATGAGTTGTCTTCTTCAGAATATGCTACCGGCTCGTAAGTTCCGGATGCGATTTCCTCATCACCACTTTTCAAGGACACTACTACTTTGAACGCATCCGACTTATATGGTTTGTATTTATACCAGAAAGACAACGAGGTTGGACGTGAGGCAAAGGCGTGTCCTTGAACAATTCCCGAATTGTATGAACCGATGAACAGACTTCCTACCATTGCTCCTCCCACATAAGTACCCGATGTGTTGGCATAACCGCTGCCGCATCCCGACAGATACATCAGCGCAGCTTTACTTCCTCCATGGGCATCTTCTGTATAACTTACACATGATGCGAAACATCCCTCATACCATATACCCATAGCTAAAGTACCACCTTGTGCCAAATCATTGTTCGTATCCCACCAAGAAGTTCCGGCTGCACCAGCAGCATAAGGGTGGAATGTGTAATATTCCTTGTCTTTGGACATGAACCCTGATTTCTTTTTGGTTTCAATATACCAGTCTTCCATATTTGAGTTAGGCAATTGAATGGGTGTTTCAAGCACGACATCTACAGTGTTATTCGAATCAATATAGTTTCTGAAACAGGCTTTTACTTTATAATTCTTATCCGCCGGGGCATCATCGAATTTAATGGTATTATCTTTAGAGTCATGCCATGTCACACCGCCATCCGCACTATACATATATACTATATTCTCTCTAATCTTTTCAGCATTCCCGGTTGTTACTGTTATTTCGTCAATAGTAAACTCTTTTGTCCAGCAGTTCCCGTCTTGCACACTTACCGAGAACTCCGGCTTCACCACCTTGATCTGATAATCCTCACCGGTTTCGCTGCTCCAACGATTATTCGCTTTCACATTCACTTTAATCGTATTGATAACTTCCTTTCCCGCATCTGTGATCAAATTGGCAGTCAGTGCATTCAAATCAATCTGTCCTTCTTGTGAAACACCATCAATGACAGGAAGCGTGATGCCGATACTGTTTAAGTGCGTGCGCTCCTCTTCCGTCATTCCGGAAAGGGTATAAGTCTTGTTGTACTCTGCGTATTGCGCATCCTTAAAGTCGAGTGTAAATTCCACATCCTGCACAGGAGAACAAGTGGTGTAACGGATAACGGCATCCGAGAGTGCATCTGCCGTTTCGGTATATGTCAGTGAATTACTTCCACCGAAACCGGTCACTTTGGGCTTCGGCAACCATTCTACGGGTATCGTTTCGCTTATGTTGACTTTTTCTATTTCTACCTTATCTATAGTGAATATGGCTCCTGATGCAGGGATTGCCGCTCCCACTGATAGCATGGTGTGCATTCCGGCTTCAAAAGTCCCGGGTAGTTTTGTATCCTCTATTTCCATTGAAACTTCCTTTCCGCTATCTTTCAACTGGGCATGAAATTCCAACTTGACAACAGAACCTGCACGGAGATAGGCACTCTTTCCTGTATCCTCATTTTTGATATCGAGAGATGAATTCTCCACTCTTACCTTTACATAATATAAGCTATAAAACTTTTCAAACTTTTCAGGATTAGTGAATCTTACGGAGAGCAAACTGTTGGCCACAGAGCAAGGAAGGACTACGGAAGTGGTCTTGCCTGCTGTCACTTCTGCTTCTGTGCTGCCTTTATAGTAAGGGCTGTCCCATGCCAATACGGGATTTTCACCATAAGTAGCTGTCAGGCTATAGAAGCCTGCAGATGCGGGGATGATACCGGAAGTATAGGCTGCATCATAAATAGTGCCTCCGGTCTTATGACTTGTAATGGTAAGGTTGAAATTTTCGGCAATGGGTTTTCCTATTTCGGCAGGGGTGGCACGTGAAGTGACTGCCACTGCTTCATCGTTCAGTGATATCAGGAAACCGCAGCATGTTGTATCCCATTCCTCACCGCTGTGGCAAGCTGCAAGAAGAATACTTAGTGATAACAGATAAAGAAAATCAAAAACTCGTTTCATACCACACGTTGTTTTTTACTCGTAAATCAATTCAAAATTGTCTATCCATAATTTGCTGCCTGCCCCTCCGGTAAAGAAGTCACCGTATTTACTGGCACTGGCTACTACTACGATGTATTTGGGAGTACGGTTCATGTAGCGATATTCCAACGGTAAGTCCACTTGTTGATAACTACTGACGTTCTCACCTTTTATCAACTCTGCATACGCAATGATATGTGGATCATTTTTCTCGAACAATTGCCGTTCACTCGGACGGGTACGAATTTCCCGGGGCGCATCCCAATCGGTCAGCGCAATGTAGATATGGCAAGAGTCCGGGCGTCCCTTCAAATATTGGTAGTCATCGTCACCAACCTTATCTATAGTAGCAGATGTGTATTTGTAATTAATCCGTAACTTTGACGGAAAGGCTGTAAAAGGCTGTCCGAAACTCAATACACCATTGGTTCCGACAGTTTTCAAGTAACTGCCGGTAAAGATGTTTCCCGCGGCAAATTTAATTACCAAATATTTGGACTCCAACAAGGCTGCTTTCCCACTGCCATTGCAGGTGTCATCGGTAGGCACGGAATTACTGTCACTGATGGTAGTGGCTCCACGATTGCCTGTGTCCCAGAAAGAAGTACCACCCGATGCCCATGGATTCCACAGCTTGCCGTCTTGATGCCATGTATCGAAATCGGCATCGGTCAGAACTGTGGCAGGAGCAGTTGTAAATGATTGCTCGCTTCCTGCAGAGCCGTCTATACTGACACGATACAGATAATCAGTAGCCGGTGTGAGAGCGCTTAAAGTGGCGGTAAAGCTGATTCCCGTTACTGTAACGGCTGATGACGGCAGTGTGCCCCAGTTGTTTGCCCCGGCTTTTTTATATTCAATGACAGGCTGTTTGCCACTTTGTATTCCCCCTGACAATATGGCGCCGGTGGTCATGGGAAATATTTTTGTAGAGGATGATTCTTCATCCTTCTGATAGACATAAACAGTCCATTTATAACTTGCTTCTTCCCACGCATTGTTAACATAGAAAGTGACAGGTTGGGAAAAATCATAAGAGTCAGAGGCTGTAGGGTCGGGAACTACCGTACCGTGCACTCCTCCCAAATTGAAAGATGAGACATGAATACGGTCTAATGCTTGCTTCTTGGAGACATATATTACCACGTTCCGGTTAATGTCATCCACCACAGCTTTCCCTATCTGGTTCTCCAATACAATTTCCCGCTTGATAATTTGCTTCACGCTGACTTTCCACACATAGTCCTGATAAGTGCGCAGAGTAAAGGTGACAGGTTGGGAAAAATTGATGCGGGTATCCGAAGACAAGGGAATGTTTTCCAAAGATTCAAAGCCGATGGTCGGGAATTTGGAAAAATTATTGCATGCCGCAGAGTCGGGAATGAGTGTGGCATCATTGCTCACGGCGAGTTTCGTGATGCGCAGCTTTTTCAAATCTGCAGTATCATCTATATAAAGGGAAATAGTACGGTCTGTTTTGTTGATAGTGGCTTGCGTACTGCTGTTGCCGTCGGCATCACATTGTCCTTCCACCTCCAAAGCCTGGATGCTTCCGTCCACAATGGGATATGGAATATCATTCTCTATCGCGCAGGCACCCAATAAAAATATATATGCAACACCGCAAAGTACCCGTATGCCTTTGTTATATCTCGATATGTTCATTTTCAATGGTCTGTTATCAATTGTTTAAAGGTAGAATGTCATTCCGATATTGATGGAAAACAAATTGATTTTGAAGTTACCCGATGAAGTCCTTCTTGTTCCACTCTCAATCTGATTGGTTGTTTGGTTCTGCCATTTAAAATTATATCCCATAACGCCTACAGACACTTCGACAGCCGACCAGTTGGTAATGAAAGCAGCCATACCCGGAGCAATACCTATCTGCAAGTTATGTGCCCGCTCAAAAGTACCGTCATATTCAGTGCCCGATCCGGTAGAATTCTTGCCGGTACTGTAACCATAAGTCAGCCGCACTTCATTGAACAAGCCGAAAATTTTGCTTTTCCCAATGGGCATATAAGTACGCAAAAAGCCCGATACTTCATACTTATGTTCCAGCCAATAAAGGTCCTTCAAATTGATATTGAAGTCTTCTCCTAAATTGAGTTCAAAGTTGGACATGTCAAGATAGGTACGGTTATAGGCAAAACGTACGCCCGCAGCGACATTGTCCTTGAAGAAATAACCGAGGTAAGGACTGAGACTGAAAGTATATCCCAGGCCTTTCACATCTTTCAGTACCAGAAAATTCAGATTATCCTCCTCATGTTCGGAATAAGAAACGGTACCTCCCGCCATCCATTGTCCTTTGGGAATGAACGTTGTTTTCATGATTTCCCGGTCAATGCGTTGGGGACGTAGCATTTTCTTTTTCTTCGCTGTGGCCGTTGCCGGGGCAATAGGCTGTATTGCCTCGAAATAGACATGCCCCGTAGAGTCGGTCAATATAAGGCTGTCTCCTTTTATGGTTTTGCCAACAAGTGTCTGGGACTTGGAAGAGGCACAAATAATTGTCAAAAGTATGCAGAGTACAAGTTTTGCTCTCATTGATTGATAAGCTATAATCGGAAGAGGAATACGGAGAGTCCCCTTCCGATTAAGGTTTATTACTTGGTTACTATTTGAATATCTTAATTGATATAATCCGGGTCAACAGTTGGTTCACCATAGATTAAGTCAAACTCATCCAATAGTAAAACACTACTTGTACTACCCGTAAAATAGTCGCCATATTTACTGGAACTACAAACAATTAAAATATAAGTAGGCTTACGTGTCAAGTCTCGGTACTTAAGGTCAATTGTGAACTGTTCGTAGTCAGTCATGCTTTCTGGAGACGTTTTGCCTGCCGGAAGTTCACCATAAGCGATAATAGACGAACTTGTAAAATCAACAAATTGATCATCTCCTGTGCTGACTGCAAACGGAGCGCTCCAATCAGCCAGTGCTATATATATGGAGCAGATGTCACGGTCTCCTTTAGCCACAGCTGATACCTTGCTCGTATTTATCTTGTCGATAGTTCCCGGATTATATTTATACCACCCTGTCAGTCGGGAAGGACGTTCTGTAAAAGGCTGGCCGAAATTCAGTTTCGCTCCTAAAGGACTTATTGATGCGGAGATAAAGTTCCCGGAGAACAGACTTCCGGCAGCAAATTGACCGGCAGCAGTCGTTGATGCCAACCTCGCTGCTTTTCCGGCTTTTACGTCTGAAGTTTCCGGACTTGTCGGATTAATTTCCTTTAATGTATTGGCTCCCTTATTTCCGCTATCCCAGAATTTATTGCTAAAGTCCGCTTCCGCACATGCATACTGGCTTTTACCATCTTTATACCAGTCATCGAAACTCAAATTAGGAACTTTATTCTGTGTTTCCGTAGTGAAGTCAAGAGGCTCACTTGCATACTCTTCCGTTCCTTTGTACACCATTCTATAGGTATATTTAGTTCCGGGAGTAAGCCCACGTAGAGTAGCTTTAAACTTGTTGTTGTTTTCAAGAATAGCACTTGTTGAGGTCCAAGCTTCTGCATTCTTGAGTTTATATTCAAATGTCATCTTGTCGGAGTCAAGGGTTCCTTGAGAGGAAGTAATCTCTCCTTCCACATAAGCAAAGTTGCTCCAAGCGTTAGCAGTACTGACAGTCAATGTTGTAGTAGCTTTTGTCGAGACATTGAAAGTGAATGTATAAGTCTTTTCCGTATCATCCACACTAACATCCACACCACCGATTGTACCGGACTCAGCCACTTTATAATTCAGAATATAGTGGTCACGCGCCTTTACATTGGTTATCTCATTCGTCTGAGAGAATTCCTTATCTGCCTTATTAACTACTGAAACTGTGGCAGACAAGTCACCCACCGGATAATAGGCAGACTTATTATTCTTTCCCATCTCAAAATCCAATGCGCTAACATCTTTCAAAGCAGAGGCAACCGTTGTTTTTGCTGATTTGAAAGCATCAATAAACGACTGGTCAAAGTTGACGGTAACCTTTACATTGGCCAATGTGCATGTAACATTGGCTGTTTTCTCCTTGCCACTTTCAATTGTGATCTGTTCACTTCCGACATAATAAGGTATATCAAATCCAGATTCTGATCCATCAAAGCCATTGGATGAAGCCTTTATGGTATATGTGCCCGGGGAGAGCCTTATTTGTTGGCTGTTCCATATAGTATAATCGTCCGTTTCCTTTACAACAGTTCCCGAACCATTTATTATTTGAACTGCAATTTGCTTGGGATTATAGTCCTCGGCAATTTTTGTCTGCGGATTTACAAAAGCATTAGTGGCTATTTCCAATCGTAAGTATCCTACACCTCCGTTTGCATCTTCTTCCTGACAGGATATGAAAACGAGCAAAAGATACACAGGAAGTAAATAATATATCTTTTTCATATGACTTTACTTTTTAATTGTTACGCTTAAGCTTGCAGAGGCTTTTTGTCCCGCCTCATCTTCAACCGTAATTTGGAATACATGAGATTCTCTCCCGTCCGGTTTATAACCATCCATTTCATCGGCATCAACCGTAGGACCATATATATTCATCATCGGATAGAATGTACCGACAGGAAATGTGTAATTTGTGGAATTGGCTGTCGGCATAGGAAGATTTACCCCCAATCCTGATAACATATCACCCAATTCGGTGTCTCCCACCAATTCTCGATCGGTAAATCCCATATCGTCACAGACGCCCTGAAATCCTTCGTTACCTCCCACAATTGTTACTTTCAAACTTTTCAGCTTGGCCGGAGTAGAGATAACGATATTTGTGGTCGGCCAGTTTTCAGCTTCAATAGAGTATTCTACTCCTGTCTCAAATACATTTCCTTCAGCAACTCCTTCGCTGTTTGTCTTTTTCCCAATGCAAGTTAATGAGGGGGCGCCTTCTCCCGGTTCATCTCCTCCTCCTTCGCCACTCATCGGTATCTCTACGGTTTCATCATGATTCTCGAAAGTGATGGAAGTAGTTACCGTTATTCCATTCACCTGTCCCATAGATGACTCTATAGTACCCATTTCGATATCCAATGCATCACCGCCATTGAAGAACTTAGTCACGTCATCATACTTTTCGGCAGCGTCGCTTTTCTTGAATGTACGGCTTTCACTTACAGAGTTTCCCGCAACAGTGACAGCTCTTATGTTGACGCTGATGGCTTCTACTGTATTTTCATCGAAGGTCCAGTAAATGGGAGCGGGAGCAGTATCATTTTGGTCGAAAGCCATGGCGGTGTTTGAACCGTCATCAATTGTAATGTTCCATGATTGGAATGAGCTCTTGAAGTCTTCGCCGTATTTCAGTCGAATACGGCTGTTTTTCATTTTACAAATAACATTGGCTTCGGTCGTAACATTTTTGCTGATTTTCATATTGAGACTCCCACTATAATAAGGAGCCGCCATTTTTTTCTGAAGTTCCCCCGGTGTGTGCGAAGCTACAGTATAATCACCTACCGGCAACGACAGATTGGCGGGAATCTCACTGACAGAGGCATATTCCTTTTTCACATCTGCTACCTCCGTGCTTGTACCTTCTATGGTAACAGGAAAATCGGTTACTTGGATGATGGCGCGAGTTTGTGAAGTCGGCTCCTTAACGGATAATCCCCATTCCAAAGTAACCTTTTTCCCTTTTCCCTGTGGTGTCACCCCATATTTCGTTCTTCATTTCACAAGATGCCAGACTAATGATGGCCAATGTGCTAAACATTATGCTGTTGAATCGTTTCATGATTGTTCAATGGATTAATAAGATGATTAATTATATCCAGTCAGAAGGGATTACGATATCTACCGGATGGTCATTCGTACTCTCGTCAATAGTGATAACAATACCTATACTGCCGTTGTTGTCCTGCGGAGAGACATTCAGTGTCCATGCCTTGTTGGGAGCCAGGGTGTATGTTCTTTCTACATCCGTACTCTTGTTGTCCGATTTGCGGGTAACTTTGATAGTGGCCTTAACGGATTCTCCGTTTTTGTCCACTTTCAGGTATAAAGGATTTGTCGAAGTTTTGGACCAGATAGCAGTAGCACCTTTGGCACTCAGTGCTTTGGTTTCATAAACGATGGAGTAATCACTAAAATATTCGGCCATTGTTTCGTGGAACTTAGCAATGACTTTACCACACGTGGGAGTACAGTTTACCGCTACATTTTCAACGGCTGCACCTTGTATGCTGAAAGAGGTAGTACCCTCTACATAGAACTCTTTGTCGGATACTTCATTTTCTGTTCCATAAAACGCTTTTAGAATGTATGAACCATTACTGAGTTCGATGGGGGCAGTGGCTTCACTGTAAAGAAATTCCTTTTTCACTGAATTATCTTTAGTATCCAGTATCTGTACGGTGTATTTATTGACATCCGTATAACTGTTCTCATCCACAGCACGAGTGGCGGTTCCAAAAGCAGCGTCCGCTGTAACCGACAACCGAATAAGACCTTTGGTCTTGGTAGAGGTATCTTCCTCACCAGAAGAGCAGGATGTTGTGATAAGACTTGCTCCTACCAAACAACAGAATAAAAACATCCTCATGTTTACCATAAATTTGTACCTAAATAATTTGTTTGAATGCAATTTGTATGTTGTATTTCTCTGCTACTGCAGAGGCTTGTTATTTACAATACTAATCTATTTCAACCTTGCAAATTCTAAAATCGGGCACAAATATATATTTTTTAGACCAATAAAAAATGTAATAAACGCCTGTTTTATGATATAATATGAAAAACAGAACATACTTTATTCTATTTCCAAAAAAAAGGGGAAAGGCTATTGAATAATAAATTATACAATATTACCAGGATTTGTTGCTTTATGTTGAAACACTGTCATTCGGAGAAATATTACCATAACCAATGCAACATACATTTCCGTTCTTCAGGTTGCCGAACTTTATCAGAACCGTTGGCAGGTAAAGCTGTTTTCAAATGGTTGAAGCAATGCCTCAAAATCAAAAAGTCCCGAGCACAGAGTTTTTTCACCACCAATAAATCTTAAAAGGAGAAACAAAACGGCAGAAACGCTGTTTGAAGGGGAAACTCTAAAAACGACAGTTATGAATTATGGTATCAGTATTCTTTTCAGAGCCATACCTTTATTGATGGCTCTTTTCTGTTTTGGATACGGAGCCTTCGTACTCCACGAAGGGATGGATTCGGCAAAATTTGTGGCCGGTCCGGTAGTTTTTTCCTTAGGCATGATTTGCATTGCCTTGTTCGCCACAGCGGCAACAATCATCAGACAAATCATTCATACCTATAATCCGGTAGCCCAATATGCGCTTCCGATTATCGGTTACCTAACGGCCGTACTCACAGTGATTTATGGTTGGAATTATATGCACGAAGCCAGCACAGCAAGCAACTTCGTAGCAGGACATGTGATTTGCGGAGTGGGATTCATTACAGCTTGTGTAGCCACCACAGCCACTGCATCTACCCGCTTCATACTCATTCCGGCTAATTCGGAACGCACCGACCAAGTACAACCAGACAACGCATTCAATTCTTCCCAAGGATACATCCTGATAGCAGTTGCCACACTCATGGCAGTGATAGCATGGATATGGGGCTTCTGGCTATTGTCAAAAAGTAGCGAGCACAATGCATATTATGTAGCAGGCCATGTCATGGCAGGGCTTGCCTGCATCTGTTCCAGCCTGGTAGCGCTCGTCGCAACCATCGTCCGCCAAATACGCAACAACTACACAAAGGCTGAGCGGAAGCTGTGGCCTGCCTTTGTTTTGACAATGGGCAGCATCAGCATTCTTTGGGGATTTCCGGTCTTGGCCAACAGTAATCCAGCACTCTCCTCCACGGGATATATCATGATAGGTCTGGGACTGGTGTGTTACAGCATTTCCAGTAAAGTCATACTGCTTGCCGCCATCTGGCGGAACACTTTTAAACTGGCCAACCGCATCCCACTGATTCCTGTCTTCACTGCCCTGATTTGTCTGTTCCTCTCCGCCTTTCTATTCGAAATGGCAAATCAGCAAGACGCCTATTTTGTATCCGCACGTGTATTGGCCGGTTTGGGAGGCATCTGCTTCACATTATTCTCTATCGTAAGCATTCTGGAAAGCGGCACATCTAAATAGATATTTTTCCACCATTGGCTTGAGCATCGAGAAACAATTCTACGTGCTCGGCATGGTGGGCCACATAGGCTGCCGGACCGGTATCACCGGAATCAAGAATATCGCGGACAACATCTGCCTTATTCTTGCCGGTGACAAAGAATATGAGTTTCCTTGCAGCAAACAAAAGGCACCCGGTCATGGCAATACGCTTTTGTCCGTTATAGGGATTGACACTCACTTCATAGGGATGAAAGGAAGAAAGCAGATATTCCTGACCGGGAAAGATAGAGGAAGTATGTCCGTCATCTCCCGCACCGAGCAAAATGACATCGAAAGCCGGAAAACCGCCCCAAAGCGGAACCGTACGGCAAACCAGCGCTGAATAGTTCTTTGCCTCAATCTCCGGACAGTTCACCCCATAAATGGGGTAAATGTATTCATCGGGCATGCCCACTTCATCCAACAGCAAACGACACATAGTACCATAATTGCTCTCGGAGTCCTCTGCCGGCACACACCGTTCATCCACCCAGTAAATCCGCATCCGCATCCAAGGAGTGATTTCCTTGTATTCATTGGCCCAAATGTCAAACATCAGCGAGGGAGTACTCCCCCCGCTGAATGCAAAATAAAAGGTCTTTTCCGGCTCACGCTCCATCATCGCAATCAGATGTTCAATCAACGCATGTGCCGTAGCTGTAGCCGTATGGTAAACATAACTCTTCATAACTCACAATATTCATCTGTATTAGTTAAATTCTTACATGGATTGGTCCACTCGGCGCCATGTTCGCGCATCATCTCTTCACTTTCCAAAGGTCCCCACGTACCTACGGGATAGCCATATAAAGGAGCATCAGGATGTTCTTTCCAATAGCGTAACACAGGATCAAAAAAACGCCATGAAGCCTCCACTGCGTCGCTGCGTGTAAAAAGTGTAGGATCGCCTTGTATACAATCCTCTATCAGACGGGCATAAGCATCACCGGTAGGTACCCCGCCCAACTGGTCATAGCTGAAATCCATCATTACCTGCTTTACGTCAAACCCCGGTCCGGGTATTTTCATTCCGAACTTCAACACAATGCCTTCATTGGGCTGCAAACGGAGGATCAGTTTATTGGCGCGGGGACAGTGTCCTCCCTCGCAACGGAACATCTGATGGGGAGTCTCACGGAAGTGGACGACTATTTCAGTCACCTTTGTCGGCATCTGCTTACCGGTACGTATATAGAAAGGAACGCCTCTCCAACGCCAGTTATTGATGCCGATTTTCATGGCAATATAAGTTTCTGTACGCGAATCTGACGCCACATTTTTCTCTTCTCTATATCCGGCTTTCGAGCCCGAAGCCGTATATTGTCCGCGGACAATGTACTCTTCCAAATCTTCCTCTGTCAAGGGAGCCAGCGACTCATAGACCTTCACTACCTCGTTGCGGAAATTATCGGCATTGAAAACTGCGGGTGGCTCCAGCGCTGTGAGTGCCACAAGCTGGATGAGATGGTTCTGTACCATATCACGCAAAGCACCAGTGTCTTCATAGAAACCACCGCGCCCTTCAATTCCCAAATTCTCCACAGCTGTAATCTCTACATAGTCGATGTAATTACGGTTCCATAGCGGCTCAAAAATTCCGTTGGCAAAGCGAAAGGCAAGAATGCTTTGCGCCGTTTCCTTACCCAAGAAATGGTCGATACGGTAAATCTGATGCTCCTTGAAGACAGAAGCATAAATACTGTTCAGTTTCCTGGCCGACTCTAAATTATAACCGAATGGCTTTTCTACAATGATGCGCGTATGAGAGCGGTTCAATCCGGCAGCCTTCAGATGCAAAGGAATGACACCGTATAGGGAAGGTGGAGTAGCCAGATAGAACAGCAGATTGTCCGGCTTCTTCTCACCGGTAAGTTCCTGTAGACGCATGTCCAGCAAGCTATAGCCTTCAGCTTCGGCTGGATCCAAGGCTTGATAATGCAGACGATTGCAAAAATCCGCCATTTTATCTTCCACCTGTTCTTTGGAGGCAACAAACTTGCCCAGTTCACTCATAATATACTCTTGATAACGGGCATCCGTATAATCGGTACGCCCTATTCCCAGGATGGAGAACCCTTCCGGCAATCGGCCGCCGTTATATAAGGTATAAAGCGCCGGCATCAGTTTGCGTTTCGCCAAATCACCCGAAGCGCCGAATATAACAATTACCAATTTCTTCATCACCTTCTCCCCTCTTTCTCACACATTGTACGTACTTGATTTCGTATTTCCTCCGTGTCCCGTCCAGTTTTCATGGAAAAACTGTCCACGCAGCTCGTCGGTCCTTTCAAAAGTATGCGCACCAAAATAGTCGCGTTGCGCCTGAATCATATTGGCAGGCAGCTTGACAGACACCAACGAATAGAAATAATTCAAAGCAGACGAAAAAGCAGGTACCGGAAGTTCCTCTTTCATGGATTGCGCTACCAAATGTTTCCAGCCTGGAAGTACCTGTTGGATTTCATTTTTAAAGTATGGCGCCAACAGCAGATGCTCGGGTTTGTCCTCAGCCTCGAAAGCTGTGGCTATGTCATTCAGGAAAATACTGCGGATAATACAACCGCCCCGCCATATACGGGCAATGGAGGGCAAATCCAGGTTCCAGGCAAAAGCATCGGATGCACGCTGCAATACGGCGAATCCCTGGGCGTATGATACTAACTTAGAAGCATAAAGTGCAGAATATATGTCTTTCACCATTTCCGATTCGTTATACACCGCTTGTGAATGCCTGCACACAAACTGCTTGGAAGCCTTTTCACGCAGCCCCTTCTGTGCCGACAGACTACGTTCAAACACAGCAGTGGCAATCAACCCCAGTGGCATGCCCAACTCCATCGCACTGACGACAGACCACTTACCTGTGCCTTTCTGTCCTGCGGCATCCAATATTTTATCTATCAGGTAACCTCCCGACTTGTCCTTGTGACGCAGAATGTCGGCAGTAATTTCAATGAGATAGCTACGCAGCTTGCCCTCATTCCAATCGGAAAAGATTTCCGCCATCCGTTCATTATCCACACCGAGCAGGTTCTTCATAACCCAATAGGCCTCGGCAATAAGTTGCATATCTCCATATTCGATGCCGTTGTGTATCATCTTGACAAAATGACCGGAACCGGCAGGACCAATCCACCGGCAACACGGTGTACCATCTGCCGCCTTTGCCGCAATGCTCTGCAGTATGGGCTTCACCACGGGCCAAGCACTTGCTGACCCTCCGGGCATAATGGATGCACCGTTCAGCGCCCCTTCTTCTCCTCCGGAGACTCCGGCTCCCACAAAGCGTAAACCTTTCTTTTCGGACAATGCCACACGCCGGTTAGTGTCCTCATAATTAGAATTGCCACCATCAATCAGAATATCCCCTTCGGACAAATAGGGAAAAAGTTGTTCTATCAATTCGTCTACCGCACTACCGGCACGAACCATCATCATTATTTTGCGGGGAGTGGCAATGGAAGCAACAAATTCGGCTATATCTGCATAACCTTCAATACTTTTTCCTTTGGCACGACCGTTCACGAAGCGTTCCACCACTCCTTCTTCCACTCCCGGAACCGTGCGATTGTATACTGAAACATTCCATCCCTTATCAGCCATATTGAGAGCTAAATTCTCACCCATCACGGCAAGACCGATAAGGCCAATGTCTGTTTTATTTAAATTCTTCATATTCATGCAAATTTTGTCTTTGTATAAAACAAAATGCTAATAACATTTGTTCGTATGAATTACGAAAATAAAATAGTACTTTTGCCAACGAAAACCGATTTTCTAACCAGACAGAAAACCAATGATTATGAAGAGCTTTCACATCGGGCTATTGCCACGTATCATAATTGCCATCATTTTAGGTATACTTTTCGGGAATTTTCTGCCTCCCTCGCTGGTGCGCCTGTTCGTTACATTCAATGCCATCTTCAGTGAATTCCTGAATTTCTCCATCCCGCTTATCATTGTGGGGCTGGTTACGGTTGCCATTGCAGATATAGGCAAAGGAGCCGGGCGGATGTTAATCATCACAGCGCTCATTGCCTACGGAGCCACTCTGTTCTCCGGCTTTCTCTCCTATTTCACCGGAATGGCGGTATTTCCTTCCCTCATAGAGCCCGGAGTGCCATTGGAGGAAGTCAGCGAAGCACAAGGCGTCCTGCCTTATTTCTCAATAGCCATTCCTCCACTGATGAATGTAATGACGGCACTCGTACTTGCCTTCACATTGGGGCTTGGCCTGGCACAGTTGGAGAGTGATGTACTGAAAAATGCCACCCGTGACTTCCAAGAAATTATAGTCCGCATGATTAGCGCCGTGATATTGCCACTACTCCCCATCTATATTTTCGGTATTTTCCTCAACATGACGCACAGCGGACAGGTATTCGGTATCCTGATGGTTTTCATCAAGATTATCGGCGTAATCTTTCTGCTGCACATTTTCCTCCTGATATTCCAATACAGCATTGCGGCACTGTTTGTCCGCAAGAATCCTTTCAAGTTATTGGGACGGATGCTGCCTGCCTACTTCACGGCTTTGGGTACGCAATCCAGTGCTGCCACCATCCCTGTGACGCTGGAGCAAGCCCGAAAGAACGGCGTCTCTGCCGATATAGCCGGATTTGTCATTCCACTCTGCGCCACCATCCATCTGTCGGGCAGCACATTGAAGATTGTGGCATGCGCACTGGCACTGATGATGATGCAAGGCATGCCCCACGATTTTCCTCTATTTGCAGGCTTCATCTTCATGCTGGGCATCACCATGGTAGCCGCTCCGGGTGTGCCGGGAGGTGCCATCATGGCATCGCTGGGCATTCTGCAATCCATACTGGGTTTCGACGAGTCGGCACAAGCGCTAATGATTGCGCTATACATAGCGATGGACAGTTTCGGCACAGCCTGCAATGTCACGGGTGACGGGGCAATAGCACTGATTATCGATAAAGTGATGGGAAAGAAATAGCTTATATTTTGCCATCTCGTGGAAAATGGCGAATATTGCAGTCCGAAAAGACATAACAACAAAAAACATACATCATGAAGAAAGCTCTTATCTCCGGCATTACAGGGCAGGACGGCTCGTTCCTTGCCGAATTCCTCCTACAGAAAGGCTATGAGGTGCATGGCATCCTGCGCCGTTCCTCCTCCTTCAACACCGGCCGCATCGAACATCTCTACTTCGATGAATGGGTACGCGACATGAAGCAGAAACGTACCATCAACCTGCACTATGGAGACATGACGGACTCAAGTTCGCTTATCCGCATCATCCAAGATGTGCAGCCGGACGAAATATACAACCTTGCCGCCCAAAGCCATGTGAAAGTTTCCTTTGACGTGCCCGAATATACTGCTGAAACCGATGCCGTAGGTACTTTGCGCATGCTCGAGGCTGTACGCATCCTCGGCATGGAGAAAAAAACGCGCATCTATCAAGCTTCTACTTCCGAACTCTTCGGTAAGGTTCAGGAGGTGCCGCAAAGCGAGACAACCCCGTTCTACCCCCGCAGTCCGTATGGCGTAGCCAAACAGTATGGCTTTTGGATAACCAAGAACTACCGCGAAAGCTATGGCATGTTTGCCGTAAACGGCATTTTGTTCAATCACGAAA
>CAJJYX010000006.1 GCA_905197435.1 uncultured Bacteroides sp.
CAATGTTCGATGCAAAAATAGATGCGCCAATCGCAATCCAAGTGGCATCACGGCCACCCAAAAAATAATCTGCTGAGTCGTTTTGTTTTTGTCTGACAACCCAAACGATGATACCAATCAAAGCCAGGAAAAAGATCCCGATGACTACCCAATCTAATGCTTCCATAAATATGATTTAAATGTTATTGTTTATTTCTCTACGGAGAATTTGAAAATACACTCGCTGTTATAGGTTTGTCCCGGTTCCAATACAACGGAAGGCCATTGGGGCTTGTTGGGGCTGTCCGGGTAATGCTGCGTTTCAAGGCATACGGAGGCGCGCTGATTATATGTAATGCCTTTCTTGCCTTTTACTGTACCGTCAAGGAAATTGCCGGTATATACTTGGATACCCGGTTCGTTGGTGTAAACTTCCAGCGTGATGCCGCTTGTTGGGGAAGTAAGTCTGGCAGCTACCTGTGTGAGGTCGCCTTGTGTATTCAGTACCCAGTTGTGGTCATACCCGTTTCCATTCTTCAGTTGTATGAAGTCGAAGTTGGCGATGTCTTGTCCTATTGGCTTCGGAGTAGTGAAGTCCATGGGGGTGTCTTTTACGGTAACTATTTCTCCGGTGGTCATGAAAGTGCTGTCTACCGGTGTGTAAGTATCGGCGTTGACGTACAAAATGTGGTCGGTGGCAATTTTTGCCGGGTCACCCGATAGGTTGAAGTAGGAGTGGTTGGTCATGTTGACTACCGTTTTCTTGTCTGTGGTGGCACTGTATTTTATGTCGATGGCATTGTCTTCGGTCAGTTTGAAGAGTACTTTTGCCGTCACGTTTCCGGGAAAGTTCTGGTCTCCGTCAGGCGAAATCCGTGTCAGTTCCAGCGTTGTTTCATCTATGGGTTTAGCATCGTACACTTGGTACTGCCATCCTTCCGGTCCACCGTGCAGACAGTGCCCGAAGTTGTTTTGCGGAAGTTGGATAGTGTCGTTGTCCAGCACGATTTTTCCCTGATTGATTCTATTGGCATATCGTCCGATGGATGCACCGAAGTCGCTGGGGATGTTGATGTAGTCGGCAATGTTGTCGAAGCCCAATACGACATCTTGCATGGTTCCGTTCTTATCGGGCACCATCACTGATACGATGCGTCCGCCGAAGTTGGTGATGCAAACCTCCATGCCAGCTTTATTCTTTAAAGTGTAAAGACCGGTTGTGGCATCATTCACTGTCGTCTGAAAATCAGTAGGATTAAGTCCGGATAAAGTAAGCTTGGTTTCCGGTTTCTGATTGCAGGATGCCAGCATCAAAGCGGCTATTCCGGCGAGTAGAAAATGTTTGTTCATGGTATGATAATTTATGTAAATGAGATACTTGCTTCTTGTTGGGTGTAAAAGTAACACTTTTATATGGTGTATAGCGTACACTTCTATATGTTATGCAACATAAATGCCAATAAAGTAGCCTGAAGCCAAGATTCCGAAGTCATTTCCCAGTATGGAATGGGCGGTTAGCGCGATTTTTTGCCCCAATATGTCTTGCTGCTGCTATATCCGGCATATACAATGGTATGGGTTCTTGGGTTGGCTTCCCAGTCCGCTTCCCGTTGCAGGCAGACTTCCACTCCATTGCTGAAGCTGATTCGTTCGTTGTCGGCATCATACGTCCATGTGGCTCCTTTCCAACTGCCTTCTGTCACTTTGTAATCGGCAGAAAGGGTCATGTTGCCGGATACCTTCTGTTTGCCGTAAGCATAAGATAGGTCGATATGTTCCCATCTTCCTGTCAATTCCTCTTCCGTGATGGGCACTTTGGGCACCGCTCCGTATCGTTCGGGCATTACTACCGGCCATCCGTCTTTTGTCCAACGGATGGAACGTACATGTCCCATCATAACGGCATTGCTTGCGTTGATGCCCGGCACGTCCTCCGGTAGCCTGCCTTGCGAGGCATAGAACCAGTTGCCGTTGCCGTCATCAAAGACGGCGCAGTGCGAAATGCCTACCCAGCCGTTGCTGTTGTTGAATTTGTAGGGATGGGTCACTACGGGCAGCATGTTTCCGCCAAAATTGGTGAGGTCTGTACCGTCAATGCCGAGGTAAGGGCCGTTGATGTTTTGCGAACGGCAGACACGGGTATTGTAAGGTACGGCCAAGGCATCGTAAGCCACAAACAGATAATAATATCCGGTTTGGGCGTTGTAGATTATTTCCGGTCCTTCGGAGCCTTGCCAGCGGTCTCCCATTTGGCGGGTTGCCAGAAGTTTGCCGTAGGCCGAAATGTCATCGGATGTTCCCCACGGGGTTGGTAATGCCGTGGCAGGCTTTCCGGTGGCGGCATCTATCTCGACAATGGCGATGCCACTGTGCCAAGAGCCGTAAACCAACTGGTGTTTGCCGCTTTTATCTATAATATAAGAAGGGTCGATGGCATTCCACTTGAAGTAGCAGTTGGCCCAGTCATCAGGTTTTACCATGTATTCCAGCCCTTTGTCTGAAGCGTTTGTCAGGACGTAGCCTTTGTCTTCCCAGCCGTTGTTGTTTGCCGGATTACTGTTCTCCATCAGTCCCATAAAGGCACGCTCTCCCCAACTATTGCTTCCGTTGATGTGTCCGGGAACTACGATGGAGTAGTACATACGATATAGGCCGTTTCTTATTTTGCGCACACATGGTGCCCAATAGCCGAAGTCGCTTTCGACGGGTGCCGCATCTTCCAGCCCCATGGCTTTACGTATTTCATTCAGCTTGGGGATTATCCAGGCGGGTAGTGACTGCATGGTTCCTCCCAGATATTCCCAGTTGACAAGGTCTTTGGAACGGCGGGCATGGAAGTGTCCTCCGGCAGTGTGTGCATTTCCGTAGGAGGCATCCGTCTGGTACATATAGTAGTAGCCGTCTTCGGCTAGGACGACACTTGGGTCGTGTACATTGGCCAGGTTCCATTGGGCACGTGAATTCCAAGCGGCTATGCCTGTATAGTCATCCGCATAGGTGGGAGGAATGTAGGTGTCCAGTTCGGAAGTGGCACTTGGGACTGCTGTGGTGAATGATATCTCCTTGGAGTAGACTGGTTCACTGTTGGCGATTGTCGCAAAAGCTTTGGTGTAGTAAGTCGTTTCGGCTTGTAGCCCAGACAGGGGACAACTCAAAGAAGTTCCTGCTTTGTTCATCTCAACCGTTTGATCCGAAATGCTGGCATTGGGCTGCATGGCATAGCAGAAACCTTTCTTCAGGATAGCCGAAGTATTGTTGGTAGAAATGGTTGCGGATAAACTTGCTTTATCAGCGGCCACTTCCGATACTGTCGGGTCGGAAATCCTGACCGTGGTGGTTGCGATAGGGTCCTCGTGAGTATCGTCGCTGCCTCCGCAAGCAGCTGACAGAGTCAGGCAACAAGCGATGGGCAGAACCCATTTGTTGATTTTCATAAGTTGAGTTTTTATGACTGTTTGAATTTCTTTTAGACTGCCTGCAGATAGTCGGGTGGCTACTTGCAGGCAGTTCTTTTATATTTCTATTCGGTGGCGGATTCCTCTACGATGCCTGCCGTTATTATCACCACGTCAGAGTAGACTACTCCATTGGGGTAGAGGGTGGCGAAGGCACGTATGTGATAGACGGTGTTATTTTCTAAATCCGTCAGGCTTGCTGTCATCTTACCGTTTTCAGGAGTCGCTTTCACGGTAGCGTCATAGATGGTGGGCTGGGCGGTGGTGCCGTAGCAGAAGCCGTAAGCCATTACCCGGATATTTCCGGAGTCTATGTCGTCTTGGCAGACTGTCACTTCCGAAACGGCGGTTGCCGTAGGGACTGTAATGTCGGTCACTGTGGGGACGCTTAATATCAGTTCACCCTTGTTGTTGTCGTCATCATCGCAGGATGCCGTGCCTATAAGCACTGCACATCCCATCATGAAGAGGCTGATCCATTTTATTGGTTTCATAGTTCTTTTTTGTTTTTATTGTTCAGTCGTTGGGGGGGCACTCTCGGAAGATGCTGTCAGTTCCCAGCCCGTATTTTGCCTCAGGTTGGGCAGGCGCTTGATTTCTGCATCGGGTATAGGGAAGTAGTAGTTCTTCGGGCTGCTGAAAGCACGAGACCTGTACAAGTCGGAGTTCCCATAAGTGTACATGTTGGCACTGCCCGGGTTCACTTGTACTCCGTACATATTATATACTTGTTTGTAGCGCGGTTCATTCCGTTCGCTCGATGCACTTTTGCCTTCAAACAGCTTCCAGCGCCGTTCGTCGAAGAAGCGATGGTCCTCAAAGCATAACTCAATGCGCCGTTCGTTGCGGATACGTTCGCGCAGTTGGTCTTGCGTCATGTCCTTGTAGGCAGGCATACCTACACGGGCACGTACCTGGTTCACATACTGATAAGCATTGGCCGGGCCTTCAGCTTCGTTGATAGCTTCGGCCGCGTTCAGCAGAATTTCAGCATAACGGAAGATGGGGCATGCATGTGTGTAGAGCTTCGGGCTCTTAAACGACATGTTGTGCAGGAACTTCTTGGTATAATAACCGGTTACCGTGCCGCCATGCAGTGCTTTATAGTCCTTGCCACTGCCGTAAGTGATGTCCACTTCGCGTTCTTCTGATTCGTTGGCATCTCCCCATATCGAGCCGTGATGGAGAATTGTCTGTTCCAAGCGTGGGTCACGGTTGGCATAAGGATTCTGTGGGTTGTAAGAGGCATCCTGGTCGATGGGCTTCCCGTTGATGGTTTCATAGCTGTCTACCAGATTCTGAGTGGGGTTTGTACGACCTACCGCATTGGCAGAACCACTAAATCCGCAAGGAGTCAGGAACAGCTCGATTTCGCGGGTGTTGACCCATTCCGAACGGCAGAGGATGAACTCGTTGTTCAGGTGCGGAGGAGTAGGGTCTGAAATAAAGCATTCGTAATAGTTCTTTTGCGGATTGTTGTCTGATGATGTGTACAGACGATACGGATTGCTCTGTTGGTTGTTTTTTGTGATGAATGCTGGGGCTGCATCGGCAGCTGCCTGCCACCAGCTTTTGTCGTTGGTGGAATTGTTCAGGGCAGATGCCTTGTAGAGCAGAGCTCTTGTTTTCAACGCATAAGCGGCTGCACCGTTCAGACGACCCCAGTTCAGTTCCTCTTGTTTGTAGCGGAAGGGGAGCACATCTTTTACTTTGTCGCACTCATTGGCTATCCATTGCAGAGCTTCGGCGGTGTTGGTGCGTGGCTGGTTCATGGCTTCCGGATTGGTGTAGTCGAAGATGATTGGCTTGCCCTCTTCATCTTCTCCCAAAATAGGGATGGCACCGAAATAGCTCGCCAAGTCAAAGTGGAAAATGGCACGCAACAACTTGGCTTCGGCGATGTAGCGGTCGTACAGCCGGTTGTCATCGTCATCCGTTTCCTTATTCTTGATAACGCTTTCTTTGGCATAGGTCAGAAAGGTGTTGGTAGCACGGATGGCTTTGAAGTTCTTTTCCCAGTAATTTTGGGCAAACCAGTGATTGGTGGCCGAATAGCTGTCTGCAAGCACGGCATGGTAGCGATGCACGTTCCAAAAGGAAATAGCGTTGTCTGTCATGCAGTCGCGTGAGGCGGCAAGAAACTGTCCGTCACCGTAACCGGCGAAGGCATCCGGCAGATAGGTATAAATGTTGGCCAGGTTGCCTTGTGTATTCTCGAATTTGTCGAACACATCTTCCGGTCCTAAAGCTAAGTCTACTTCTTTGTCGAGGAAGTCGCTACAGGCGGTGAAGTTCACTGTCAGCAGGGCTGCTGCCATATATTTGATGTATCTTTTCATATTTATATTTTTTGAAGTTTTCAACTAATGGATTAGAATCCCACATTGATGCCGAAAGTGAATGTGCGAGTCTTCGGATACCACCAACAGTAGCTCATCGGCTTTTCGGGATCGAGTCCGTCGGGTATGCTGCTCCATGTGCAGAGGTTATAACCGCTGAAGTAGACCCGGCACTTTGTCAGGTTGGCTTTGGCAATCAGTTTTCTTGGCAGTGAATAACCGACTTCGACGTTGCGCAGTGACAGGAAGTTACCGTTTACAATCCAGATGTCATTTTGATAAGTACCACTGTCGCGGTCGGAATCGATGGCGTTGTAACCACTGTATACCGGGCGTGGGTAGGTGGCATTCACGTTGCGCGGGTCTTGTGGGTCATCTGTATAGTAACCCCAGCTCTTCACTACTTCGTGTGTGCCTTGGTTGCCCCAACCAGACCAGGAAACAGCCGGTGAAAGGAATACGTCGCGGTTCATATAGGCGGTCAGTACGGCACGGGCATCGAATCCTTTCCACTCAAAGCCGAAGTTCAGGGTCGGAATGAGTTCGGGGATGATGGTGTAAGTATCCGGCACCATATCGTTCGAGTCAATCAGTCGGTCACCGTTCAAATCCTTGAATACGGCAGTACCCAATAGCTGGTTTCCATTGGAGGACGAGTGGTAAGGATATTTTTCCGGATGGTCGATGGCATCTTGATGGCTGGTAGCTATCAGATTGGGGTCGCTGGCCCATTGCGTGAATTTGTAGCGGTTCCAGCCACCGATGGTTTGGTTGAACGAGGCTTCGTACAGGCCGGCAACGGAAGTATAGTCCAGGATGCGGTTGCCGGTTTTGCGTTGCCAAGGCACGTTGGGCTCTGTTTCGTCCATTTCGGTAATCTTGTTGGTGTTGTAGGTCAACATGCCTTCAATGTAGAAGTTGAAGTCACCGATATGGTTGCGGTGTCCCAAGGTCACTTCAAAGCCCTTTGTCTCTGCTTTTCCGTAAGAGTCCTTGGCTACGGAGATACCCAGGATGCTGGGCACACTGGAACGCTCTACCAGGATGTTGGAACGCCATTCCTTGAAGATGTCTATTTGTCCGTAAAGTTTCTTGTTCCAGAAATCAAAGTCCAGGCCGATGTTCAACATGTCTGAGATTTCCCAGATGTTGTTGGCGTTTCCTGCCATTGTTTCGGCAAATCCGTTGACATACGCACCGGCATTGTAGCCGAATCCGTAGCCGGTGGACGAGCCATATGTGTTTTGGTAAGGATAACGACCTGCGCCGGTTTCGGATTGTCCGGAATGTCCGTAGGAAGCGCGCAGTTTCAGGAGGTCGATGTGCTTGTTGTTCTTCAGCCAAGGTTCTTCGGAAGCTACCCAGCCGAGCGAACCACCGTAGAAAGTACCCCAACGGCTATCTTCACGGTAGTTGTCGTTGCCCATGCGTGAGATGTTGGCTGAAAGCAGGTAACGGCTGTCGTAATTGTAGTTCACCTGTCCGTTATATGACAGATAGCGCTTCGAAGAGTTGTACTGCGGGTTATTAGCTTCCAGCACATTGTTCTGGTTGCGGTAGGCGCGGGCAAAGGCGCGGGCGCTGACGTTGTGCTTGCCGAAGCTGTTTTCGTAGCTCAGGCCTCCCAGCAGGTTCAGGTTGTAGTAGTGGGCGCGTTGGTTGCCTTTGGATCCCGAAACATAGTGCAGGGACTCATACGAGGTGTATTTGTCATACTTTATTTGGGAAATGTCTTCTACATCCAGATTCTGGTAGTCGTAGTAATACGAGTTTACGTTGTTGGCTTGGGTCGTCTCGAATACTTCGTACGAGTCGAAGCTCACGGTAGCGTTTACTTTTAATCCTTTCAGTATGGCACTCAGGTCACCGTTGATGTTCAGGGTAGAGTAGAGGTTGCGGCGACGGTTGTTTTCCTTGCCGGACGCAGCCAACATTTTGCCGGCATTCCCGGCTCCTGCCTTGGCAAAGATCTCACCGTTGGGGCAGTAGACCGGAGCGGTGGGGTCGCACTCTACGGCACCGAAGGTTACCAGGTTGAATACGGCTTCCCTCGGTTGCTGGATGTTGTCGATACGTCCGCCCAGGTCCAGTGATACGTTCAGGAACTTGGTTACGTCTATATCCAGATTGGAACGGAGGTTCCAGCGATTCAGCGTGTGTCCCGTGTTGTAGTCTTTGTTGTAGTTGGTCCATTTGTCATTCCACATACCTTCCTGGCGCAGGTAGGAGAATGATACGTAGTAGCGGGCACGGTTGTTGCCGCCGCTTACCTGCAGGTTGGTCTTGTAGCTGGGTGCCGTTTCGCGGTACAGTTCGTCAAACCAGTTGGTATTAAAGTACTTGTACTGATCTATTCCTTCCAGAGTTTCGCCGTTGGATACGCGACGATACTTTTCAATTTGTTCGTCGGTATATACCGGCTGGCCGCCACTCAGGTATTGCACACGGTTACGTGTCAGAGCCATGTTGTAGGCGTTCTGGTTCTCCATTTTGTTACTCAACATCTGGAATCCCACTTCTTGCGTAAAGTCAATCTTGGTCTTTCCGGCATCGCCTCGCTTGGTGGTCACGATGATGGCACCGTTGGCGCCGCGCATACCGTAAATAGCGGTTGCGGCTGCATCCTTCAGGATGGTGATATTCTCGATGGGAAAAGCATCGAGGAACGAAAGGTCGCGTTCCACGTTGTCCACCATTACCAGCGGTGCGCGGGCGCTGCTGTTCATGGTGCGAATGCCGCGGATGTACATGGCCGATTCCGTCCAACCCGGCTCACTGGACCACTCGTAGGTCTGTACGCCGTTCACGGTAGAGGTGAAAGCATTTTGCAACACGGTGATGGGGTGTTTCTGCAACTCTTCACCGGTCACCACCGAAGTGGCCTCCGTCACAAGTTTCCGGGCTTTTCGTCCGAATGGCACCGGTGTAGTGTGCAGGTATTCGTCCAAATCGGATGTCAGTTCCACTTTGAAGCTGTCACTGAACTCGACGGGAACTTGTGCGTTTTTGTAGCCTACGCTGCTGATGCAGATTTCATCGGTCAGCCTTACACCGTTCAGGCTGAAGTTTCCGTCTTTGTCCGTCAGTACGATGCGGCTCTGTTCTGCTATGTTCACTACAGCACCGGCAATAGGGTCGCCTTCACTGTTTATAACACGGCCTTTCAATGTCTGTACGCTTTGCGCCCACACAGCTGTGGTCATAAAGAGCAAGATTCCCAGTAGCAGGGCTTTGCCTGCTCTTGCTGATTTTTTTATGATGCGATTCATATTATACATATTCTATATCATATTTAAGGTTACCAACCGGGGTTATTTTCGATACCAGTCTTCCAGTACTCGCCTTCGGGTATGGGATAGAGGTACATCTTTTCGTTGAATATACGGCTTTGTGCCACCTTGCGGGTGATGGTGCCGTTGTCGGCTACGTCAATTCCTATGATGTCGCGTCCCAAAGCTTTTTCGGCCACATTCCAGCGGCGTACGTCCCAGGCGCGGTGTTCTTCGAAAGCCAGTTCCACTGTGCGTTCCTTACGGATGAAGTTGCGCATTTTTTCTTTGCTGTTGAGGTCGGTGCGGTCGGCCACGTTGCCTGTGATGCCGGCACGGTGACGGATTTGGTCGAGTGCATCGTACACTTCAGTACAAGGGCCTTGCACTTCGTTCACGGCTTCGGCATAGTTCAGCAGGATTTCCGAGTATCGGATGAAGCACCAGAGGCGATAGGAACTTCCTCCGTGGTTGTTGCTCAGGATAGATTCCGGAATCAGCTTGCGTACGTAGTAGCCGGTCGGCGTGGCGTTGGCATTGCCTACCGGGTTGTCACGTTGTCCTTTCACTACGTTGATGGTACCGTTACCCCAGTTGATGCCGTGGTACAGAATGGAGGCATTCAGGCGTTGGTCGCGGTTGGCCCACATGTTGGCATCGCTGTAGGCGCTGCCGGGATTGATGGCAGGCTGTGTGCCGTTGTATGCCGGTGCTCCTGTTTCGTCATAGTTTTGGAAGGGGGCATTCCCGTCTGCCATGTCATACATGTCTATTAGGTTTTGTGAAGGGCAGAGGCCTCCGTTACCACCTTCTCCCACCGGGGTGTCATTGGAAATACTACCCCAGCTTATCGTACCGTCGTTGCGGTAGAAAATCATCTCCTTGTTGCCGTTGGTAGGTGTCTGTAGCCAAGCGTTGGTCAGGGCTGTCTTGGCATCTACGCCTTGCATCAGCGTGTACAGGCTGCCGTAAGTGTCAATGAAGCCTTTGTTGGCTTCGGCGGCTTGCTGCCAGGTGATGCCCGACTCTGTGCTGTAGCGCGGACTGGCCATGTAGAGCATGATGCGGCTATAGAGGGCGCGTGCCATCGGCTGGTTGATGCGTCCGTATTCCTTGTAGGTGTCATTGTTGGCCAGCAATCCGTTTTCGCACTCTTTCAGCTCTTTCAGGATAAAGTCTATCACATGCTCCTTCAGTGTGGGGCGGACGGTGTAGTTGCTCAGCAGGTCACCGTTAGGGTCGAGCACTTCGGTCACTATGGGGATGGGGCCGTAGCGTAGGAAAAGTTCCCAGTTGAACCATGCGCGCAGAAAGCGGGCTTCCGAGATGTAGTTCTGTTTCTTGACCAGGTATTCGTCTTCAGACAGTTCGGCGCCTTTGGGCACGTTTTCGATGCGGGTCAATATCATGTTGCATTTGCGGATGCCGCGGTAAAAATGTTCCCAGGTATCGGAAAGTTCAGCTGCACCGCCTCCACCGTAGTAGTTGCCGATGTTGAATGTGGTGCGTACTCCTCCATTGGCATAGCTGGTTTCGGCCAGGTCGGTAGCGGCATCCAGCCAGGAACGGTTGATGCGGCTTGCACCGTGGCGCAGGAAGTTATAGGTATCATTGTGGAACTGGGTCATCATGCCCCAGTCACTGAATACCTCATCGCCTGTCAGCTCGCCGCTTGGTTGCTTGTCGAGGAATCCACCGAACATATCCTCACAGGAGGTGAGGGTGGTGGTAGCAATGCCCAAGGCAAATATGCTATATAATAATTTCTTTTTCATGTGCTCTGTCAGAATTTAATGTTTACACCAAAGTTTACGGTTTTCATAATCGGATAGCGGTTGGAACCGTTGCTTTCCGGGTCAACCAAGTCATCCAGATGATCCCAGGTGATAAGGTTGTTGGCATTGACGTAGAGGCGGCAATCACTCATACCCACTACTTTTGACCAGTTTCCTGGTAGCGTGTAGCTCAGTTCGATGTTCTTCAGGCGGAAGAAAGCGCCGTTCTTCAGGAAGAAGGAATTCTGACGCTGGTTGTGGTCGCCGTAGCTGTCGTAGTGTAGCAGAGGGTATTGGGCGCTGGCCATATTTTCGCTTTCGCTCTTTGCGGGATTCCAGCGTTGCAGGTGATGCTCTTTCACTTTGCCGCCGTTGACGAAGGCATACATGGCTTCGGCATCATAGTAGCGGCTTACGTGGTCTACGCCTTGGAACATGACGCTGAATCCCCAACCCTTGTAATTGACGCCCAGTGTCAGTGCATAGGTGTTTTCGGGTACATCGCTATAGCCGATGAAGGTTTCGTCGCGTTCGTCGATGAAGCCATCCTTATTCATATCACGGTATTTCAGGTCACCGATTTGCACGTTTCCGAAGGTGGAGGTCGGCAGTTGTCCGTTGTCAATGTCGGCTTGCGTCACAAATCCGTCGCATAGCAGGCCGAAGTATTGGCCGATGGAATGTCCCTCGCGTTTGCGGTATCCGGTCTTCAGGGCCGGTTCGTCCATGTTTTTGATTTCATTCTTGGCATGAGAAAAGATTAAGCCCACGTTATAGGTGAAATCCTTGCCGAGGCGTTTGCTGTGCTTCAGTTCGATTTCAAAACCCTTGTTCGTTGTTTCACCCAGGTTGGAGGCTGCCATGGTGGTTCCTGTCCATTGCGGGCGTGTGAGGTACTCCGTCAGGATGTCGTTGCGCCTTTCGTAGAAGAAGTCGATGTTACCGTTCAGCAGTCCGTTCCACAGCCCGAATTCGAGGCCGACGTTGTACTTGTGGGCGCGTTCCCAGGTGACACCGTAGTTGGGGTATTGCGACTCGTAGATACCACTCATACCGGTGTTGCCGAAGTAGTAGTCATTGCTTAGTTGCTGCCAGTTTTCTTCGTAGAGGAAGCGTTGTGCCACTCCGCCCACCTGATAGACATCGTTGCCTACTTGTCCGTAGCTGGCGCGCAGTTTCAGATTGTTTAACCACTCGGAGCTGCCGGCCATGAATCTTTCATTGGTGATGCGCCATCCCAATGAAAAAGCGGGGAAGAAGCCGAAGCGCCTGCCTTTCATAAAGTTCTCGGAACCGTTGTAACCGAAGTTCACTTCGGCGAGGTAACGGTCATCGTAACCGTAGGTGGCACGGCCTACCAGACCTTGGTAGCGCTTGGCCAGCTCGTCATTTACGCGATAATCGTTCTGGTTATAAAGCGCCATACCCGTCACGTCGTGTTTGCCGAACTTGCGGGCGTAGTTTACCTGCGCTTCCATATAGAGCTTGTAGACGGCATTGCGGTCTTGCGAGCCGGCCAGTTCGCCGTCACTGTTGAAGCGGTTGTAGGCATCGATATTGTCGTAGTCGTCGCGGTTGTTCAGCTCGTAGGTGGCAAACGACTTGCTGTATAGTTTCTTGTTGAATGAGTCGTAGTCGAATGAAGCCATGGCTTTGACACTGAGTCCTTGGGTCAGCCGGTCCATCTTGTAGTCGGCGATGAAGTTGGTTTCGTTGATGGTATTGGTGGAGCGATAGAAACCGGCTTCGGACAGACGTCCCACGATGTTGTTCTGGTACTGTGAGCTGCCGCCGTAGATGTACTGTCTCTTTTCGCCGTTCTGCACTTCGGTCTTCACGGGGAAGAGCCAGCCCGGTGTGTGGTTCATTTCGTAGAAGATTTCGCTGTAGTTGGCACTTTCGCTGCTGTTGGAACCGCCGCGTTCCTCAAAGCGTGTACCGAAGTTGACGGAGATGGTCAGGTCTTGGGTCAGGAAGAGGTCCATGTTGGCACGGAAGGCATAGCGGGTGAAACTGGGGCTGGAGGAATTGCCGAACTTGTCGTTGCTCAGGTCTTTCACCAATCCCTGCTGGTTGTAGTATTCGGCCGATGCATAATAACGCATACGTTTTGTTCCACCGCGAACGCTTACGTTGTAGCGTTGGGCCGGAGCGTTGTTTTTCAGCACTTCGTTATACCAGTCCACGTTGGGGTAGAGCATGGCATCGATGCCGTTCAGCTCGCCTGCACATGACTTGCGGAACATCTCCAGGTCGTTGGCAGAGTATTGTGAGGGCAGGCCGTCGTTGGCGAGGGCTTCTTCCAGCACCCCCAGTGACTGGTAGGAGTTCAGGTAAGTGTCCTTTCGGGTGGGGCTTTGAATCTGGTAGTTGGCTGTCAGGCTCACTTCGGGCTTCTGCTCCTTGCCGCGCTTGGTGGTAATCAGCATTACGCCGTTGGCACCACGCACACCGTAAACGGCTGTGGCCGATGCGTCTTTCAGCACGGAGATGGTTTCGATGTCGTCCGGGGCAATCTGCGAGAACGAGCGTTCCACTCCGTCTACCAACACCAGTGGCTGGGCATCGCCTGCAAAGGTGGCGCGCCCGCGGATGTAAATCTGTGTGTCGTCCGAGCCGGGTGCACCGGAAGTCTGCGAGGTAATCACACCCGAAATCTTTCCGGCGATGGCTTGTGATACATTGGCGGCAGGCGAAGAAAGCAGTTCCTTGTTCGAAACCTGGGAGATGGCACCTACCACGCTCTCTTTCTTCTGGGCGCCATAGCCCACAACTACCACTTCCTCCAGCATTTCACTGTCTTCTTTCATTTGGATGTTGAAGGATGTTTTGCCTGCCACGGCAATCTCTTGTGTCTGGTAGCCTACATAAGAGATTTGCAGTATGACACTCTCGCTGCTTACTGTGAGTTTGAAGTTACCGTCCAAATCGGTAATCACACCGTTGGTGGTACCTTTTTCTACTACGCTGGCACCGATGACGGGGCCGAACGCATCGTTCACGACACCGTTCACCTGCTTGCCCTGGGCAAAGAGTTGTTGCTCGGCCAGCAGCAGGCATACAGCCAGCAGCATTCGGAAGAACGAGTTTCGTTTCTTCGCTTTTATAGCATTGTTTGATATACCATTATTCATATGATTATAGTATTTTGATTAAAGGTTATTGTTGCGGTTCGGTTATCGCATAAGGGAAGAAGCCCACTTTGCGGATGTCGAGGTAGTTTCCGTCGAGTACAAAGAAGAATCCGATTTCGCCTGATATGCCTTCGGCAGAGAAACGGTAGTCGGGCAGCATTTCTCCATTCTCCTTCTTCACGCGGGCCAGCAGGCTGAGGTTTCCGCCGCTGTT
This sequence comes from uncultured Bacteroides sp., assembly GCA_905197435.1. Classification (GTDB taxonomy): domain Bacteria; phylum Bacteroidota; class Bacteroidia; order Bacteroidales; family Bacteroidaceae; genus Bacteroides. The sequence continues at coordinate 14,166 of CAJJYX010000006.1, forward strand.
GGTAAGGTAGATTCTGGTGGTGGAGTTGTGCATATCCTTCACGAAGGTATCCCAGTTGAAATCGTGGACTATATTGTTTCCGTCATATTTGTCTCCCCATCCGTAGGCATCGGAACGGAGCACGAAGTATTCCGCATAGCCTGCTTCGCCAAAGGCTTTTCCATTAGTGCACACCAGTACCCAGTTGTTATGGTTTCCGCCGGTGCCGGTGTTCCCGTTGATGAATTCGTAAGCGAAGTTTGTGAAGTTGCCGTTCAGCACGTCCAGGTCGGAGAAGGTAGTCCACCAGGCAGCCGAGCTGTCTGTAGCCCCCACCACGTAGTCCGTAAAAGTCTGTCCGTTGAATATTTCGTCTTTGGAGATTTCCAGCCAGGAGTTTTCGCAAGTCAGGAAGCATCCCCAGGTGTCGCTGATGTTTCCGTCGAAGTCGAAGGTGTAGTGATAGGTCTTGCCTGATGTGCAGGTAATATCGGCCACCATAGCCATGTGTCCATCCTTGCGCGTCAGGGTGAGGTCTACCCAGGAGTTTTGCATGTCGGGCACGAAGCTACCGTCGTCGAACTTGAATTCATGTGTCATGGTTCCGCTGTCATAATAAGTTCCCCATCCCCAGGCATCGTTGCGGAGTACGACGTATTCTGCGTAACCAGCTTCACCGATGGCCTTTCCGTTGGTAATGACCAGCACCCAGTTTTCGTGGTTGGCTCCGGTGCCGGTGGTGTGATTGTAGAATCCGAGGTTTATGCTACCGTCACCGGTGTGGGTAAAAAGGTCGGAGAAGGCGGTCCACCACGGAGTAGAGTAGTCTTCACTGCCTACGATGAACCAAGGGCTTATCTCGTCGCTGCCTGTGCCCGGCATCTGGCATTCGCTGTCGGTTATCTGGTTGCGGTAAATCTTGATTTCGTCTATCCACATTTCCTGTGTGGGGGTGTCCGAACCATTGCCTATATATAGATAAGGTGTACTTGCCATGAACTGTACAATCTTGCTGAAATCGAATTCTGCTTCCGGTACAATTTTGTCTATGCATTGTTTGCCGTCTACGTATATGCTGTAGCCGTCATTGCGTACGGTGACAGCCATGTAGTGCCATTCTCCGGCAGGCAGCAGCAAGGGGTTCTTTGATACTTTGTTTGTTTCGGGGTTGTTGGCTTCGTACTCTCCGTCTACGCCTTCGTACTTCAGCCAGCCGTTGGCGGTGATGAACATGCGTTGTGCGCCGTTGCTGTTCTGGAAAGAGAACAGTGCACCGGTCAGGTCCGGTTCCAGTTCCTCTTTCGTTTCGTCATCGATGCGGAGGGCCTGTTTCACCCAAAATGTCAGCGACACGCCATTCTGGGCTTTGTAGGCGGTCAGTGGATTGAAAGTACGGGCATAGCCATTGGGCAGGTGCAGCACGTTTCCGTGGTCATCGTCTTTTTCCACCATGGCGATGTCTCCTCCCTCATAAGCATAGTAGTTGAAACTTTCGGGGATAAAACCTGTTTCTCCCTCTTTTTCAGACGGTTCGAAGTCAATGTTTGCAACCTGTTCCAGTTTAGGGTAGATGTCCGTGCCTGCCGGTGGATCCATTTGCCCCCACTCCTCGCAGGCCGAAAATGAAAGAACCGTGATTGCCGCCATAATAAAAGACGGCCACTTTCTTGTCTTCTTCATAATACAGATATTAATAGTTAAACAAATTGTTTCTACTCAGTAAGTAGTACCGCAAAAGTAGCGTATGACATCCGGATAGAGGTGGACAAATGAACATAAGAGGTGGATAAACGAATAATGGGTGTAAAAGATACATTCTTACAGTGGGATACTTCAAATTGTCAGGCACTTGTGTTCTACCTGACAGACACTTGTACCCATCCTGACAGACACCGGAGTCTGTCGTGACAGACACTGGTGTCTGACAAGTTGAACACTTGTGTTTGATAAGCATGCCGGATATGTCATTCACCGGCAGCCCTCGAAATGGAAAGAAGTTTCACCGGAAATGCCTCAGGAATGTGGTTGTTCGTTCAGCAGTGTACTGGGGCTGATGTTGAATTCCTTGGTGAAGCAGCGGCTGAAGTACTTGGGATCGTTGAACCCCACTGTATAGGCTATTTCAGCTATGCTCATGCTTTTGGTATATCGGCTTTTCAGTATCAGTTCGCGTGCCAGGTTTAGACGGTAATTGCGGATGAACTGGTTGGGTGACTGGCCCAGGAGGCTTTGCAGTTTCTGGTTGAGCAACGACTTGCTGACGCCTGCGGCCTCGCTGAAGTTACCGACTTCAAAGTTGGGGTCTCCGTAATGCTCTTTGACTATCTTCATGATGTGGGCTATGAACTTCTTGTCACCTGACTCGTCATTGAGGTTTAGTGTCTCCATGTCCATGCTGACGGCGAATTTTTGCTGGTAGCGTTTTCGGCTTTCCAATATGTTCTCTATGCGGACCAGAAGCAGTGCCTCGTCAAAGGGCTTCAGCAGATACTCGTCCACACCGATGCGATAACTCTCTATACGGGATTCCTGTGAAGTTTTGGCGGTCAGCATCAAGAAGGGGATGTGGGAGATGGAAAGATTTTCCTTTACCCGGCGGGACAGCTCGATGCCGTCCATGACGGGCATCATCAGGTCGCTGATGATGAAATCTATGTTTTGTGTATTCAGTACATTCAGGGCTTCTTCTCCGTTGGCGGCTTCGGTCACCCGGTATTTTTCGCGCAGGATGGAACGGATATATCCCCGCATGTCGGGGTTGTCTTCCACCACAAGGATGCTGAGCCGTTTAAACTCGCTGTCGGGCAGCTGCGTCGGTATGCCGGGGAGGATGGGTTTGGTGCCGACAAGCTGTGTGGCTGTCGGTTGGACTTCCAAAACAGGTAACAACAAGCGGAAAGTGCATCCGGCGGTGTGGTTGTTGTGTACTTTGATTTCACCGTTCATGGCTTGCACAATGCGTTTGCACAGGTAGAGGCCGATGCCACTGCCCGACTGCCCGTACATGGGGTACTTCGTTTGGTTTTGCACCTGGTAGAAGCGGTTGAATATCTTCTCGAGGTCTTCGTGGGGTATGCCGTTGCCGGAATCGCTGACACTGATGTAGAGCGATTCGCAGCGTTTCTCAGTCCGGGGCAGCAGGGCGATGAAGAGCGACACGTTTCCGCCGTCGGGTGTGAACTTGATGGCATTGCTCAACAAGTTGGTCAGTACCTTGTGCATGGCCTCTTCGTCATAGCTTATCCGGGTGTTTGGCAGATGGTGATAGAACTTCAGGTTGATGTTCCGTTCGCGGGCAAAGATTGCGAAGGATGCCACCAGTTCATTGGTGAATTTGTTGAAGTCTCCGGGTGTGTTGACTATCTCCAGCTTGCCGGATTCTACCTTGCGGAAGTCCATCAGTTGGTTGACGAGCGACAGCAGGTATTTGGAGTTTCGTTCCACGAATTGCAGTTGCTCGATGACTTGCGGGTTGTAGCTTAGTTTCAAGGCGCGGGCTATGGGACCGATGATAAGTGTGATGGGAGTGCGGAATTCATGGGTGATGTTGGTGAAGAAGGTTATCTTGTCCAATGTCAGCATCTGTATCTTGTGTGCCAGTTCCGCAAGTTTGGCTTTCTGCAAGGATATTTTTTCATTCTGTTCCGTCAGCAGATGGTTCTGCAGGGACAGTTCTTCGGTTTTCTCTTCCAGCAGCAGTTTCTGTTCCTTCAGCTCACGGGTGCGCTGTTCCACCTTGTGGTGCAGCAGTTCGCTGACCCGTTTCAAGTTCCGGATGCGCCATTGGTAGAGCTGCCAGGTGGCTACGGCGGAGGCAATGATAACCAACAGTATGAACCAGAGTGTTTTGTAGAAATAGGGCTTGACGTCAATGGCCAGTTCTGCTATCTGTTCTTGTCCGTCTTCATGGTAGGGGATGTATTTCACTTGCAGGGTGTATTTCCCCGGCGATAGGTTGGTGTACCTGGCAAATCGGCGGTTGGTCGGTACGGGTATCCATTGCTTGTCAAATCCGGTGAGGCGGTAACTGTAGGATCCGGTATGTCCCGGTTCGTAATTGAGTGCCGAAAATTCCAGCGAGAACGACTGTGTGCTTTCGTGGATGCTGATTTCGTGGGTGAAGGCCAGGTCTTGCGGCAGCAGTCCGTTGCCGGCTTGTACCTCCTCGTTGTCTACCCATAGCCGGGTGAAGCGCAAGGGAGAGGACTGTGCGGCACGAAAGGGAGGGAGTTCGGGGTCAATGGCCACCATGCCTGCTACATGGCCGAAGTATAGTTGGTTGTCGGCAGAACGGCAGGCGGCATTCCAATAAAATTGGGTACTGGTCAGTCCGTCTTGCCGGGTGAAGTTGATGAAATGCTTTTTTGCGGGAAGGAAGCAGGAAAGTCCGTTGTTGGTGGCAAGCCAGAGGCGGCCTTTGGCATCGCCCAGGATGTTGCGTACGCAGTTGTTGGGCAACCCTTCTGCGGTGGTGTAGGCTTCGAAACGTTCTTTGCCGTTGGGGTCGGTGGTTCGTCGGTAGAGGCCGCATCCGTTGCTGCCAAGCCACAATGTACCGTCTTCGGTTTGGTGGAAGCAGTCTATCTTCTCTAACAGTCCGGATTCGGGTTGGTCGAGCTTGTATTTCAGGTGGCGGTACCGGAGGTGGTCTTGTGCTGTTGTCCGGAGCGAGTGCAGGTCGATGACGTATGCACCTTCCAGGCAGCCTATCCATAACTGTCCGTCGTGGTCGATGATGGAGCCGATGCATCCGTGTATGTTCCGGGCTATGGAGTCGGGCAGGAGTGCGGTCATCTTCTCTTGTTCCAGGTCGTAGAAGTAAAGGCCTTCATTGGCTCCCACCCAGATACCGTCATTGATGGGGTCGTAGGTCAGTGAGCCGATGAAGTTGATGGGGTAGTTATTGCAATTGGCGGGTGTAAGGGTTTGCGGCTTGTACTGCGGATTTTTCTTGTCGAGCAGGTTGATGCCTCCACCCCAGGTTCCCACCCATAGTCGGCCTTTGGCGTCGGCGGTGATGGCACTGACGGAGTTATGGCTCAAGGTGCCGTTTTCGTTGGTGTAGTGTATGAATGAATTGCTGTCTTTAACTTTCCGGTTCAGGCCACCTTCCACGGTTCCCACCCATAGTGTGCCGGTTTCGTCTTCAAAGATGGCGTTCACGGGGTTACGTGCCAGACTGTTCGGGTTCTTTTTGTCGTGCCGGTAGTTTTGCAGCGCCAGCCGTTTGGGGCTCAGCAGATTGATGCCACCGCTTTCCGTACCTATCCAGATGTGCTTTCCTTCCGTGGTGATGCAGTTCACGAAATTACTGTTCAGTAACGGAGGCTTGTCTCCAGGCAGGTCATTCCTTATCTGTTCGAAGTTGTCGGCCAGCGGATTGTATATGTTTATGCCGCAAAGACTGGTTACTATCAGTTGTTTGTTTTCGGTGACAGCCAGTCCGGTCAGGAAGTTTTGCGAAAGGGTATTCGGATTTCCGGGGATGTGTTCATAGTGCTTCACTATGTTGTGGTTCTTGTCATATCGGTACAATCCCTGATTGGTGGTTATCCAGATTTCATGTTCTTTGACGATGAAGTCGGAGAGGAGGAGGTCCGGTGCGAAGTTCAGGCAGTCTGCCACCGGCATGGCCTGTAGCTTACCTTCTTCTTGAAGGCCTATGGAGCATATCTGTCCGTTGAGGTTTATCCACACATTTCCTTTCTGTTCGATGTCCTTGAATATGAGATTGCTCTTTTGCAGTCCGTCATGGTGGAGCGAGTGGATGCTCTCGATGTCTCCCGCATGGTTGAAGGCGATGCGGTGAAGCAGGTTTCCCTCGTGCAACCAGATGCATCCCAGCGCGTCGAGTTCTATGTGTGAGGTCGGCTGGTCGGTTGATATGGCGGACATCTTTTCTAATTTTCCGGGACGAGCGTTTTGCAAGGTGTTGAGGTCAATGAGGTCTATTCCTCCCTCCGAGGCAACCCAGAGCCGGTGGAAACGGTCTTCACGGGCACAACGTACGAAGTTGTTCTTCAATTTGCGATGCAAGGTACTGGGGTTGAAGTGGACAAATTCATATCCATCGTATCTCGACAAGCCTCCTCCCGACATGGATAGCCAGAGGAATCCGCGGCTGTCTTGATAAATGTCCTCGATGAAGTTGGCGGGCAGCCCCTCATCCATCGTGATGTAGGTGACATTGTAGTGGCCGATGAATGCTTCTTGCGCTTGTATGGGGTGAGGCAATGCCGGCAACAGACATAATATAATAAGGTGCAACAGACGGAGGGGTGGCTTAATCATGTAGTTTCTTTTGGTTAACGGAAACAAAGTTAACATCTGCAATTTGATGACCAAAGCTTTTGAGCTTAAAAATCCTCTTTCTGGTCGTTTGTCCACCTTGTTTGTCCGTTTGTCCACCTCCGGTAGCTCGTTAGGGCGTATATTTGCGGCATATCTTTATCATAGTAATCTTTAGTGTTTGATAATATGAAAAACCCGTTGTGTTTCTTGTTTGCTGCCTTTGGCATATTGTTGCTGTTGGCAGGCTGTGGCCCGGCCCCGGCATTTGTTCCGGTGCCTTCTCCCAATCCTTGGGCGGATGACTATTCTTCATTGTCTTCGATGGATAATTACCGCTTGTGGGGTACGTATAATGTACACGATCCTTCATGCCGCAAATTGGGCGACTATTATTATATGTATTCCACAGATGCCATCTTCCGTGAGAATCTGAAAGAAGCGGAAGAAAAGGGGGTACCCTTGGGCAATATTCAGATACGTCGTTCCAAAGACTTGGTGCGTTGGGAGTTTGTAGGCTGGGCTTTCCCGGAGATTCCACAGGAAGCGGTGGAGTGGGTACGCTCTCATGCAGGCGGCCACGGAGCGACGAATATTTGGGCTCCTTACATCATTCCATCGGGTAACAAGTATCGCCTTTATTATTGCGTGTCGGCTTTCGGACGCAAGACTTCTTATATCGGGTTGGCTGAATCTGTTTCTCCTGAAGGACCTTGGACGCAAGTGGGCTGTGTGGTGAAAACCGATGATACTTCTGTCATGAATGCCATTGACCCCAGCATTATTGTCGGTGTCGAAGACGGTAAGTGGTGGATGCACTACGGCTCTTACTTTGGCGGGTTGTATTGCGTGGAACTGAATCCGGCTACCGGGCTCCCAGTCTTGGAAGGCGACAAGGGGCACCTGACCGCCCGTCGTGCCAACTATCGGAAAGATAATCTGGAAGCTCCCGAAATTATTTACAATCCCGATTTGAAACAGTATTTCCTGTTCGTTTCTTATGATCCGTTGATGACTACCTACAATGTGCGTGTCGGGTGCTCAGACAAGCCGGAAGGCCCTTTTGTGGATTACTTCGGAAAGGAATTGAAAGATACGACCAATAACTTCCCTATCCTGACAGCCCCTTACCGTTTTGCGAAACATCCGGGCTGGGCGGGAACCGCCCATTGTGGTGTACTGGAGTCGGATGAGGGGGAGTACTTCATGGTGCATCAGAGCCGCTTGTCTCCGCATAACCTGATGATGGACTTACACGTGCGGCAGATGTTCTTTACAGAAGAAGGATGGCCGGTCGTGTCGCCCGAACGCTACACAGGCAGCAAGCCGCGGAAGTTTTCCGAAGTTGACTTGGTAGGCGAGTGGGAAATCTTGCGGGTGCAGGAACCGCTGTATGAGCGTAGGTTAGAGGCCGGACAGATATTGTGGGGTGAGGGGGAACTGGAAAATGAGGAATGGAACCGGTCCCGTCCGGTTTCCTTCAAAGAGGGAGGCATCCTGGAGGATGGGGCAGAAAGTTGGAACTTCTCGGAGGGAAAGCAGACCTTGGCACTCACCCTTGACGGCGAGGAACTGAAAGGATTGATTGTCTTTGCAGGACATGACTGGGAGAATGAGATGGAAACAGTCCTCTTTACCGGACTGGACGCTTGTGGACGTTCCGTATGGGGAAAAAGAATCAAATGATACATTTTAATATTTAGCTTTGACTATGAGAAAAATTACAGGATTATTGGCTGCATTGACTTTAGCAGCAAGTGTGGGGCTTCGGGCACAAACCAACGAACTGGTGGTGCAGACCAAGAAAGTGGGGGCGGAGATTCAGCCTACCATGTATGGCCTCTTTTTCGAAGACATTAATTATGCCGCCGATGGCGGTTTGTATGCCGAACTTGTAAAGAACCGTTCTTTTGAGTTTCCGCAGAAACTGATGGGGTGGAAAACTTTTGGAAAGGTCTTGTTGAAAGATGACGGGCCTTTTGAAAAAAATCCGCATTACGTACGCTTGGCATATGCCGGGCATCAACATAAACAGACGGGACTGGACAACGAAGGATTCTTTGGCATCGGTGTGAAGAAAGGACAGGAATATCGCTTCTCTGTATGGGCGAGGATACCCGAAGGCAGCAAACCCGGAAAAATTCGTGTGGAACTGGTGAATACCGCCTCCGCGGGTGAACAGCAGGCTTTTGCTGCAGAGACGCTGGAAATAGATACTAAAGAATGGAAGAAGTATCAAGTGATGTTGAGGCCGGACGTTACAGATGCGAAGGCTGTGCTGCGCATTTTCCTTGCTGCTCCCCAGACAGTAGATTTGGAGCATGTGTCCCTCTTCCCGGCAGATACCTGGAAGGGGCATGAAAACGGATTGCGGAAAGACTTGGCTCAAGCGTTGGCCGACATAAAACCGGGCATTTTCCGATTCCCCGGCGGATGCATTGTGGAAGGCACCGACTTGGCTACCCGCTATGACTGGAAGAAGTCCGTGGGACCTGTGGAAAACCGTCCTCTGAACGAGAACCGTTGGCAGTATACGTTTTCCCATCGCTTCTATCCTGACTATTTCCAGAGCTATGGATTGGGTTTCTATGAATTCTTCCTGCTTTCGGAAGAAATCGGTGCAGAGCCGCTTCCTGTATTGAGCTGCGGTTTGGCCTGCCAGTTCCAGAATTCTGATGCAGACGCTCATGTGGCACTCTGCGATCTGGATGAATACGTTCGGGATGCGCTCGATTTGATAGAGTTTGCCAATGGCGGTATAGATACCCCTTGGGGTAAGGTACGCGCCGATATGGGCCATCCGGCCCCTTTCAACTTGAAATTTATCGGCATCGGTAACGAACAGTGGGGTAAGGAATATCCTGAGCATTTGGAGCCGTTTGTAGCAGCCATCCGTCAGGCATATCCCGAGCTAAAGATTGTGGGTAGTTCCGGACCTGATTCTGAAGGAAAGCAATTCGACTACCTCTGGCCGGAGATGAAGCGACTGAAAGCCGATTTGGTGGACGAACATTTTTATCGTCCCGAGGCGTGGTTCCTTAGTCAGGGAGCACGCTATGACAACTATGACCGTGAAGGTCCGAAGGTATTTGCCGGGGAGTATGCTTGCCACGGCAAGGGGAAAAAATGGAATCATTTCCATGCCGCTTTGTTGGAAGCTGCCTTCATGACGGGGCTGGAGCGCAATGCCGACATTGTGCACATGGCTACCTATGCTCCTCTGTTTGCCCATGTGGAGGGATGGCAGTGGCGTCCGGACATGATTTGGTATGACAACCTGAATTCGGTGCGTACGGTGAGCTACCATGTGCAACAGCTCTATGCCACTCACAAGGGAACCAATATACTTCCACTGACAATGGACAAAGTGCCCGTCACCGGAGCCGAAGGGCAAAACGGATTGTTTGCCAGTGCGGTGTATGACAAGGATGCGGAAGAGTATATTATAAAGGTGGTCAATACATCGGACAAGGTGCAGCCGTTGACGTTGAAGTTTGACGGCCTGAAGAAGAAGGAAACACTTTCTGGCGGACGTTGTATCAAACTGACATCGGCAGAGCCAGACAAGGACAATACTCTTGAAAACCCTTCGGCCATTGTTCCCCGCGAATCGGCTTTGCTGGTAAGCGGACAGTCATTGAACGCGGAATTGGAAGCAAACACTTTCGCAATCTATATATTAAAGAAATAGAATCGTCATGAATTGTTTTTATAGGTTTATTTTAGGTTTGGGAAGTTTTATGCTAGCAGCTCCGCAAGGGCTGCCGGCACAGAAGGACACCACTTTTGTGGCAAATGGAAATCCCATTGTGAAGTATAAGTATACTGCCGATCCCGGTGCGATGGTGCATGATGGAAAAGTGTATATCTACGCCGGACATGACGAGTGTCCATTGGATAAAGAGCATTATCTGCTCAATGAGTGGTGTGTGTTCTCCTCTTCGGATTTGAAAAATTGGCGCGAGTATCCGGTGCCGCTTAAAGCCAACGACTTTGCTTGGGCCAAAGGAGAGGCATGGGCAAGCCAAGTGATTGAACGGAACGGCAAGTTTTATTGGTATGTGACGTTGGAGCATAAGACGGTGTCGGGTAAGTCTATCGGTGTGGCTGTCTCCGATTCTCCTGTAGGTCCGTTTAAGGATGCCCGCGGATCTGCCTTGATAACGAATGCCATGACCACAGAGCGAAGCAAGAGTTTCTGGGATGATATAGACCCCACCGTCTTCATCAATGATGACGGACAAGCTTATCTCTATTGGGGAAACAGTCAGTGTTACTACGCTAAACTGAAAGAGAATATGATAGAACTGGACGGGCCGATTGTTCCGGTAGATTTGCCGCACTTCACGGAGGCACCTTGGTTGCATAAACGTGGTGACTGGTACTACCTCTCTTATGCATCGGAGTTTCCCGAGAAGATATGCTATGCCATGAGCCGCGACATTACCGGTCCTTGGGAGTATAAAGGTATCTTGAATGAACTGGCCGGAAACTCCAACACCAATCATCAGGCAATTATTGAATTCAAAGGCGAGTGGTACTTTATTTATCATAATGGCGGGATGAACCCCGCAGGCGGAAGTTTTCGCCGTTCGGTCTGCATAGATCGCTTGTTCTATAATGAAGATGGGACAATGAAACGAGTGCAGATGACTACAGAAGGAGTATCAGCAGTAGAATAGTAATAACTCTCTAATTGGGTTAGAACGTTTGTTTGATTAGGTTTGTTTTCAAGTTTAAGAATTCTAAGGAGAAGAGGCGATTCCGGGAAAACGGAAGCGCCTCTTGTATGCTGTTTGAGCAGGCCTGTTTATTCAAGTCTGCGAGCACCGTCACTGATGACTACATCATATACTTTCGGACTTCTGCCGAATTTCTTCTTAAATTCATCTTTTGCTTTTTCTATGAAGGTACTGTACAGTTCATCCTTAACCAGATTAATTGTACATCCACCAAATCCGCCACCCATTACACGTGAACCGGTAACGCCACAGTCAAAAGCAAGGTCATTCAAAAAGTCGAGTTCTTCACAGCTTACTTCATACAGTTTGCTCATGCCATGATGTGTTTCATACATCTTTTGCCCCACAGTTTCATAGTCACCTTTTTCTAGAGCGTCACAAACGTCAAGTACACGTTGAATCTCTTCGATAACATATTCTGCACGCATGTAGTCTTCTGCACTGATTTCTCCTTTTGACTCTTCAAGCATGTCCATAGTGACATCACGCAGGAATTCTACATGCGGATGTTTCTTCTGGACAGCAGCAACGGCGGCTTCGCAGCTTTGGCGACGTTTGTTGTATGCTGAAGATGCCAGTTCATGTTTCACTACAGAGTCTACGAGTACCAAGCGATAGCCTTTCGGATCGAATGGGAAATATTGATATTCCAGTGAACGGCAATCCAGACGGATGAGGCTTCCTTTCTTTCCAAATACGGAAGCGAACTGGTCCATAATACCACAATTGACACCACAATAATTGTGTTCAGTGGCTTGTCCTACTTTTGCCAATTCGAATTTATCGATTTTGTTGTCTCCAAACAAATCGTTCAATGCATAAGCGTAGGTGCTTTCCAAAGCCGCAGAAGAAGACATTCCTGCACCCAGAGGAACGTCACCTGCAAAAGCTGTATTGAAACCTTTTACATCTACACCACGTTTCATCATTTCCCGGCATACACCAAAAATATATCTTGCCCAGCTTGCGCGGGGGGCATCTTCTTCATTCAAGCCAAATTCCACATAATCTTTTAAATCAATGGAATAAGCCTTTACTATGCTTGTGCCGTTGGGCTTTATTTCTGCAATCATTCCTTTGTCGATTGCTCCGGGAAATACAAAACCACCGTTATAGTCTGTATGCTCACCGATAAGGTTGATGCGACCCGGAGAAGCATAAACTGCTCCTGTTGTTCCGTCAAAGTGTTTGATGAAACGGCTTCTTACGTATTCTATATCCATGATATTTATATTTTAATAAGGTGAATAATAAATTACCTATATTCTTTTGTTAATCGACCTTGATGTCTTTATTGACGTTTTTGCAGCCTACCAAACCGTAGAATAACAGATATGCAAGCGCTGCGATGATAACCCAATAACTTGGCATGAAACCTGCGATGTCTGCTACCCAACCTTGGATAACGGGGAGAATACCGCCACCGCATACCAATACCATAAACAGACCTGAGGCGGCTGCCAAATATTTACCCAGTCCTTCTACAGCCAGATTGAAGATACCACCCCACATGATAGAAGTACATAGACCTACCAATACCAGATACATGGCATTGATGGGCACTTCAGCAAGTCCGAAGGACAAGCCGCCCGTAGCACTTTGTTGGAGTACCGGCAGATTGACAAATGAACCGGTAGGTGAGAAGATAGCGAGTAATACTAAAATCAAGCCTAAAGCAGAAGTGAAAGTAAGCATTGCTTTACTGGAAATCTTTGCCCCCAATGAAGCACCTGCCAGACGACCAATCAACATCAGGAACCAATAAGTACCTACTACGAAACCGGAGATAGTGGAAGCAATGCCTGCACCTCCCTTTTCAATAGGGTCGGTCAGGAACAGATTCAATGTGCCCGGCACACCTACTTCAATACCTACATATACGAAAATTGCTATAGCTCCTAAGATGAAGTGACGGAATTTCAATGCTCCGGACATCAACTTGCCGATAGGTTCTGTTGAAGTGGCAGCGTTGGGCTCCGGTATCGGTACAAATAAAAGTACAAAGAATGCAAAAGCAAATACAGCCATTGCCGTGTACATTACAGGGAATATCTGAGAGATAGTGGCTTTCTCGATGGAACCGGCAATCAGGATACCTACGAACATCGGAGTGATGGTGGCCATTACAGAATTGAAAGAACCGCCAATCTGGATAAGTTGGTTGCCCTTGTTTCCTTCACCACCCAGTTTGTTCAGCATCGGGTTAACCACTGTGTTGAGTAAACACATAGAGAAGCCGGCGATGAATGCACCAATCAAATATACGGCAAAAGCCATTTCCGGGCTTGAATGACCGGACAAGAATTGAACGCCTACACCTATAAAGCCGATAGCCACTGCAATAAGTGCTGTTTTTTTGTACCCTACCCGTTGTAGTAAAATGCCGCTTGGTATTCCCATCACTGCATATGCAATAAAGTTACCAAAGTTACCCAACATTCCTAATGCGTTAGATACTGAAAACTGATTTTTCAGTACGATTCCCATAGGGGCAGCAAGGTTGGTAACAAATGAAATCATACCAAAAAGGAAGATCATCGTGATAATTGCGATGAGTTTACCATTCTGTTTTTGTTGTGTCATGGTTCTGTAAAATTAAATAAGTTTATAAATTAGATTAGTTATTTCATTCTTGTACACCAAACTTGTAAACGGTCACTTGTTGGTATTCATCGCCCGGGAGCAGTACGGCTGACGGGAAATGGGGCTTGTTGGGTGTATCGGGAAAACATTGGGCTTCAAAGCAGACAGCACTTCTTGCAGGGAAAGTGGCGCCATGGGCACCTTCAAAACCTCCAAGCCAGTTCCCGGTGTAAAGCTGTACGCCATTCTCGGTCGTATAAACTTCCATGGTACGTCCGCTGTTAGGTTCTGTACATGTAGCAGCCAAACTCAGTTCTCCACTTTCTGTCTTGTTCAATACATAGCAATGGTCATATCCTGCACCATTCGTAATTTGCGGGTGCTTGTCATTAATCCGTTCTCCAAGAGTATGAGGGGTACGAAAATCCATTGGGGTATCTTCTACCTTTAATATTTCTCCGGTAGGAATGGATACTTCATCAATGGGTACATAAAAATCAGCATTGATGGTAACAATATTATTTAAGATGGTAGGAGAGGGATTGGCTATGCCGGCAAGATTGAAAAAACCGTGATTAGTTAGATTGACAATAGTGGCCTTATCGGTGGTAGCTCGGTATTCAATGACTAGAGCATTGGTTTCATTCTCCAGTCGATAAGTCATTTCTATTTCGAGATTTCCGGGAAAGCCTTCTTCACCGTCAGCGGATGTATAGTTGAAGATAATTGTTGATTGATCTGGCTGGACAGCATCCCATACGCGAGTATGAAAACCGGTCGGACCACCATGCAGAGAATTGGGACCGTTGTTGATTGCCAATTGGTGCTCTTCACCGTATAAAGTGAACTTCCCTTTGGCTATCCGGTTGCCGTAGCGTCCGATGGTAGTGTTTAGGAACGGTTCTGGACTGTTGATTACGTGTTCAATACTGTCGTGTCCTAATACAACATTGGCATATTTGCCATTTTTATCGGGTACCATAATGGAAAGTATTGCACAACCGTAATTGGTAACTGCAACTTCCATTCCTTGAGCATTCTTTAGGATAAACAAATTTGTCTTTTTGTTATTTATATCCTTTTGAAAGTCCTTTGGGTTCAAACCAGATAAATTACTTTCTGTTGGAGTAGTGTTTATCATATCCATGGTATTAATTAAATTTCTTGCAAATAAAAAGAAATTCTTTTGTTCCCCCAAGTAATTGAGAGGAAATGTGGAGAACATTTTAGGAAAGTTTAGCGTTTAACAAATGGAATACAAAGTGATATTTTTTGTATGTTTGTCCCCGGAATCTAAAAAAATCACATCATTAACAGAACCTTTTAATAAAAACAACGAATGTACCCTCTAAAATTTGAGCCTATTTTGAAGCAAACGCTTTGGGGAGGCGACAAGATTATTCCATTCAAACATTTGAATGATACCCTTGCCAATGTAGGCGAGAGTTGGGAAGTGTCAGCTGTAGAAGGTAGCGAGTCTATAGTAGCTAATGGCGCTGACAAGGGATTAACGCTACCAGATATGGTCGGAAAATATAAAGAAGACCTGGTAGGAGAAGCTAACTATGCACGTTTCGGAAATAAGTTTCCATTGTTAATAAAATTTATTGATGCCAAGTTGGACTTGTCGATTCAAGTACATCCGGGTGATGAGTTGGCTAAAAAGCGCCATAACAGTTTTGGTAAAAATGAAATGTGGTATGTCATTGCAGCTGACCAAGGCGCCAAATTGATTTCTGGTTTTGCAGAGCAGATTACTCCGAAAGAATATAAGGAACGAGTGTATAATGGTACGTTTGCAGATGTTCTGCAAACTTGTACCATTAAACCGGGAGATGTATTTTATGTTCCTGCAGGTCGTGTACATGGAATCGGTGCAGGAGCTTTTGTGGCAGAAATACAGCAGACTTCGGATATTACTTACCGTATCTTTGATTATAACCGTAAGGATAAGGATGGAAAATCACGAGAGTTGCATACAAGCCAGGCTATTGATGCTATCAATTTTGCAGATGTGCAGGATGATTTTCGTACGGAATACGAGCATGTACAAAATGAACCGGTGGAAATGGTGGCAAGTCCGTATTTCACAACTTCTATTTATGACATGACGGAAGAAATCACTTGTGATTATTCTGAGCTGGATTCATTTGTTATTTTTATTTGCGTGGAAGGCGCATGTCGCATAGTAGATAATGAAAAGAATGAAATCTCTGTGCAGGCAGGAGAAACAATTTTGCTCCCAGCTGCTACTCAGGAAGTGAGAATTGTACCTGAAGGTTCAGTAAAACTGCTTGAGACATACGTATAAAAGAAGAACTCTTAAATTAATCCAGATAAAATACGGGGTGGCAAAAGTCTTGCCACCCCTCATTTTATCTGGATTATTATCTTTTTCTTCCGAATAGTCTTTTGAATTTCTTCATTACTTTTACTCCCAATACTATGCCGTCAAAAACAGCCATACCCGTGTTGAATGCTCTCATCATAGCGTTGGCTTTGTTTGTGGCAGGTTCCAGCGGAGCAAAAATCTCTTGTGTAAGCCCAGTCATGATTTCTTTCTGCAGTCGTATTTTCTGTAGTAGCTCAGTTTTCTTCTGGGCGATACTTTCTAAAGTGACGGGAGTGGTATTGGTCGTATTATCCATGAATATTTCAAATTAATTGTCTAAGAATAATTCTGCGATGAGTTTTACTGTCGGATCAATGATGAGTTTTTTACGGAATAGGACAAGTAGAACAATGAGCAGAATGTGAAAGCACGTGATAAGTGCAAAACTCATCATAAGCCCTCCTACTAACGGAGCTAAAATATAAACCAGCGTAAATGACAGATGAAACAGAACCACTACGCCAAGTATAACGACCAATAGTACCAATAAAAGTGTAGAAAGCAGTTTGGACAGTTTTTCGGTGACTTCCAGTTTGGTATATTCCTTTTGCAGCTCCAGGTATTTCTTGAATTCCATGAATAGCTGCTGCATATTTTCTATACTTTTGTCGTCTGCAAACATAGTGGCTCTGTTTTTAATCTTATTCAGTTACTTCACCTTTGATTTCCGCAGCAATTTCATCCACCAAATCTTCCATTTCGCTTCGGTTCAGGCGAATGCCTTTCTTGCGGAGAATTTCTGCGATTTTATTACGGGTGTCTTCTCCTTTTTCAGGAGCAAATAAGATACCAAGGGCTGCACCTACTGCTGCACCACCTACGAAAGCTGCTAAAACATTTAATCCTTTCATAATGATCTTCCTTTCTTTTTGAGGTTTGTATGACAAAGCTAACAATTATTTTTGAAACTTTGTTCGGAATATCAGTTTTTTTATGATTGTCCTTACTTTCTAATTTCTTTTGGTGGATTATTTTGTGAAGCTTGCTTTTTTCTTCTCCAAAAGTCTCCATTTGTACGACTTCCGCGATAGACTTTGTTTTCCTTGACTTTGGTTTTGATTTCCTCCGCCTTGACTTCCTGGGCCTTCACGCCATCGGTGGTGACAAAAGGATGTTCCTTTATTACCGGGATGTTTTTGCCTATCAACTTTTGGATATCTTTCAGGTATGGCATCTCCTCCGATTCACAGAAAGAAAGTGCAATACCGTTGTGACCTGCACGTCCGGTTCGTCCGATGCGGTGCACATATGTTTCCGGAACATTAGGCAGCTCATAGTTGATGACATGTGACAACTGGTCTACGTCGATTCCCCGTGCTGCAATGTCTGTTGCAATCAGCACACGCAAATCGTGACTTTTGAAGCCGGTCAGTGCACGCTGTCGGGCATTTTGTGACTTGTTCCCATGTATGGCTTCAGCCCTAATACCTGATTTGTTCAGAATGCGTGCAAGTTTGTCTGCTCCATGTTTAGTTCTAGTGAAAATAAGTACGGATTCAATAGCCGGATTTTTCAGCAGGTGAATCAGCAAGTCTTTTTTCTCCTTTTTCTCGATAAAATAGACTGATTGGGAAATTGTATCAACGGTCGATGATGCCGGAGTGACTTCTACCTTTTCAGGATGCGTCAGCATGGAATTTGCCAAAGTTTCTATCTCAGGAGGCATTGTTGCCGAAAAGAAGAGGGTTTGTCGTTTGGCTGGCAGTAACTTTAGTATGCGTCGGATATCGTGTATGAATCCCATATCTAACATGCGGTCTGCTTCGTCCAATACGAAAAACTCAAGTGCTTTAAGATTTACGAAACCTTGGTTGATCAGGTCTTGCAGTCGTCCGGGGGTTGCAATCAGTATTTGTACTCCACGTTTCAGTTCATCTGTTTGTGGCTTTTGTCCTACACCGCCGAAAATGACAGCATGCCTTAATCCGGTGTACTTTCCGTATGCACTGAAGCATTCTCCTATCTGTATGGCCAATTCACGAGTCGGTGTCAGAATAAGGGCCTTTATACTTTTACGGTTGTCCGTTTTATATAATTTTTGCAGGATAGGGATGGAAAATGCGGCAGTCTTGCCTGTTCCGGTTTGAGCACATCCTAATAAGTCTTTTCCTTGAAGTAATATAGGGATAGATTTTTCCTGGATTGGGGTGGGGGTGGAATACCCCTCTTCTTGAAGAGCCTTTAATATAGGGTCTATCAAATTCAAATTTTCAAATGTCATGTAATCAATTAAGTGAGCCTCATGCTCTGTTTATATTTTGCAAATATACGGTAAGTCTTCCGAGAAATCCCTTTTAATGAAGGGGTTTAATTATATTTAACTAAGGTTGCTGAGGTATAATCACATGTTATGGTGTATTTTTGCTCCATATTAGATGGCGGGATAGAAAAATATGATAAAATCGGGTTTGAAGTACTTCTGGATTATATTGATGGCATGTTCTTTTACTGCTTGTATGAATGGCGGAGGTGACTTGGCCGGAAAGTGGCAGTTGCGTCAATATCAATATGCCGATGGTACATTAGAAAAGGTTGACAGCGTGTTCTACAATTTTCAAAAAGGGAGTTTTTCTGCCATCTGTTTGTTGAAAGATGGTGGAGTTGATACGTTTTTTGGGAATTATTCTTTGAAAGGTGCTGAAATTTCTATTATTTTGCTGCCGGAAAGTATTAATGATAGAAATTACAATACTTATTTCGGTTGGCCTGAAGGAAAACGTACATTTAAAGTAGAAGATTTGTCTTACTCTTCATTGCGTTTGGAATTTGAGGGTACGAAATCTGCTTTCCGAAAATATTGAATAAAGTAAGAATAGACATAGATTTTACTAACAAAAACAATAGAAAAATGAAAAAATTAGCCGTGTTGGGAATGGGAGTATGCATTGCTCTGGCATTCTCTTCTTGTAAATCAAGTGAAAGTGCTTATAAGAAAGCATATGAAAAGGCAAAACAGCAGGAATTGGCTGAACCACAGGTAGATGCCCCTGTTGAAGAAGTAGATCCGGTGGTTGTAGCTCCAGTAAAGGTAGTGGAAAGTGCGCCAGCCGGAATGCGCCAGGAAAAAGTGACTGTTGTATCTGGTGGTACCGGTTTGAAGACATTCAGTGTGGTTTGTGGTGCATATAGTGTGAAAGCCAATGCAGAAGGTGTGAAGGAATCGTTGGTGAATGAAAACTATGCAGCAATGGTTGTTTACAATGCAGATCGTAATCTGTATCGTGTAGTAATCGGTACTTTTGATGATAGAGCATCAGCTGAGAACCTGCGCGATTCTTTCAAGGCCAAACATCCTTCAAATGCTGACTTCCAGAAGGCTTGGCTGTTGTATAGCGCCAATTAATAGAATTCTTTTTGGTAATTCATAACAGAAAGGAGTATATATCCTTTCAAGGTAAGGCAGTAGCTGGGAAGTTACTGCCTTTTTTATAAATTGTGCCAAAATGGAGTATAGGGGCTTTATTCCTCTGATTGTGAAAAGTACTTATAAATATCTCTTTTTCGTTTAAAAGAAGTTATAAAACTACGGGTGGAAACTTTGGAGGCTGAAAAAGTTTTTAATTTTGTACCTTGTCTTTGGAAGAATTATAGTATGGAACGACGATATATACTGAATGCGATTGATGCCGCTTTGTGGGCCGGTAAGGAAATACTTTCCATTTACGATGATCCGGCATCGGATTTTCAGATAGAAAGAAAAGCGGATAATTCTCCTCTTACTATCGCTGACCGTAAGGCTCATGAAACAATCTGTCATTTTTTAGATGAAACACCTTTCCCGTTATTGAGTGAGGAAGGAAAGCATTTACCTTATTCGGAGCGTCGGGCATGGGACACTTTATGGATTGTAGATCCTTTGGACGGTACGAAAGAATTCATCAAAAAAAATGGTGAGTTTACGGTGAATATAGCTTTGGTGCATCATTCTGTGCCGGTAATGGGAGTCATTTATCTGCCGGTAAAAAAGGAACTCTATTTCGGGCTGTATGAATTGGGTGCCTATAAACTTTCAGATATTACTGCCCGTGATGGGCTGTCTTGGGATGAACTGGTTGCGAAAGCCGTCCGGTTGCCAGAAGTAAATATGCGCGAACGGTTTGTAATTGTGGCTTCCCGTTCGCATCTGACACCTGAAACAGAAGATTATATAAAAGAAATGAAGCGGAGTCATGCCGAAGTTGATTTGATATCAAGTGGAAGTTCTATTAAAATTTGCTTGGTCGCTGAAGGCAAAGCTGATGTATATCCTCGTTTTGCTCCTACAATGGAATGGGACACGGCGGCAGGACATGCCATTGCACGTGCCGCCGGAATGGAAATCTATCAGGCCGGAAGGGAAGAGCCTTTGCTATATAATAAGGAGAACTTGTTGAATCCGTGGTTTGTTGTAGAAGCCAAGCATACCGAAATAAAATAACGATTTTATGACATTTGAGATATTGTTTGTGCTGTTGGCATTGTTGGGCATGGTGGTTGCCTTGGTCCTGGATAAAATGCGTCCGGGCATGGTGCTCTTTTCTGTTGTAGTGCTGTTTTTATGCGCAGGTATCCTTACTCCTAAGGAAATGCTTGAAGGGTTCAGTAATAAGGGAATGATAACTGTTGCTATGCTATTTCTGATCAGTGAAGGTATCAGGCAGTCTGGAGCCTTGGGACAAGTGATTAAGAAGCTGCTTCCCCAAGGCCATACTACGGTCTTCAGAGCACAATTTCGTATGTTACCCACCATTTCTTTTATTTCTGCTTTCCTGAATAATACCCCAGTAGTTGTTATCTTCGCTCCCATTATCAAACGTTGGGCTGAATCAGTGAAATTACCTGCGACCAAGTTTTTGATACCTCTTTCTTATGTTACCATACTTGGTGGTATATGTACATTGATAGGTACATCAACTAATCTGGTGGTGCATGGCATGATATTGGAAGCAGGATATGAAGGCTTCACTATGTTCGAGTTGGGAAAAGTCGGGGTTTTCATTGCAGTTGCCGGTATCCTTTATTTGTTGGTCTTTTCTTCAAAACTTTTGCCGGATGTCCGTACAGATGCACTGAAGTCGGATGAGGAACCTGAGGAACATGGAAATTTGCATCGGGTGGAGGCTGTGCTTGGAGCTCGTTTTCCCGGCATCAACAAGAAACTCGGAGATTTTAATTTTAAGCGGCACTATGGGGCCGAAGTGAAGGAAATCAAACGTAATGGACAGCGCATAATCGGGAGTCTGGAAAATGAATACCTCCGCGAAGGAGATACGCTGGTAGTGATGGCAG
Organism: uncultured Bacteroides sp.; assembly: GCA_905197435.1. GTDB lineage: Bacteria > Bacteroidota > Bacteroidia > Bacteroidales > Bacteroidaceae > Bacteroides. Next base: position 35,418 of record CAJJYX010000006.1, read on the forward strand.
ATGATTCTTTTGTGAAGACATGGGGAGAGTCATCTGTGTTTGTATTGTTGGCTAACGGTAAGGATACGGAACCGGTGCCGGGAAAGGGTAAGCGTTGGTTTGCATTGGTCTTGTTAATTTTAATGATAGTAGGGGCGACAATTGGTGAACTTCCGATAGTCAAGGAAGCATTTCCGGAAATCAAGCTGGATATGTTTTTCTTTGTTTCCATAACTACCATAATCATGGCTTGGACAAAAATATTCCCGGCACGCAAGTATACCAAGTATATTTCTTGGGATATCCTGATAACGATTGCTTGCGCTTTTGCTATCAGTAAGGCGATGGTGAACTCCGGTGTGGCAGATGCAGTGGCACGTTTCATTATCGGTATGAGTAATCATTATGGACCTCACGTTTTGTTGGCTGTTATGTTTATCATAACGAATCTGTTTACGGAACTGATAACGAACAATGCGGCAGCGGCGCTTGCTTTTCCTTTGGCACTTTCTATTTCGTCGCAGATGGGAGTCAGTCCGATGCCTTTCTTTGTGGTGATTTGCATGGCGGCTTCTGCCAGTTTCTCTACTCCTATCGGATATCAGACCAATTTGATTGTGCAGGGTATCGGCAACTACAAGTTCACGGACTTTGTGCGTATCGGACTGCCTCTGAACATTATTACTTTTTTGATATCAATTTTTTTGATTCCTTTAATTTGGCCGTTTTAAATAAAGAAGAAAGAATAATATATGGAAGAAAACAATCACATATATCCGATATTTGACCGGATGCTGACACGTCAGGATAAAGAGAACCTGCTGAAACAGCATAGCGTGATGATTTGGTTTACCGGCTTGAGTGGCTCCGGAAAAAGTACGATAGCTATTGCTTTGGAGCGTGAGCTTCACAAGCGTGGGATACTTTGTCGCATTCTGGATGGCGACAATATCCGTAGTGGCATAAACAATAACCTAGGATTTACGGAGGCTGACCGCGTGGAGAATATCCGCCGCATAGCCGAAGTCTCCAAACTCTTTCTCGATGCAGGTGTTATTACAATCGCGGCTTTTATCAGTCCCAATAATGATATCCGCGAAATGGCGGCCCATATCATCGGAGAGGATGATTTCCTGGAAGTTTATGTCAGCACTCCGCTTGAAGAGTGCGAGCGCCGTGATGTGAAGGGGCTTTATGCAAAGGCGCGTAAGGGAGAGATTAAGAATTTTACGGGTATTTCGGCTCCTTTTGAGGCACCGGCTCACCCGGCTTTGACATTGGATACTTCCGTACTTAGCCTGGAAGAATCTGTCAATAAGTTGTTGGAACTCATTTTGCCAAGAATTCAAAAGAAATAAGATATAATGAAAGAAGAATATAGATTAAGCCATTTGAAGGAACTCGAAGCCGAGTCCATTCATATAATCCGTGAAGTGGCGGCAGGGGTTGAAAAACCGGTGATGCTGTATAGTATCGGAAAGGATTCTTCAGTTATGGTACGTTTGGCCGAGAAAGCTTTTTATCCGGGCAAAGTTCCATTTCCGTTAATGCATATTGATTCCAAATGGAAATTTAAGGAAATGATACAGTTCCGTGACGAATATGCAAGGAAGTATGGTTGGAACTTGATAGTGGAAAGCAATATGGAAGCTTTCAATGCAGGTGTGGGCCCCTTCACTCATGGCAGTAAGGTGCATACGGACTTGATGAAAACACAAGCCTTGCTCCATGCACTGGATAAGTACAAGTTTGACGCTGCATTCGGTGGCGCTCGTCGTGACGAGGAAAAGTCACGTGCCAAAGAGCGAATCTTCTCCTTCCGTGACAAATTCCATCAGTGGGACCCCAAGAATCAGCGTCCCGAGTTGTGGGATATTTACAATGCCCGCGTACATAAAGGGGAAAGTATCCGCGTGTTTCCGTTGAGTAACTGGACGGAACTGGACATCTGGCAATATATACGTTTGGAAAACATCCCTATCGTACCGTTGTATTTTGCCAAGGAACGTCCTTGTGTGGAGATTGACGGTAATCTGATTATGGCAGATGATGACCGCTTGCCGGCACAATACCGTGACCAGATAAAGATGCGCATGGTACGTTTCCGTACTTTGGGCTGCTGGCCGTTGACCGGTGCTGTGGAAAGTGATGCCGACACTATTGAGAAGATTGTCGAAGAAATGATGACTACTACCAAGAGCGAACGTACGACCCGTGTTATTGACTTTGACCAGGATGCAAGCATGGAACAGAAAAAACGTGAGGGCTATTTTTAAACGATTAACCATTAAGAATGAAAAAATGAATGATTCTAATCTCGATATAAAGGCTTTTCTTGATAAGGATGAGCAAAAAGATTTGCTAAGGCTGCTGACTGCCGGTTCTGTGGACGATGGAAAATCCACGTTGATAGGCCGTTTGTTGTTCGATAGCAAGAAACTGTATGAAGACCAATTGGACGCATTGGAGCGTGATAGCAAGCGCATGGGAAATGCCGGCGACCATATAGACTATGCTCTTCTGCTGGATGGTTTGAAGGCCGAACGTGAGCAAGGTATCACTATCGACGTAGCTTATCGCTATTTTTCGACGAACAACCGTAAATTTATCATTGCCGACACTCCGGGACACGAGCAGTATACACGCAATATGATTACCGGAGGTTCTACCGCCAACTTGGCCATTATCTTGGTAGATGCACGTATGGGTGTCATTACGCAGACACGCCGACATACCTTTCTGGTTTCGTTGCTGGGCATTAAGCATGTGGTGCTTGCTGTCAATAAGATGGACTTGGTGGATTTCTCGGAAGAGCGTTTCAATGAGATAGTCGATGAATACCGGAAATTTATAGCCCCATTGGGTATTCCCGATGTGAATTGCATTCCTCTGTCTGCTCTGGATGGTGACAATGTGGTGGAGAAATCAGAACGTACCCCTTGGTATAAGGGCGTTTCGCTCTTGGATTTTCTGGAGACGGTACATATTGACAATGACCATAATCTGGCAGACTTCCGCTTTCCGGTTCAATATGTATTGCGTCCCAATCTTGATTTCCGGGGTTTTTGCGGTAAAGTGGCTTCCGGCATTGTGCGCAAGGGAGACGAGGTGATGGCATTGCCTTCCGGTAAGAAATCACATATCAAAAGTATAGTTACTTATGACGGAGAGTTGGACTACGCTTTCCCGCCTCAGTCTGTCACATTGACTTTGGAGGATGAAATAGACGTGTCGCGCGGTGAAATGCTGGTACATCCGGACAACCTGCCTGTCATGGATCGCAATTTTGAGGCGATGCTGGTGTGGATGGATGAAGAACCGATGGATATCAACAAATCATTCTTCATCAAGCAGACTACCAATATGAGCCGTACCCGCATTGACAGTATCAAATATAAGGTGGATGTTAATACGATGGAACACCTTTCCATTGACAACGGAAAGCTGAACAAGGATACACTGCCGATGCAGCTCAACCAAATAGCGCGCGTGGTGCTGACTACTGCCAAAGAACTTTTCTTCGACCCTTATCAGAAAAATAAGGCTACCGGTTCGTTTATCTTGATAGATCCGATAACCAACAACACCTGTGCCGTAGGTATGATTATCGATAGGGTAGAGGATAAGGATATGCACTTGTCCGAGGACTTGCCCGTGCTGAACTTGCCGAAACTGGGCATTGCTCCCGAACATTATGAAGCTATCGAAAAGGCCGTGAAGGAGCTGGGACGCCAAGGTATTGCAGTGATTGTAGAGAAGGAATAGGCTTTTCTTACATGGGAAAAGATTGTTCCCTACTAAGGAAACTGTCGTTCCCCACCGAGGAAACGCTCGTTCCCCACCGGGGAAACACTCGTTCCCTGCTGAGGAAATGACTTTTACCGTGAGAGGTAAATGTATGATAAATATAACAGATTAATATATAGATAAATGGGATTATTAGAATTTAATAAGCTTCCGATAAACACATTAGTGGGCGCTGACTGGAAAACATTCAAAGATGTAACGAAGGAGCGGGAAATAGATGCAGCCTACAAAGGTAAGTATCGGTTGACAAAAGCTGTCTGCCGTTTACTTTCCACCTTGACTCCTTTGCAGGACAAATGCTATGAGAAGTTGTTGGCGGATAAACCTTTAGAACATGACCCGGTATTTATTTTGGGACACTGGCGCAGTGGGACGACGTTTGTACACAATGTCTTTTCTTGCGACAAGCATTTCGGCTATAATACCACCTATCAGACTGTGTTCCCGCATCTCATAATGTGGGGACAACCTTTCTTTAAGAAAAACATGAGTTGGCTGATGCCGGACAAACGTCCCACGGATAATATGGAATTGGCTGTGGACCTTCCGCAGGAAGAGGAGTTTGCATTGGCAAACATGATGCCCTACACTTATTATAATTTCTGGTTTCTGCCTAAGTATCAGCAAGAGTATGCCGATAAATACCTGCTGTTTGACACTATCACCGAGAAGGAACTGAAAGTGTTTGAAGAGACTTTTGTCAAACTGATAAAGATTTCTCTCTGGAATACGAACGGAACTCAGTTTCTCAGCAAGAATCCGCCTCATACGGGGCGCGTAAAGGAGCTTGTCAAGATGTTCCCAAATGCCAAGTTTATCTATCTGATGCGAAATCCTTATACTGTTTTTGAAAGTACCCGCAGTTTCTTCAGCAACACAATTCAGCCCTTGAAGTTGCAGGACATCAGCAACGAGGAGCTGGAGAAAAACATTTTATCCATTTATGCCAAGTTGTATCATAAGTACGAAGCAGACAAGGCATGTATTCCTGAGGGGAACCTGATAGAAGTGAAGTTTGAGGATTTCGAAGCTGATGCAATGGGGATGACCGAACATATTTATAAAACTCTGTCCATCCCGGGCTTTGCAGAAGCTCGTGCCGATATTGAAAAGTACGTAGGCGGAAAGAAGGGATATAAGAAGAATAAATACAAATATGATGAGCGTACGGTGCAGTTGGTTCAAGCCAACTGGGATTTTGCACTGGAACAGTGGAAATACGATTTATAGTGATTGCTAGTCATCAACTGTCAATTATCAATTAGAGCAATGAATCAAAAGAAAGTTCGTATATTGGGAGTGCTGTTGGCTATACTTTGTTGCGGAGTGGTTTCCGCACAGCAGCATGAAGTAGAGATGATTCCTTTTGGAAATATGGATCAATGGATTGACCGGCAAATCAAGGAATCCGGCATTATTGGCGGTGCCACAAAACATGTGTATGCCATCGGGCCTACTGCCACTATCACAGATAACAAGGCATATAAGAATATGGGAGGTTCGCCATGGGCAACGTCCAATGTGATGGCTCGGGTGGCTGGTATTACGAAAACCAATACTTCTGTGTTTCCGGAAAAAAGAGGGGATGGCTTCTGTGCCCGTATGGACACTCGTATGGAAAGTGTAAAAGTTTTGGGAATAGTAGATATAACAGTATTGGCTGCAGGATCCATGTTTCTGGGTGAAGTGCACGAACCTATCAAGGGAACCAAGAATCCGCAGAAAATGCTGAATTCCGGCATACCGTTTACGAAGAAGCCGATTGCCATACAGTTTGATTATAAAGTAAAAATGTCCGATCGCGAGAAGCGCATTCGTGCAACAGGCTTTAGCCGTATTACAGATGTGGATGGAAAGGATTTTCCGGAAGTGAATCTGTTTCTGCAAAAGCGCTGGGAAGATGAGAAGGGGAATATTTATGCCAAACGTGTAGGAACGATGGTAGTGAGATATTATGCGACTACCGACTGGCATAATAATGCCACTTATGCCATTATGTATGGCGATATTACCGGTGATCCTGCATATAAGGCTCAAATGATGCGCCTTCAGGTTGAAGAGCGTTATGCGGTCAATAGTAAAGGGGAAAGTGTTCCTATCAAGGAAGTTGCCTGGGGAACGAAGGATGATGTTCCTACTCACTTGCTGTTGCAGTTCACCTCCAGCCATGGTGGCGCTTACATAGGCTCCCCCGGCAATTCATTGTGGATTGACAATGTGAAATTGGTATTCTGAACTTAATCAGGAATTATTGTATGGCTTTCTGTATGTGACTGGTGGAATTTTTCATCAGATAGATCTGCTTATGTCTTACGTGTACTGATTCTCCTTGCCCTTATTCCTCACAGTTTTCCCGTAAGCTTGTGATTCTTCTTTGTATCCGGGTCCTTCATCATGGTTTGTTACACATAGATGAATAGGATATAAAACATATACAAATTGCATTGTACTTTCTGAATTGCTAAAGAATTCTTGATAAACATTATAATCATCTGTTTGGGGTTTTAGAAGTAAAAGCTGCTTTATTTCATTTTTTACTCAAAAAATCTTTGGTATTATTAAAAATGTGTCTATTTTTGCATCGAGTTTTGTGTCGTGTAG